>NZ_CP096200.1:300000-600000 GCF_023195835.1 Vibrio sinaloensis | reverse complement strand
CAAAGGAGGGCATGCACTTAGCTCACGCGGTGAAATGTTTACCAAAGAAAACATCAAATCTCGATTGAACATTCGTGACTTTATGGAAACCATGCGCAGCAGCGGTCTCCAAACCGGTGGACCAGCGCCACTGAGTCAAGCTGACAGACAGCAGTTTGCTAACCATTTGGATAAGTGGCTGGTGCATTGGCAACGTGCGCAAAAGTAACCGATAGTGCCTTGTGCTTTCATTGCTTCCACAGCAATGAAAGCCACTTCTCGTTTAGCCTTGTCTCAAAAAATCATCACAATCACGATTGCAAAAATTTCATGTCAGTAAGTGCTGTTGATCGCTTTAATGATCGCCTTTCATTGCTATGGTTGAAAATTAGCCAGTTGATTCGATGAGTAAATAGGAAGGTCCATATATGCTTGGTGAAGACCACTCACTGTTGAAAGAGTTTCCAGAGTACAAACAAACCATTATCACCCTTGCCAAAAGTGATGAGACGTTTGACAGCTTGATGAGAGAATACAATCAGCTCGATAAAGATATCCGCAAACTCGAGTTACGCGACTCACCGATCAGTGATCAAGAAATGCTACTGATGAAACATAATCGCGCTGAAATGAAAGATAGGTTGCATCACTATCTAGTTGCCAAATAAAGCAGTGACTGGCATCAGCCAAGGATATTGAATAGGGGAGCGCGATGCTCCCTTTTTAGTGCCGTATCGCACGGCGCGCTTTGCGGGCACGTTTTGCCGAGTACATGCGCTGGTCGGCCAGATGAATCAGTTGATTAATCTCTAGTCCATCTTTGGGGATCAAGGCATAGCCGACACTGGCGCTGATTTGAATCTGTTGATCTTCAAATTCGATAGGTTCAGACAGCTCAGATTCGAGCTCATAGACGAAATCTTGTACCTCCGCACCATGGTTGATAGGGGCAAGAATCACCCCAAACTCATCGCCCCCTAATCGAGCTGCGGTATTCGAACAATCGGTGAGTTTTTGTACTCGGTTAGCAAACTCACAAATCGCGGCATCACCCGCTAGGTGACCTTGATTGTCATTGATTGTCTTTAGTCCATCCAAATCGCTAATTACAAGCGCCGATTGTTGTTCAAACTTCTGACACTGCTCCAGAGTGGTTCGAAAACGTTCCATAAATAGAGCTCGATTGGCCAGCCCGGTCAAATCATCATGAGTGGCTTTGATAAACAGGGCGTCTCGGTCGTATTTCTCACACAAGGACATCATCGCGGCAACCATAGTGGCTAACTTTTCGAGCAAGAAAATATCTTGTTGATCAAACTTATAGGCATGGGAAGACGCAGCTTTCAACACGCCTATTGTTGTTGCTTGGAACGTCAGCGGCACCACCACCATTGAGCGAATGCCCATATTTCGACAAGCCGTTTGGTCGACTCTCGGGTCGGATTCAGCATCAAAGCAGGTCAACACCTCGCCGGAGCGGATACATAAACCGGATAGACTCGAGTCGATTTTGAGCCGCAGACCTAAAGATTTGGCGGTGATACCTGAGGCGGCGCGATAGATCATGTCTTGTTGCTCGGCGAGTTCGATTACAGCGCCATCAGCGTCGACCAGAGAGAGGGTTCGTTCGACGACAAACTGCATGATTCTACCGAGATCCAGCCCCAGCTGAGCAATCTCCGACTGTATATTGATGACTTGTATTAACTTCTGATGTGAAGGCATGGCGTCCTCAGTGGTCGGTTTAGGTGGGACGGACAGTGAATAACCGTAAGCTAGCCACACCCAGTCCATCAATAACCCTCTCTATGTATAGTTTTATCAATAAGGCGTGAAATAGCCAGTAAGATTGAGCATTATCTGATCGATAGGGGATTTAGGCGTAACACTTAACCGGATCAAAGTGATCAGTGACTTGACCTGACATTCAATACATATACAATTTATATATATTTTGTATATAAGGTGAATATTTTGGGTATAGTAAAAATATCGGAAGAGTTGCACGAAGAGCTACGCAAGGCGAGCTCGGTCATGTCGCGCTCGATTAACTCGCAAGCCGAGTTCTGGATCAAAATTGGTCTACTGGCCGAGTTGCATCCACATTTGACGTTCAATCAATTGGTGGCTGATTTACTGCAATCAGCCGAGGTTTCACTGGCGAATGTTTCTAACGGTGAGGACATCAAGCATGGGGCGTAATGTCGTTATTAAAAGCGACGCGGAAATTGAGTTGATGCGTACCTCTGGCCAGTTGCTGGCCCAGGTGTTTGCCATGCTTGATGATTGGGTAAAACCAGGCTTGTCGACCATGGAAATCAATCAACAGGTAGAGGAGTTCATCGTTGATGAACTGCAGGCACGCCCGGCAAGTAAGGGGCAGTATGGTTATCAATATGTGCTCAACACCTCGCTCAATGATGTAGTGTGCCATGGGGTGCCTAAGGCCAGCCAGATTCTTAAGGATAGCGATATCATTAATCTTGATATTACCCTTGAAAAAGGCGGCTACATTACTGACTCAAGCAAGATGTACGTGATGCCAAACGCCAGCCCTTTAGCGCGCAGATTAGTGGACGTAACGTATCAAGCAATGTGGCGGGGGATTGAACAGGTGCGGCCAGGGGTTCGCTTGGGTGACATCGGCCATGCGATTCAGAGTTACGCTGAGGCTCATGGTTACAGCGTGGTGCGCGAATATTGTGGCCACGGTATTGGCCGAGAGATGCATGAAGATCCGCAAGTCTTACACTACGGGATTGCCAATACTGGCTTAGTGTTGCAACCGGGTATGGTGTTTACCATCGAGCCGATGATTAACCAAGGCACGGCAAAGACCAAAACCAAAAAAGATGGCTGGACGGTAGTGACGCGAGACAAAAAACTGTCTGCGCAGTGGGAGCACACGGTTTTAGTGACGAAAGATGGGTTCGAAGTACTGACTTTACGCGATGATGAACGCGTATAGTGACCATAGGGTTTTTACCTAGTCTGAGACGATAACCAGATTGGACATTTCATCGCATACTGTCTCTAACGAAAGGAACTGCGACTGATGCGGCATGAAGCTAAGCCAATAGATCAATCTGAGAATCGAGGTCATGATGAAAAACTTTAAACTTAACAAGTTCGCTACTGTTGCTCTTGCCGCTGCGACAATCGCCACTGTCTCTGGCGTTGCTAACGCCTGTTCACGTATCTTAGTTGATACGCCGCACGGTGAATCTGTAGTACGCACCTTAGATTGGGCAGAGCGTATGGGCGCTGTCGCTGAAGTGATGCCCGTGGGTAAAACGCACCAAACCGGCGCTGTGAACGAGTACCAAAATGCGGCCAAGTGGACTGCCAAATACCAAACTGTCGCGTTGCGAGATTTTGAAGTCTTCCATGGCGTCGCCGCCGAAGCGATCAACGTTGAGGGGTTAGCTTCATCTGTGCTCTATATGGAAGATTCAGTGCCCTTCTTAGCTCAGTATAAAGACAATGGCGCGCCGGCGGTCAATCTAGCCGATATTTCAACCTTCTTTGCACAGAACTTTAAAACGGTTCAAGAGGCCAAAGCGGCGCTTGAGCAAGGCGAGTTTCAAATTGCCTGGAATTCAGAGCTTCCTAACGCTGGCAAACACGGCTTGCACGTGTCAGTACAGGATAAATCTGGCGACGTGATGCTGATTCAATTGAACGAGGGTGGCAAAGTCGTGATTCACAACGGCCAAGATGACCTGCGCGTGATGGCCAACGAGCCGCTACAACAAGAGCACCGTGAATATGTTAAACAGTTCGATTTCAGTGAGATCACTACAGCGAACAAACTCAACACCTCAATAAGTTCTCTTGACCGAAATGCACGTCTTCTTTGGACGACTAACGGCCAGAAAAACTGGGATAACTTAACTTGGGCGCAAACGGAAGCGAAACTGCAATCGACTTATGATGCCGCCGCATTGGTACCACAAGATATTATTGACCCTAACTACATGGGTACTTACACCACGTGGATCCAATATATTTACAACTTGGAAAACGGCAGCGTAAAAGTGAAAAACTTTGATACCTACTCAAGCATTCGCTTTAACATGAACGATATTAAAGATGTTAAAGAGAATCTGTGTGCCGACTTGGCATCTCAAGCGAGCGCAGGGTTCCAAACAGCGCAATGGGAAACGTGCCAAGTGAGCTACTAAGCTGCTCATAACACCCCTAAACCCTCTGTCGGCGGCGTAGCGCTGGCAGAGGGTTTTTCCGTTATAACGTAACATGTGTTTAAGGTTGTATTGGTTGTTGATGTCATGGGTTAACAGCGTAAACGAGATAAAGTAACCACAACTAAAGGTGATCAAACCTAAGCCAACAATAAAGTAGCGAAAGTTTCTCACGTAGTCATTTTGGTTAAAATCACCATATTTTGCATAGAGTTGCCACTCGCCTTGCGACCAAGTAGGCAGCGTCTAGATTTAGCTCAGATACTTATCGACGTCTACCTCATCAATTTGCTCCGTTGCTAGGAACTGCTTGGCATAGGTTAAGTAAACCCCTTGCTCGATAAATAAGCGGAACAGTTCGCCATCAAGATGTTGGTCTTTAACCATAAAGTGCATGATATCTAAGGACTGAGATAAGGTTTTCGGCTGTTTGTATGGTCTATCTGAAGCAGTCAATGCTTCAAATACATCTGCAATAGCCAGTACTCTTTCGGGAATCGAGAGTTGGTCGGCGGCCAATTTACGTGGGTAGCCACTGCCTTTGAGTGTTTCATGGTGAGTGGTGGCATATTGCGGCACACGCTTGAGCTCTTCGGGGAAAGGAATATTGTTGAGCATCTTAATCCCGCTGATCATATGCTCATTGATCTTGAACCGCTCTTCTGCGGTAAGTGTGCCACGGCGAATCGATAGGTTGTAAATCTCGCCTAAGTTGTACAAGTGGTCAGGGATCGCCATATTGATGCCAAGCTCCGGTGCCAGCGAATACTGACGCTCGCGTTCAATCACATGCCAAGCTTTATCGCTAAGCAGTGTCTCACGGGTATCGTCATTGTTTGCATCGTCAGGGAAGCGCGCTAACTCGTTGGGTGACAAGCCTAATCGGTCATCAAAGTGCCGCTGCCAGGTTTGCTGCCCGATCTCAATAATCTGAGTTATCTCGTCGTCACTCATAAACTCACCGCCCAAATTGGCTTTGGCGATCTGTTCAAATTGTTGGGTGAGTTGTTCAAATCGCTCACTGAGCATTGCCGCTGCGTCTGGTGCTGATAGGCTCTGGTCGAGCTGACTTTGCAAAGCATCGATTTTGGCATCGCGCCACAACACTTCAAACCGAGTGCGAATTTCGTGGATACGGTTGTAGTTGGTTTCGAGTTTGGTGGCTTTGTCGACGACATATTCTGGAGTGGTGATTTTTCCGCAGTCGTGCAGCCAAGCTGCGACTCTAAATTCACGCCATTCGGCTTCGCTGTTGAAGCCAAAATCAGCGAATGTCCCATTTTTACTCGCTTGCGCTTGCTCAATCAACATCATGGCCAACTCGGGAACTCGCATACAGTGGCCACCAGTGTATGGCGACTTTTCGTCAATCGCATCGGCGACCAATTGAATAAACGAATCAATAAAGACCTGCTGCTCTTGCTGATAGCAATCGAGTGATTTGGCCATGTTGCACATCGACCTCGACAATTGATGCAACTCTTTTACCCGGCTTGGTACCAAATGAATATCGTCATAGCGACGCCGTGCGATTAACTTAGCTTGCTGCTCGATTTGCTTAATCGGACGCACCACCGGAATCGCAAAAAACCACACCACAGGCAGCAAAAGCAGTAACACCACCAATGAGTAGAGGATGAACTGGTAGATGCGTTGATTGACCAAATTGATAATCTGTTGCTCTGGAATCAAAACGGCAAAGATCAGTGACTCTGATGTGGTGAGCTTTTCTAGAAACAGATAGTGGGATTGACCGTTGAGCATCACGCTTTGCAGTTGACCTTGACGCTGAGCATCTTGGCTGAGATCGAGTACCGTGTCATAGGGGATATGGGTATAGATGGGTCGCTCTTTTGACCATTTTTTGCTTAGGTATTGCTGCGTTGCCGGGCGGTTGATTTGCTCAATCGCCTGCGACAGGATAGGTTTCAGGTACTTGTATTCGGGTGTAAGCACTAAGCGAAACTGGTCATTAAGCACCTGAGGTGAAATCGGCGTGAGCTCGATACTATCTATTGTGAGTGAGTCAACTTTTTTGCTCAGCACCAGACGATTGTCGAGCACTGCATCGATTTCACCCACTTCCAACTGCTCTAACGCACTTTCTAAGCTGGTGTAAAACACAAAGTTTGCTTGCGGAAAGGTCTGCTCGAAGCGCTGCTGTATGGTCCAACCCTCTAGCACCCCAATCCGATAACCCGTTTGCTTAATCACTTGGTCTATGTCTACGCTGCTTTCTCGGTTTGCCAAGGCGAACTCAGAGCGAAACAGAGGCAAACTGATGGCCTCAGCAAATGAGGATTGGTCCTCTGCGGCAACCGAATGCAATATGTCCAGCCGACCTTGATGGTATTGCTCGACCAATTGGGGCCAGCTTAAGCCATTAATATAATTGAACTTAAGTCCAGTTTTGTGGCTAATCAGGTTCATCATATCAATGGCGTAACCATAGGGCTGGCCTGATACCGCAAAATCGATCGGCTCCCAATCAAGTTGGCTCGATACTCTGAGTATCGGGGTACGTTGAATCAGGTCACGTTGGTGGGCAGTGAGTGCTAAGGAGGGAACGATGGGTAAATCTTGGTCGATTTTAATATTCTGATTGGTGGCAATCAGTCGGCCATCATCAAGGAACAGGTAGGCTTCAAACTCTTGCTCATCATCAACGACAGCCTCGGCGTTGCGCCTTAAGTACGATTGAATCGTGGTCTGAGTATAGTCAAGGCCGATGACTAGGTCGGTGTTACTAATTCTCTTGGAGTAAGTCTGGCCGGTGATATTGAGATGATTGAATAGATAGGGTTCGGTTTTATGTACCTTGTCAAAGCGAGCATTTTGATACCAAGGACGCAGTGACGGCAGTAAGTTAGTTCGACTTTGCGCGGTGCGAGTTAAAACGAGATCATCGTTGTAAAAAGACAAGGTGCGCACTCGGCCTTGGTCAGTCCTGTGGTGATAAACCACCAGCCAGCTTTCATCTTCGCGTCCGAGCAACTTTTGCTTGCTGATTTTGGTATCTAAATCGATGACTTGAAACAGGTTTTCTTGGCTGTCGGCGAGGTAGATACTGTAAATATTATCGTCGTACGCCAATACGGTGCTCAATAGCCGTATCAGGTAATCAGGGTTTTCCATATCGGGTTTAAAGAAATCAAACGACAGGGCGGCTTTGTTGATCAAGCCGACAGCAGTGCGATCAAGTTGCACGATCTGGTTTTTTACATTGCTGGCCACGTTATGATATCTGACCAAGGTATTGTCGAGTTCAGACTGTTTGTAAAAGTAGTATTGCAGTGAGACAGCCACGGCGATGGTTATCGTGGTCATTAAAACAAACAAGGTACCAAGCGCAACTCGGATGGTAACTCTGGGGTAGGTTCTTCTCATGCTGATGCCATTTTACTCACGCTGTTAGCTAACTATATGAATCGAAATGAAGATAAGCAAAATCTCCGTTACCACAAAGAGAGGTTGCCCCAATCTTGATACGCAGTTGCAGTTATTTCTTGTTGTTACGTTCTATTGGTGTGGTAAATGCATTGTTGATAATTATTTTAATCACCAATTTTGTTTTTCAAGATAAATAAAATTTGCTTTCTTTGTTGCAACATTTGCTCAATGATTCAGCCGATCCCCAGCATGGTGCTGGCTTTGTTTTGGACAAACAAACTATGAAATCATTGATCAAAGGCTTGATGTTATCCACGCTGCTAGTGAGCTCTGCCAGCTACGCACAAAAAGTGGTGCTGAATGTGTACGCTTGGGGTGGGTATCTACCGGAAGCGTCGCTGAAAGCTTTTGAAAAACAAGAAGGTGTCACCATCAACTACACCACGTTTGAAAACAACGAATCGATGTACACCAAGCTTAAGTTAGTTAAGGGCACTGGGTACGATGTGGTGTTTGCCTCGGCATACTTTATCGAAAAGATGGCGCGCGAAGGCTTGTTGTCTGAGCTAGACCATAGCCAACTGCCGAATATGCAAGACACCATGACTGGGCTGCTTGGTCAGGCCCATGACCCGAAAAACCAGTACTCGTTACCCTACATTTGGGGCGTGACTGGGATGAGCTACAACCCGCAGCTAGTGGATGCACCGGTGACGCGTTGGGCGGATCTTTGGGATGAGAAATACGCGCAACAAGTGATGCTTATCGATGATATCCGTGATGTGTTTGGTATGGCGCTGAAACTGAATGGTTACAGTATCAACAGCCAAAATGAACAAGAGATCAAAGCCGCGTACGACTCGTTAGTCGCATTGCAGCAAAATGTGTTGTTGTATAACTCGGATGCGCCGCACATGCCTTACGTAGCGGGCGAAGCTGCTGTTGGTATGCAATGGAACGGCAACGCGTATCAAGGTCAGGCTGAGATGCCAGAGTTGCAGTTTGTTATGCCGGCAGAGGGTGCGATTTTATGGATGGACAACTTCATCATTCCATCGGGAAGCAAAAACAAAGCGCTGGCACATAAGTTCATCAACTTTATGTACCAAGCAGAGAACCAGGCAGAAATTGTCAACAGCTTAGGCTATGCCTCTGCGACCAATGCAGGGCGAGCTTTGTTGCCAGCAGAGTTGAAGAACAACCCAACCATTTTCCCTGCTGAACAAGATGTGCAAAATGGCGAATTCATTAATGATGTTGGTCCACAAGCACTTGCCATTTACGAGAAATATTGGCAACGCTTGAGAACGCAATAATAGCAAAGCAAAAGGAGCGAATATCGCTCCTTTTCTGTTTGGTGTCACCCCAGATTTGCTAACCAGCTGGCTAAGCGGCGCACTTTTGGCATCACTGTCAGGTTGAGCAAAAACGCCACCGGCCAGGCGACAACAAAGGCATCTCGCCAGGCGGGAAACCAGGTAGGTTGCCAACCGATTTTGCTCAGCGAAATCACGCCCGACATCATCAGTGCCATGAACAGTGAGCCTAAAATAGCTTGTAGCAATACCTCTTTTCTCTTCATCGCTGTTTCCCTGAAAGCTGCGAAAAGTACAAGTGATTAACACAAGTGTCTATTCACTGATGACGGCTATTTTTGCACTATTATCCCACTGCTTCAGTGAAGCAACCTATAAAAATCATAACGTCATCACTCAACCGAGAAAGGAAGGATTATGTCTCTACAAAAGGATTTTCGCGATGCGATGTCAAAGCTCGCCGCAGCGGTCAATATTGTCACTACTGGTGGTGATGCGGGTACAGTGGGCATCACCGCGACTGCGGTTTGTTCAGTCAGTGACACCCCTGCTACTGTGCTGGTGTGTGTGAATCGCAATAGTGCCTCCAATGCGATCTTTAAGCAAAATGGCTATGTTTGCATTAACGTCTGTGCCAGTGAACACCAAGAAATGTCAATGCATTTTGCCGGTATGACGGGCTTGGCGATGGAAGATAGATTCGCGCTTGAAGGCTGGCAACAAAACGCGGCGCACGTTCCTGTGTTAAACGGTGCGTTGGCGAACTTAGAGGGTAAGATCACCTCTAGTCAAGAAATAGGCACTCATACGGTGTTCTTTGTTGAGTTGGATGCGATTCGCTGCAACGATAAAGATGGCCTGATTTACTTTGACCGCGAGTTTAAAAGCGTTGAAGCGAGGCAAGAAGTGGCCAAAGTGGCCTAACCCGAATAAAAACACCCACGCGAATGTGGGTGTTTTGCTATTTGTGGTGAACCGCAATTAACTCATTGAGTAAGTCAGAAAGCTGCTGGTACTTACTTTCCCCTAATGCTTCTTTTAATGCGACGTATTGCTGTTCAATTTGAGGTCGCAATTGCTCTAACAGCGACTGCGATTTGTCTGTAAGGTGAATATAGAATTGGCGACCGTCGTGGGGCGATTTCTCCTTGGTGACCAACCCGTGCTTCTCAAGGCGACTGATGATGCCGGTTAGGCTAGGGCTGAGAATACAGGTCTCTTTCGAAAGAGTGGAAAAGTCAATCGCCCCTTTGGTATCCAGCACTCTCAATACACGCCACTGCTGCTCAGTGAGATCGTTATCGGCCAAAACAGGACGAAAGAAATGCATCGCGATGTCGCGAGCTTTAATGAGTTGAAGTGGTAGCGAATTTTCGTATTTAGTCACGTAAAAAACCTTATTTATGCTCGTTTAGCCAACGGTGCCGTTCACTGTATTAGGCTCTTGTATTATCTATATTTTTGAACCTTAATACTCGAGAACTGGAATCGGCAGTTTCTACGAGTAAATAGTTAAAGAAAGCTCTTTCACTAGGAAAGAGCTCGTATCTATCAATAAAGCATATTTGGCAGGTAAAGTGCAATCGCTGGGACTAACACAATCAGGGCGAGGCGAACCATATCTGCCACCCAAAACGGCAATACGCCTCTGAAAATCGTCGCGGTGTTGATGTCTTTTATCAGACCAGACAACACGAACACATTCAGTCCCACTGGCGGAGTGATTAAGCTGATTTCCGTCACCACCACCACGATAATGCCAAACCAGATTGGGTCGAAGCCGAGCTCCACAATCACAGGGAAGAAAATCGGCACAGTCAACAGCATCATCGACATGCTCTCGAATACGCAGCCGAGAATAATGTAGATCAGCAAGATAATGCCAAGCGCCATCATTGGAGTGACATTGGCGGTTTGAATCAGCTCGACCAGCGCCATTGGCAGTCCTGCACGGTTGACGAAGTTAGACAAAATTAACGCCGAGATCACCACCGCAAACAGCGAGGCTGAGGTTTTTGCTGTATCGATAAGGATTTCTCGCACCACCGCATAGTTGAGCTTGCCACGCACCGCCGCGAGAGCAAACGCGCCACACGCGCCAATCCCTGCCGCTTCCGTTGGTGTAAATGCACCGATATAGATGCCGCCCATGACGATCACAAACAGCAGCAAGGTTGAGAAAATGCCTTTCAGTGCGATAAATCGATCTTTCCAACTGACGCGTTCGCCAGGAGGAGCGCTGTCGGGTTTGCGGGCGACCACCCACTGTACCGCGGCTAAGTAGAGTCCGATACCGAGTAAGCCGGGTAAAAAGCCTGCGGCAAAGAGCTCGCGGATACTGGTTTCGGTTAATAGCCCATAAATGACTAGCATAACGCTCGGTGGAATTAAGATCCCCAGCGTGCCTCCTGCGGCGATCGACGCGGAAGCGAGGCCGTCGGAGTAGCCATATTTTCGCATCGGTGGCATTGCGACTTTCGACATGGTCGCCGAGGTTGCTAGGCTGGAGCCACAAATGGCAGAGAAGCCGCCACAAGCCAAGATGGTCGACATCGATAACCCGCCGCGGCGGTGGCCAACAAACGCATTACAGGCACGGTACAATTCGTTAGAGATGCCCGCTTTGGTGACGAAGTTACCCATCAAAATAAACAGCGGAATCACCGATAGGCCATAATCTTGGCCCGTGTCGATAATGCGTCTGGCGGCCATCGACATTGCTGCGGTCCAGTTGTAATCGTTAATGTACCAAAAGCCGATAAAGCCAATCACACCCATAGCAAACGCCAAGGGTAACCGCAGTAGGATCAAAGCGATCAGCACCGCGAAGCCAATTATTGATTCAATCATTTAGGCCTCCTTGCCTGGCAGTGATACCTTAGATTCACTCGGTTTGCCAAACAGCATGGTTTTGCTGTAGTAAGCCGCGTTGAATAGGGTGAGTGCGCCGCCAATAAACCCTGTCACAGAGATTAAGTAGGTGACATAGCCAAGCGGAAGTTCAAGAATTTCAGTGACCTCTTCGTACTCAAGTGACCGACCGGCCAACTTCCAGTTGGTTGCCGCAACCAGAATTAACGAACAGGCACAGATGAGGTTGATGATGATTTGGCGCAAGCTGACCCACTTACTTGGAAAATAGTTGTCGAGCAGATCGACACAGATGTTCTCTTCTTGCCAAGAAACGAGCGGAAACGCCATAAACACCATGATCGCTAACAGCACTTCAATCATTTCAGTGGAGCCCAAGATCGGGGCATTGAGTAGGTTTCGCGCCGTCACATCAACAAAGGTGATGACCATCATCAGGAATAAGCTCAGAGCAGCGAGGGAACCCAGCCCTCGCTCAATGGCTTTAGCGAAACTAAAACCAGTCATAAGATTACAGCCCTTTTGCCAGTTGCTGGTTGAAGTACTGATACGCTTCTTGGCCGTTCACTTTGCGCTTTTCCGCCACCTTGTACCAATCTTTGACTAGCGGTTCACTGGCCTGTTTTAACTGGGTGATCATTTCCGCGCTGGCTGGAGTGAAGGTGTGGCCACCGGCGAGTGCCTCTTGATAGGCATTTTGGTCGGCGTTATCCCACATTTGACCAAACAAGCGCGACAGCTTTTCTCCCGATACCGAACGGATCGCCTGCTGATCTTGTTCAGATAGGTCAGCAAAGGTGTCACGGTTCATGATGATGGCGAAGCTGCCTCGGTATAGACCACCGGGAACCACTAAGGTGTTGTCAGCCACTTCCGACAAGCGGAATGAACTCAGCGCTTCAAATGGTAAATACGCCCCTTCGACCACGCCTTGTGATAGAGATTCGTATACCTTAGTGGTTGGAATAAACACAGGTGTGACTTTCATATCCTTGGCCATAGTGGACACCACTCCGCCACCAACACGGATTTTCTTGCCTTCAATATCACTTAATTGGCTCACTGGCTGTTTGGTGATCAGTTGACCAGGTCCATGTACGCTCAAGCCCATCACTTCAACACCACGGTGCTCTTTACCATTTTTTAGGTATTTGTCGTAGGTGCGCCAGTACGCCATCGACATCAACTCAGAACTGGTGCCTTCGGCAAAGGTTGGGATTTCAGGCAGTTGCGTCAGTTTAAAACGCCCTGCTTTGTGGCCATGAAAAATCCAAGTGACGTCGCCAATGCCATCGGTGACCACGTCGATTTGGGTATGAGGTGGAGCAAGATCGTACTCGACTTTTAAACTGACACGGCCCTCTGTGGCCTCCTCAATCCATTGTCCCCAAGTTGGCCAAACCACTTTATTGATACCGTGGTTCGGTGAGCCCCAAGTACTCACTTTGATGACCTTTTCTGGCTCGGCATTGGCCGACATTGAGCTCAACAGAAGTAGAGCGGATGTGGCCATAGTGGCGATTTTATTTACTCGCATGACGCTAGTCCTTTTTCGTTCACGTTAGGTGGGTTTGCTCACTGAGTGAGTCGTAGTCATTTTTATTTAATATATTAACTATCCAGATAAGATTGCAAATTGGATTGTTAATGAAGTGTGGCAAATATACTTAATATGTTAATCAGATCAATTATTGGCAAACAAAATAGCGTCTTTGATCAGAGATAACCGCGCTTAACTGGCAAACTTGTCTTCAAATAGCCTGATTTTAGTGATCTAAATCACTTAATTTGTGAATGCTACTGCGCTCGTTTTCAGCCCAAATTGAGGGGTTAAATTTAATTTATTGATTTTATTTGTTTTTTTGTGATTTTTTGCAGATTGGACAATAGTTAACATATTAAATAAAGTAGTTAACATATTAATTAAGTGTGAAAAGTCGAGGGAATCACGCCTTCGATCAGCAACAAAAATAGCCATCCGCAATCAGTCGGTTGAGAGAAAAGGAAGTAACCATGTTAACAACGGAGCAGCTGCAAGAGGCGGCAGAACGACTCTACCATGCCGAGAAACAGCGAGAGCAGATTTCGGCGCTGACTTTACAGTACCCACAAATGACGATGGAAGATGCGTACCAAATCCAAAGTGAGTGGGTCGGGCGTAAAGTGCGTGAAGGCGCAAAGATTAAAGGCTACAAAATTGGCCTCACTTCGCGAGCGATGCAGATGGCGGTCAATATCGATCAGCCAGATTATGGCGTACTGCTTGATGACATGTTTTTCCCTGACGGCGCGCAGATAAAAGCGGATGACTTCCTCGATCCACGTATCGAAGTAGAACTCGCTTTTGTCCTCAAACAGAAGCTAGAAGGTGAGAACGTCACCATATTTGATGTGCTTAATGCCACCGATTATGTGGTGCCGGCTCTTGAGTTGATTGCGGCTCGTTGCCATCGCACCGATCCAAATAGCGGCTATACGCGCAAAGTGTACGACACCATTGCCGACAACGCGGCGAATGGCGGCATCATCTTAGGTGGGCGCCCGATTAAACCCACTGAGTTCGACTTGCGCTGGGCGGGAGCCATGCTCTATCTCAATGGACAAATTGAAGAAACTGGCCTAGCGGCTGGGGTGCTTGGTCACCCTGCCAATGGTATTTGCTGGGTGTGTAAGCGTTTTGCCCCGCACGGTGTTTCTCTTGAGCCTGGCCAAGTGATTTTGGCGGGATCGTTTACTCGCCCAGTCGCCGTCAAAGCTGGAGACACCATTCACGCTGACTTTGGACCGCTTGGCGGCATTTCAGTCAAGTTTGTTTAGGAGTGGCTATGTTACCGACGAATCGATTTAAACAGCAGCTCAGTGAGCCACAAACCCTTTGGGGGCTGTGGCTCGGGCTTCCAGACACCAGCTGCGCAGAGATATGCGGCAGCGCGGGATTTGATTGGGTACTGATTGATGGTGAGCATGCGTCGTTTGACCTCACCAGTATTAAGCTGCACTTGCAAGCACTGGCGGCTCATTCAGCCTCGCCTATCGTACGTGCTGAAGAAGCCAATCCAACCTTGATTAAGCGTCTGTTGGACATAGGCGCGCAAACTTTATTACTGCCGATGATCAATACAGGCGAGCAAGCCGAGCAAGCGGTGCGAGCGGCCTACTATCCGCCGCTGGGCGAACGTGGCATCGGCGCAGCACTGGCGCGTGCTTCGCAGTGGAATCGCATTCCCAACTATCTTCATCAAGCCAATGAGCAAGTTTGTGTATTGCTGCAGGTAGAAACCAAGCAGGCGATCGACAACATAGAGCAGATCGCCAGTGTCGATGGCGTTGATGGCATCTTTATTGGTCCGTCGGATCTGTCCGGTTCTATGGGCCACATCGGAAATCCGAGCCATCCTGAGGTCGTCGCCGCCATTGATCACGCGATTGAGGTGATTCAATCGCACGGGAAAGCAGTGGGCATTCTTAGCCTAGATCCAAAGCAAGCACAGCACTATGCCAAGCGCAGGGTGAAGTTCATCGGTGCAGGGGTGGACACCTTACTGCTGCGCGCTGGTGCAGAGACGCTAGCGCAAACCCTCAAACAAACGGCATCCCATTCGAGCAAACTGGTCGATACGGTTTATTAATCGCGATCAGTCACAGATCAGAGAGTAAAGCATGAATACACAACTACAAGGAAAAGTGGTGTGCGTGGCGTTAAACGACGCAAAGCAGTTGCAAACAATGCAAGCCACTTTTGAGCAACCCCCTTATCAAGCACTGCCGACCGAACCAGTGCTCTATTTTAAACCGCACAATACATGGAATCAGAGCCAACAGCCGATCGCGTGTCCTCAAGGGGAGTCGTTGGTCGTCGGCGCGAGTGCTGCCTTAGTAATTGGCAAAACCTGTTGCCGCGTCGCTGCCTCATCAGCGCTCGATTATGTAGAGGGTGTGGCACTGCTGCATGACTTTTCGCTGCCTGAAGCTAGCTACTATCGCCCAGACATCAAAGGAAAGTGCCTCGACAACTCAGCGACTTTAAGTGGCGCGGTGATGCTGTCTGATATCGGCGATCTCGAGACGCAAACGGTGACCACGTACGTTAACGGCGTTGCGGCGCAATCCTTGCCATTGGCGCGCCTTGAGCGCTCGGCGGCGCAGCTAGTAGAAAGCATCTCGCACATTATGACCCTCGAAAAGGGAGATGTGATTGCCATCGGCTTTGCTGGGCAACGTACTCCGGTCGCTCCGGGTGATGAGGTGCGTTCGCAGTTAGGGGAATCGACAGTGTTAAACGATCAGGTACAAGGAGAGCCAGCATGAAACGCGCACGTATTGAATATTTGGGGGATGTGCTGTCCGTTACTATTGACCATGGTGGCAATGCGTTAACCCAAGATGGCCGACAAATTGAAGCCGGACATTTCACTTGGCTGTCTCCGATTGAGCGTCCGGGCACCATTTTCGCCTTGGGGCTCAACTATGCCGATCACGCCTCCGAATTGGCCTTTGAACCGCCAAAAGAGCCGCTGGTGTTTCTCAAAGGCGCCAATACCTTAACTGCTCATGGCCAGCCCTCGTATCGACCCAACGATATTGAGTTCATGCATTATGAATGTGAGTTAGTTGCTGTGGTAGGCAAAGAGGCACGTAACGTGAAACGTGAACAGGCGATGGACTATATCCAAGGCTTCACGGTCTGTAATGATTACGCCATTCGCGACTATTTGGAGAACTACTACCGCCCCAATTTGCGTGTGAAAAGCCGTGATTCGCTCTGCCCGATTGGGCCATGGATCGTTGATTGTGATGACATCAAGGACGTCAACAACTTGGCATTGACCACACACGTTAACGGCGAGCTGACCCAACAGGGCAACACCTCAGACATGATTTTTGATGTGCCGTTTTTGGTTGAATATCTCAGCAGTTTTATGACCTTGAAACCGGGCGATTTGATCGCGACCGGCACGCCAAAAGGACTTAAAGATATACAGCCCGGCGATGTGGTGCGTTGCACCATCGAAGGAATCGGCAGCCTAGAAAATCCCGTGCTGTCGGAAGACGAGTTTTATGCCCGCCGCAGCGCACAATAATAAGGAAGTAACATGACTCAACAGCTTGAACAAAATCTCGCCACCGCTCAGCGTTACTTAGCACGCTTTGCCGAAAATACCCTAGGTCATTACATCAATGGTGAGTGGACTCTTGGCTCGGATGGCGAGACGTTCGATAACTTAACGCCGACCGACAATAGCTCTCTTGGCAAAGTGGTTAAAGGTAGCGCCGCAGATGTGGATGCCGCCTGCCAAGCCGCCAAGCAAGCCTTCGGTGAATGGGCTGCCATGCCCGGAGCAGAGCGTAAGAAAATCTTGCACAAATTGGCGGATAAAATTGAACAGCGCGCCGAAGAAATCGCGCTGGTCGAGTCGATGGACTGCGGTCAGCCACTGCGTTTTATGCGTCAAGCGGCGATTCGCGGCGCAGCCAACTTCCGCTTCTTTGCCGACAAATCACCCGAGGCGAAAAACGGCTTGTCGCTACACCAAGACACGCACACCAACTACACCATTCGCACGCCGATTGGTCCGGTAGGGGTGATCACGCCGTGGAACACCCCTTTCATGCTCTCGACTTGGAAAATCGCGCCAGCGTTAGCCGCTGGCTGTACTGTCGTACATAAACCGGCTGAGTTTAGCCCGCTGACTGCGGCGATTTTGGCCGAGTGTGCCGAAGAGGCGGGATTGCCGAAGGGTGTCTGGAATATGGTCAACGGCTTTGGTGAGGTGGCGGGTAAAGCGCTAACTGAGCATAAAGCAATTAAAGCGGTCGCGTTTGTTGGTGAGACGACCACTGGCTCTATGATTCAAGCGCAAGGTGCGGCGACGCTAAAACGGGTCCACTTTGAACTCGGTGGTAAAAACCCAGTGATCGTGTTCGATGATGCTGACTTCGAGCGTGCGCTCGACGCGGTGGTGTTTATGATTTACAGCCTCAATGGTCAGCGCTGCACCAGTTCAAGCCGATTACTGATTCAAAACGGCATCAAACCGAAATTCATTGAAGCGCTCAAACAGCGTGTCGAAGCGCTGCAAGTGGGTCACCCGCTTGACCCTGAAACTGAGGTCGGCCCATTGGTGCATCAGTCACATTACAACAAGGTGATGAGCTACATGACGGCGGCGGAAGAAGATGGCGCAACGATTGCCGTTGGCGGTCGCAAGCTACCAGAGAAAGGAACAGGTAACTACTTAACGCCCACCCTGTTCACTGACGCGAACAACAGTATGCGTATCGCCCGTGAAGAGATTTTTGGCCCGGTTCTCACCTGCATTAGCTTTGACACTGAGCAGCAAGCCCTAGAGATCGCCAACGATACTGAATATGGCTTGTCCGGTTACATCTGGACGTCAAACACAGGGCGCGCGATGCGCATGGCGACACACGTTGAAGCGGGCATGATCTGGGTTAACTCAGAGAACAACCGCAACCTGCCTTCGCCTTTTGGCGGGTTGAAAATGTCGGGTATTGGCCGTGATGGTGGTGATTGGAGCTTTGACTTCTATATGGAGACCAAAAACGTCTGTATCGCCCATGATGTGCACAAGGTGCCCTCTTTAGGAAAGTAGCGTTAATGGTTGGAAAACGGG
Source organism: Vibrio sinaloensis (assembly GCF_023195835.1). Taxonomy (NCBI): domain Bacteria; kingdom Pseudomonadati; phylum Pseudomonadota; class Gammaproteobacteria; order Vibrionales; family Vibrionaceae; genus Vibrio; species Vibrio sinaloensis. The sequence goes on along the minus strand of NZ_CP096200.1, from coordinate 581,607 downwards.
CGCCAGCGCGGTGCCCGAATAAGGAGTAACACAGTGCCACATTTCATCATGGAATATTCACCCAATGTCGAATCGGACATCAATGTGCCAGAGTTGATGCAGGCGATTCATCGTGAAGCGATCGCAACAGGCGTGTTCCCGAAAGGCGGAATACGCACCCGTGCTATTAAGTGTGATTATTACTTGGTTGCCGATGAAGACCCAGCCAATCGCTTTATTCATTTGACGGCCAAGGTCGGGGTAGGTCGCGACATCGAAACCTTGAAGCAAGCCGCGCAGCGGGTGTTTGATGTGTATTGCGACTATTTAGCTGAGGCGTTCGATAAACACTATCTCAGCATCGGTTTTGAGATGGTCGAATTGCATCCTCAGCTCAACTTTAAAAAGAACAATATTCACCAAAAGCTGGCGCAGCAAGCGTCTTAATTGGAAAGGTTAGTGGCTCAGCATGCAGCAGCTTAGTTATGTGGTGATGACAATTCTGCCGGTGTTTATTGTCATCGGTGTGGGGTATGTGGCGTTTAAACGCCAGATTATTCCCCCCAATGGGCAAAAAAGCCTCGCCGCATTTGTGTTTAATTTTGGTCTGCCCGCGGCCATTTTTAGTGCGCTAAGCAGTAAGTCGTTAGATCAAATTTGGAACAGCGACTATGTACTCGCTTACACCTTAGGATCATTGCTTGCGTTTGCCCTCGTTGCATGGGTGGCCTTGGTAGGGTTAAAGCGAAAGCCGGCTCACGCGGTGGTACTTGGGCTGGGGGGAAGTTTCTCCAATAGTTTGTTGATTGGGTTTCCGATCATCTACTTCTTATTTGGGACTCAGGCCTTGGTGCCTTTTTCACTGACCTTAGTGGTGGAAAACCTGATCATGTTGCCGCTGTTGTTGGCACTTGCCGATATGTCGAGCCAAGCATCAACAAGCAGTGTGGCCAAGACCTTATATCAAACCGCAGCCAATCTGGTTAAGAACCCGATTGTGATCGCCATTGTGCTGGGGATGCTTTGCTCTGCGCTCAACTGGCAAGCCCCCAACACGGCTGCGCGCATCATTGACATATTGGCAAGCACCGTAACTGGAGTGGCGCTGTTTGCCATTGGTGGTGGTTTAGTGGGTGTACAGCTCAGCGGTATGAAGCAAGAGATCGGCCTAGTGATGCTCGCTAAGTTAGTGCTGCATCCGCTGATGGTCTTGCTATGCCTGGTCGGTTGGTTCGAACTCGACCCGGTAATGAGTGCGGTGGCGGTGATTTTAGCCAGCATGCCGATGTTTGGTGTGTATGCAGTGATTGGCCAGCGCTATCAGCTTGGCGCAATGTGCTCAGCGGTTTTGCTGCCGACCACCCTGCTTGCCATGGTCACAGTGAGCCTGATTACCAGCTTTACATTAGGACTATTTCAATAATTCAGAAAAGGCAGGCGCGACAACCGGCTCGATGGCTAAAAAGGGCATTGGTTTTAGGCGTCTGCGACAGGTAAAAGGAAGATTACAATGGGTAAACTCTGTATTGCAGCAAAAATCACGCATGTGCCGACCATGATTATGTCTGAGCAGCCGGGGCGTTTGCATGGCTGTCGTCAGGCGGCGATTGACGGTCATAAAGAGATCGCCAAAATGGCCAAAGAGATGTCGGTCGATACCATTATTGTTTTGGATACCCACTGGCTGGTCAATGCCGGGTATCACGTTAACGCCAATGACAGTTTTAGTGGCAACTACACCAGTCACGAATTTCCGCATTTTATCCAAAATTTGCAATACCAATACCGAGGCAACCGCGCGCTTGGGGATTTGATTGCCGAAAAAGCGACCGAGAAAGGGGTATTTACCTTGTCGCACCAAGTTGAATCGCTCGATCTTGAGTATGGCACCTTAGTTCCGATGCGCTTTATGAACCAAGACAACCATTTTAATGTCGTCTCGGTAGCGGCTTGGTGTACAGTACATAGTATTGAATCGTCACGGCTTTTAGGAGAGGCGATTCGTGAAGCGGTTGAGCAAAGTGATAGCCGAGTGATGCTGTTGGCGTCTGGGTCACTTTCGCACCGAATTTGGGACAATGATGAGTACGAAGCCAATAATGGCACCTTTACCATCTCCAAAGAGTTCAACCGCCAAGTCGACTTGCGCGTGCTTGATCTTTGGCGCAGTCGCGACTACAAAACCTTTTTAGATATGTTGCCCGACTATGCCGCGCTTTGCTCTGGCGAAGGGGGCATGCACGATACCGCGATGCTGTTTGGTGCGCTGGGCTGGGATAAATATCAAGGTGAAAGCACGGTGGTGACTGACTACTTCCCAAGTTCGGGAACCGGGCAAGTCAACGTCGTTTTTGAAGTGACGGAGTAAACTATGCAGCTTAATTACCCTGCTTTGTTTCAGCAGCAGTGTTATATCAATGGCCAGTGGGTGGCCGCGCAAGGCGAAACACAGGCGATCACCAATCCCTCTAATGGTCAAGTGATCGGTGAGGTTCCGATGCTGGGGCGGATGCACGCTGAGCAAAGTGTCGCAGCCGCGCAAGCTGCCTTTGAGCAATGGAAGCAGACTACCGCCGATCAGCGCGCAGATATTTTACGTCGTTGGTATGAGCTGATGATGGAGCATCAGGATGATTTGGCGACCATTTTGACGCTGGAACAAGGCAAACCGTTTGCTGAAGCGAAAGGCGAAATCAGCTATGCGGCGAGTTTTGTCCAGTGGTACAGCGAAGAAGCGCGCCGCGCTTATGGTGAAATCATCCCCAGTCATCGTCCGAACGGAAAAATTGTCGTGACCAAAGAGCCTATTGGTGTGGTCGCCGCGATTACGCCATGGAATTTTCCGGCGGCGATGATCACCCGAAAATGTGCTCCTGCTTTGGCAGCAGGTTGCGCCATGGTACTAAAACCCGCACCCGAAACGCCGTTTACTGCCTTGGCGTTGGCGAAGTTGGCGCAAGATGCGGGTTTACCTGCAGGGCTATTTAACGTGGTGACTGGCGATGCGCTAGAAATCGGTGCCGTGTTTACCAGCGACACGCGAGTGCGCAAAGTCTCTTTTACCGGCTCAACCAATGTCGGTAAGATTTTGATGAACCAGTCGGCAACCACCATCAAAAAGCTCGCATTAGAGCTCGGTGGCAACGCGCCGTTTATTGTGTTTGACGATGCCGATATCGATGCCGCGGTCGACGGTGCGATGGTCGCCAAGTTCCGCAATGCAGGCCAAACCTGTGTGTGTGCGAATCGACTGTTTGTCCATGATGCCGTTTACGATCAGTTTGCCGCAAAACTGGCTGACAGAGTGGCGAACCTCAAGGTCGGTGATGGCTTTGACGATGGGGTAGTGATAGGCCCATTGATTAACGCTGAAGCCGTAGCAAAAGTGCAAGAGCATGTTGAAGATGCCTTGAGCAAAGGTGCCCGCGTGCTGTGTGGCAAATTTGCGCAAGGGGAGCAACTGTTCGTTGAACCTTTTGTTTTGACCGACATGAATGATGAGATGCTGGTAGCTAGCGAAGAGACGTTTGGTCCGGTCGCGCCCTTGTTCCGCTTTAGCGATGAGGCTGAGGTGTTGGCGCGCGCCAATGCCACTGAATCTGGCCTTGCGGGGTATGTGTATACTCGCTCACTTGGCCGAGCTTGGCGCGTGGCAGATAAGCTTGAGGTCGGTATGGTAGGAATTAATGAAGGTTTGATTTCCACCGCGGCTGCGCCATTTGGTGGCATTAAGGAGTCAGGATTAGGTCGCGAAGGCTCGCGTCATGGCATGGAAGAGTACCTAGAAATGAAGTACATGCTGATGGGCGGGTTAGACGACTAACTCAACAATCTGTTTGGAGTGAAAGGGAGAGCGAACTAACCGCTCTCCCTTTTTGGTGCGAGGCGAAAGTCGGAGGCCGTTTGTCCAATCTGCTTTTTAAAGAAACGGGCGAAATAGGCAGGGTCTTGATAACCAAGTTCATACGCCACCTGCGACACCGGGATCGGTGTGAGAAGCAATAGCCGCCGAGCTTCTTGCATTAGGCGCTCGGCAACCAAACGTTTAGATGATAAACCACTAATTTTTCGACAAATATCATTGAGCCGCGCCGTGGTGACCCCAAGTTGTTCGGCGTACTCTGGCAAGGTGAGATGCTGCTTATAGTGTTGCTCGATCATCTGGTTAAACTGGTTGAACAGGGTCACATCAGCACTGCGAAAAGGGGTCGATACTGGTTGTGTATTGGCGTGGCGCATTACTTCAATCAGCACCAGTTGCAGCAAGGCGTGGCTGGCCACATCGCCGAGCAGCTGCTGGCTCTGCTGCTCTAAAAGCAACTGTTCGAACAAGCTTACGACTTTGCTTGGATTGTCTAACCGCGCGCAAAACGGCTGCATGGCGGTCGCGGCAGCATCACTGCGACCAATTTCAATGTCCAGCAGTCGCCACACCAAGGGTTGACTGGCGGTAATAACGAAACCGTGCGCGTGATCGTCAGTGACAAACGAGTGCGGCACGGTCGGTGGGGTAAAAAACAGCGTCGGCCCTGAGAGCGAGTAGTGGCCTTGGTCGAGCACCACATGCGTTGTGCCCTCAAGGATCACATGAATCTGATAGTAGCGGTCGTGATAGTGGGTCGGCATATTGCGACCAAAAAACAGCGCTAAGTTATCGAGCTTTTCGATATGGAAGTCGCTGTTCTCATAGCGAGAATCATACACTTTGCCTATGTCTAGATTGGGGATCGCCACCGGTTCCATCAGCCTATCCTTGTTGTGACGGTGAGAGTTGTTTTAAGTCTATCAAATAATAGTTAATGTGTTATCTATTTCTGCGAAAAGTGCAAGTGAATGGCGGTAACATCCATTTAACATTACTTCTGGTGTGTCAATAATGTGCTCAAAGGCCCAAGTAGAAATACCCACAAGGGCTAGGTCAAAAGGAATGACAAAAGGAATCGATGATGAAACAGCACAACCCTCTGTTAGAAAAACTGCACACTATCTTGCCGACCATCGCCAAAAACGCCCAGCAAGCGGAACAAGACCGCACTCCACCCGAAGAAAATATCCGTTTACTACGAGAGATTGGCTTTTTCCGTGCGTTTCAACCTAAAGCCTACGGTGGGTTAGAAATCTCGTTGCCTGAGTTTACTGATTGTGTGGCGGCGCTGGCTGGCGCATGTGGCGGTACCGCTTGGGGCGCCAGCTTACTGGCGACTCACAGTCACCAAATGGCGATGTTCTCTAAGCAAGCACAAGACGAATTTTGGGGCAGTAACCCTGAGGCGACCGCCAGTTCGAGTATCGCGCCGTTTGGTCAAATTGAAGAGGCAGAGGGCGGAGTGACCATCAATGGCAACATGCGTTGGAGTAGTGGTTGTGACCATGCTGACTGGGCGATTCTCGGCTTCAATCGCTTTGACGAAGATGGCAACAAGGTATATTGCTTTGGTGTCGTGCCGCGTCATGAATACAAAATTGTCGATGATTGGTATGCGGCAGGCATGAAATCGAGTGGCACCAAAACCTTAGTATTGGACAATGTGTTTATTCCTGAGCATCGCATCGAAACGGCCAAAGGCATGATGGAAGGCTATTCAGCAGGCTTTGATCTCTACCCAGACAGCGACATTTTCTACACGCCTTACCGTCCTTACTTTGCCTGTGGCTTTGCCGCAATCAGTTTAGGTATTGCTGAGCGCATGCTGGTGGTGTTCAAAGATAAACAGAAAAACCGAGTTCGTGCCTATACGGGGGCCAATGTTGGCGTTGCGACCCCAGCGCTGATGCGTTTGGCGGAGTCTACCCATCAAGTGGCGGCTGCGCGAGCACTGCTGGAAAAAACTTGGCACGACCACAAAGAACACGGTGAGCGTAAGCAGTACCCAGATGCCGATACGCTTGCTTACTGGCGTACTAACCAAGCCTACGCGGTGAAAATGTGTATCGCTGCAGTCGACCGACTCTTTGATGCGATGGGCGGCATGGCCTGGTTTAGCGATAATGAAGGGCAGCGCTTGTTCCGCGACTCGCATATGACAGGTGCTCACGCCTATACCGATTATGATGTGTGTGCGCAAATCTTAGGTCGTCAGTTGATGGGTTTAGAGCCTGATCCAACGATGGTTTAAGCGCTTTTGCGTGTCTGTGTTGCCAACTCGGTGGGTGTACTGAGTTGGCTTTTTTTTATTGGCTCGCCAATTCAAATTGTCGTCGGAACGCGGAAGGGGTCATCTGCTTTACGGTTTTGAACTGGCGGTTAAAGTTTGACAGATTCTGAAATCCACAGCGCTCTGCCACCAAAGCGACGGGATACTGGCTATTGACCAGCAGTTCACACGCTTTGCCGATGCGAAACTGCTTAAGATGATCGGAAAAGCTCACGCCATAGTGTTTTTCAAACAAGCGATACGCGGAGCTCTCACTCAAATGCAGCGCTTGACATAGATCGGCAATCTTAATCGGCCGGTCATAGTGGTTCTCGATATAGCGTGAGGCGAGCTCGACTCGTCGATGGGCATCTTTATCATCAGCGAGTTGATTGAGCCGATAGGGTGTTGAGGAGATTTTGCACGACTCAAGATCGTCACTCAGATAGAGCAGCGCCTCCATTAATCGAACCGCTTGATGATGTCTGGGCAAACGGTCGATATCACTCAAAACTTCAGCCACTTTGTCTGCGATGGGCTGAGAAAACTTGACCCCAAATGTGGCTTTGTCCAACAATCGCTTCACATTGCGCGCCTCAGGAATGGCCGCTTGCAGTTTATCGACCCAGTGCTGCTTAAACCACACCACGATTGAGCGGTGGACTTTCTCTTCAGTGGCGTGAATGGTGCCCTTAATTAGGTGCGGGAGTCCCGGACCATACAGCAGCACCGTATTTTTGCTCACCTGACCAATCGTATCTCCCGCTAAATAGTGGCCATTAAACACATCGTTATCATCCAGATAAAGGACCAGCTCATACTCGGCGTGATAGTGCCAAGGACATGAGAATGTCTGTTTGTGGTGCTGACAGTGATACTCGCGCACCATCCAGTCGTAGTGCGGAGTACTCAATACATTTTCAATAAAGGGTTTCATGGCTAACCTTGCGCAATCACAACCCCGATAGCTTAGGGTTGCTGCTTCTTTTCTGTCAAAGATTTACTAAAACTTGACTGAAAAGTATCAGACTTGGCTCGAATATCATCATTGCGAACGGTCGCGTTTGGTTAGACTAGCGTCATCAAAAGTAGGGTCATCAATCAAAGCAAAGGGGGAACCATGTTTAAAGACAAAACAGCCATATTATTTGTGTTTACCGCGTTTGTGGCGGGGTTGTGTGGTGCATTTTTCTATCCCCTCTCAAGCTTGTTTATTGTCGAAGAACTCGGCGCTGAGCCGATTAAGCTCAGTTTGTATATGTTTTTATCTGTAGTGAGCTCGGTGGCGGTATCGCAATTATTGGCCGCAAAATCCGACACCAGTTGGTCACGTAAAACCATTTTACTGGCCGCGCTTACCTGTTATCTCATCACAGTATCAAGCTTTACCGTGATCCGCGATTATTGGGCCGCGGTGGCCGTGGCGACGGTGTTTGGCAGTGTCAGCGGTGCCTCATTTGGTCAACTGTTTGCGCTCGGGCGTGAATACGCAGACAAACATGTTGCCAACAGCACCACGTTTTTATCGACCATGCGTGCGGGGATCGCTATCGCTTGGGTATTTGGTCCGCCATTGGCGTTTATGCTCAAAGCCAGTTTTGGCTTCAACGCGTCATTTATGGTCTCGGCGGCGATTATCTTGCTAGGTATTGTCGTTATCGTTCTGTTTTTACCCGACGGACGAGTGGAAAAAACCGAGCAAGATCAGTCGATGGAAAATGGTATCAAGTCGGTGAGTCAGCCAGGTTTGATCGCGCTGTATTGCCTGGCGCTGGTGGCGGCATTTTCGGCCAACAATCTCTACATTACTAGCGTGCCGCTCTATTTGTCTCAGGAGTTGCAGGTCGACCCGAACTGGCTGGGTTTCTTATTTGGCGCGGCAGCACTGTGCGAAATTCCGGTGATGCTTTGGGCGGGCAAAATGTCGCAACGTCTCGGTACCATAAAGCTGATGACGCTGGCTGTGGCCAGTGGTGCGTTGTTCTATATCATTATGTTGACCAGCACCTCTTTCATCGCCATGCTCAGCGCTCAGCTCCTTAACGGCTTCTTTATTGGTGTGTGCGCTACGCTTGGCATGGTGGTGCTGCAAGATATGATGCATGACCGACTTGGCACCGCGTCAACGCTGTTCTCTAGCGTATTGAGTGTGAGTATGCTGGTCTCGAGTTTATCGGTGGGCGTTGTGGCTCAGATGTTCGACTACTACAGCACGCTTTACGTCTCGCTGACGGGAACGTCACTGTCGATGCTGTTATTGACACTGTTTGCGTTTAAAACGCGAGTGGCACCAGAGCCAGATAAAGCAGTCGCTTAATGGGGAAGTCGACAATTGAAAAACACCGCTAAGCACTGGATGTTTAGCGGTGTTTTAATTTAAGCCAATTTTAGCTCATGTTGTTGGCGATAGAGAACCATGTCTTCAATCGTTAACACGGGCATATTGTGTAGTTTACCGAATGCGACGATTTCTGGGGTTTTAGCCATGCTGCCATCGGGATTGGTGACCTCACACAGTACCCCGGCCGGTTGTAATCCTGCCATTTGCATCAAGTCGATGGTGCCCTCGGTGTGGCCGCGTCGGGTTAACACCCCACCTTTGCGTGCGCGCAGCGGGAACACGTGGCCTGGGCGAGCGAGATCGCTCGGTTTGGCGGTTGGATTGGCCGCCGTTTTAATGGTGGTGACGCGGTCTTGCGCCGAGACGCCAGTGGTCACGCCAACTTTGGCCTCAATCGAAACGGTAAATGCAGTTTGATTGGCACTGTTATTGTTCGCCACCATAGGCGCAAGCTCTAAACGGTCCGCCTGCTCTTCTGGTAAGCACAGACACACAATGCCGCTACATTCACGGATCATCAGCGCCATCTGCTCAGTGGTTAAAGACTCAACCGAATAGATGATATCGCCTTCGTTTTCGCGGTCTTCGTCGTCTAATAGCAACACGCCACGGCCTTGCTTGAGCGCAGATAGTGCGTTTTCAACACGAGTGATTGGATCGCCGAATTCGGCAAGTAGAGATGACTGATTCATGGTTTACTCCTAATAATCACCAGAATCAGGGCATACAAGAGCACCGAGGTCAAAGCCCCAGCCAAAACGAAATGCACCACGACTTGCAGCGCAAGGTGGTGAGTTTTCATTCTCTCTCATCCGGACTATAACCGTCGGCTCTGGCTTTTCACCAGATCTGCTGACCTCAAAAACATTTGAGCGCTCGCGGGCTCACCCCTAGTCATATCTCGGGGAATACCGCCGGTGGGGAATTTCGCCCCGCCCTGAGAATAAATTAAACGTTTGCTAGGGTCTGTTTATCTTTCGCGGTTAAATTTTGTTCGAGATAGAATCGTTTTAGGCGCGGCAAGGAGTATGTCGCCTAGTTATTCTAAGCCAATACTTCTTAACAAAGCATAAGACGATTCTAGCCGAACCCTTCGGGCAGCCTTTGTGGCTCATTTCTACTGCGTTATCGGCTTTTTATGTAGACCAACTCCACGTTAAAACTATTGTCTTGAACAAACTTCCCACAAAGGGCTGCAAAAATCAGCTCGAAAGGTCAACAGACCCTGATATAGCGGGCAAATTGTATCGGCTTGGCATGGAAAATCAATCGCCTCTGATGGTCGTAATTCACAGTTCAAGTGATCTAAGTGGGTTCAACTGTGTAAAAGTCATCAACGAAAACAAACGATTGGATAGGTCAATGGATTCAGTTTTAGCGCTGATTGCGGAATACGGTAACTTGGTATACGCCATTCTATTTGGTTACTGCGCTCTAAAGAGTGGTTGGTTACCCCTGTTTGCGGGCTATGCCGCTCATACAGGTGCGGTCAGTGTATCGATCGTCGCCATCGCCACCTTTGCAGGCGGATACCTGGGCGATGAGTTGCGTTTTGCAATCGCCCGGCATTGGGGAGTAAGCTGGGTTAATAGTGGATCGAGAATAGGCCGACTGCTCAAGCGTGCGATGCAGTTGGCACAACGTTACGGCGCCGCATATGTCTACTTATATCGTTATCCCAAGGGCCTGAGAACCATAGGCGCGTTACCTGTTGGTTTAACTCCTATCACTTGGCGGCGATTTACTCTACTTAACGCAAGTTCAGCCTTGTTGTGGAGTGTGGTGATGGTCGGAGGCGGGTATGCTTTCGGTGCCAGTTTCGAAGCATTTGGCATCGAGAATCTCACTGCCTTAAGTCTTTTATTGTTGGTGCTGTTTATCACCAGTCTTACCCACGTTTGGCGGTCCTCGAGTCAGCAAAAAGATATAGTATAAAATTTCATTATTATTTTTATAATTAATGATAATTTTCATTAATTTTAAGCGCCTCATATACTCTCCTCATCGAAACGGGGAACGCCTCCCCAACACTCTCATTCAGGAGCTTAATTATGAAAATGAATCACGTTGGCATTATGGTTGGCGATATGGACCAAGCGGTTGAGTTCTACACTAAAGCGCTAGGTCTACGCGTTGTAATGAACAACACTAAAGTCATCGAGGAGCGTGAATCTGCCATCGGTCGTATGTGTATTGCGGTATTTGGTGAGGGCTTTAAAGGCTTCAACATTGCTCACTTAGTGACAACCGATGGTATTGGTGTCGAACTGTTCGAAATGGTTGACCGTGAAGAGCGCCATCAAGTTGATTTCTCGCGCCTAGGTATCTTCCACTTCTGTCTACAGTTGCCAAAAGAGCAATTTGAGTCAGCGATTAAGCGTGTAGAAGAGTTTGGCGGTAAAGTACGCATGGATATTCATCGCTACCACCCAGAAGATGATTCAAAACAAGCACAAATGGTTTACCTAGAAGACCCGTTTGGCAACTTGTTTGAGTTCTACTCGCACTCATACGAAGACACTTACGCGTCTGATTACGAATAATAGAACCGTACCTTGAAAGGGAGTTGGCTCGGCCAACTCCCTTTTTTGTGCTTTTCATATCTAGAAACTTGGCTTGGTGCTGGATTTCACTAAACCAACCGCGGCATCGGTACGTATTATTGGCTTTGTGTTATTCAGTAGGATTGAAAAAGATGCGAGCAGCTGATGAGCACTCTCGAATTATTGAGATGGCATGGGAAGACCGAACCCCGTTCGAAGCGATCAAGACCCAGTTTGGTTTAAGTGAAAAACAGGTGATTCGCTTGATGCGCCAGAGTCTTAAACCGGGGAGCTTCAAGTTGTGGCGGCAGCGCGTATCGGGCCGCACAACCAAGCACCAAGCTTTGCGCAGCCCGGAGGTGACGCGTGGTTATTGTCCGACCCAATATAAGCCTCGATAATATTATTTGATATGGTGGTATTTCAATTCCAATAGCTGAGTTTGCTCTGACTAAGGAATTCAATAAACACCAATTCATGCCCGTCTGTTTTAATTAATATGAACGGCGTTCCAAAATCTCGCCGTTTCGAGCTTTTAAATGGGGCTGAATTTACATTATTCAGTGATATTTGTTCAGTTTCTAATTCAATATCGGCAGGTTATCGCTTTGTTGGCATTAATCTGTCCCACGCTATTATATTCACCTTGATTAATAAATAGCACTAATATTCAATAAGTTACCTAGTGTCGCTTGTTTGGTTTCGGGATGGGTATTTATTTGCTGCATAAATTAATTTTCTTTCTCAATAAAGTGGTGCAATTAACGACTTTGTTAGCGTCATATACGTGATTTGAGCCGAATAAAAATAAGAATCTTGCCAGATTTACTATTTAAATAGACTGAGAGTGCTAACTTATTTTTTGATAATTATTTATCTCGAATTATAAAAAGTTGTATGTATCAAAACGTGATTCAAATAGCCAAGTCTATTAATAGAAAGGAAAAACTATGTTTAGGATGAGCAAGATAGCAGCCACATTAGCGTGTGTTGTTCTGAGTGGTCACTTGTTTGCAGCTGAACCCTATGATGCCACGAAGTCGTATTCTGGCGGCTCACAAGTGACGGCGGGCGGCAACGTCTATGAAGCGAAATGGTGGGTCAATGCGGGACAAAGCCCGACAGACAACTACGCCAACGAATGGGACTCGCCATGGAAGCTAGTCAGCGCAACGACCCCAGACCCTACGCCGGATCCCGACCCTACACCGGACCCTGACCCAACTCCCGATCCTGATCCGACTCCAGACCCAGATCCTACACCGGATCCCACACCAGACCCAACGCCTGATCCCGCCCCCGGCGACTTATGTGCCGAGTTCAATGTCTACCCTGACTGGACACAAGGCACACATGCCACCGCTGGCGACATCATGGTTAACGACAATGTGGCTTACAAAGCAAATTGGTGGACGACATCGATTCCTGGCAGTGATGGTAGCTGGGCATTGCATCTGAACTGTTCTGACACTCCGGCGGGCGGTGGTACCGCGCTGTCGTTACCGAACCCTCTCGACCCAGTTCGACTCGAAGTGGCTGGATGGCCAAGCCATTTTGTTGCCGCAGGTCCGGCTACGTTCGATGTGCCGTCGACACTGGCTGTCGATACCATCAGCAGTGCCGATTTGGCTGATGTCACAGCGCTAACCAATGCGTTCATTGCTCTTATTGAGGCGGTGGAAGTGGCGGGCAATACTTCCATCATCATCAACAGTGATGTTCTTGATGTGGCGACCGCAGATAGAGGTGCAGCGCTGGGCACGGTAGCGGTTAAGCAGGCGTTAACGGCCGCAGTCGATACCACAGCGTCAGCGATTGACCTTGCGGATATCAATGCCTTAACCGATGACGTTCAAGGTTGGGCGCAAGCTTACAACCTAGTGATATCTCAGCTTGCACCTCAGGCGTCGTTTGGCTGGACGGTGAGCATTGGTGACTTTGCCTACAACGTATACTCAGGTAAGCGAGCAGTATGGAACGCCGCTTCTGCAGGTACGTCAGATCTGCTGTCAAGCTTCGAGCTGTACAAAGCCGATTCGCCAACCAAAGCGGACTTTATCTCCTTCACTAAATCTGCGTCGACGCCAGCATTAACCGATGAGCAATGGCATTACGCGCTTGAGTACGTGAAGCAAGTCTCTGACCACCTCAAAACGCCGGCACTGCTTTCAGAAATCCCGACCGCACAAGCGGCAACCTATTTCTTAGGTAATACCTCAGGCGATCGTCATATCCGCAAAGCCGCTCACAGCAACGTGTTTGCGCTGCTATTCGATGCAAACACTGTCGATCTAGATACTAAAATTGAACAGTATCAAACGGCGACAATCCCTCTGTATTACGTTGGTGAGAGTGTGCAAAATGGCCCGCTAACGCGTATCGCTTCACTCAATGCTGAGTTGACGGCGGCGGAAAACGCGATGAACAACCAAGCGTTTTTGTACGAAGTTTCACAAGGTAATTGGGCACCTTCTACTGTGTACAAGTGGGCTGATTTCTTAGCTGGCCTCAACTCTATGCACAACGTCGGTGTCGCAGGGAATACCTTCTGGCTACTTGATGAAACGGCGGATGACGCCACCAACTCCATGTACGCCAAAGTGGCGATCGCAGCCTTCCTTGCTCAAAGTATGCAAGAGACGATTCGCTATAACGCGTGTGACGAGAACAACTGGTCAGAAGTTCGCTATGGTGCACCGGTTAACTATCCAATGACAGCAAGTTGTGGTCAGTTAGGTCAGAAGTACGCTGACTACGGTATGGACCCAGTGACTGGCATTGATCATCCGTATTCATGTCCTCGCGATCCTAAGATGGAAGTGACGGCATTGACCAATGCTAAGTGGTATGGCGCTCCGGCACCGATTTTCGCTGCACCGGATTCCGTGCTGGAAGAGCAAGGACTACTGGTCAACGGCAATGTGGGGCGCTGGACCAACGATGGTCACTGTATGGAAGTACCAGCGTCTGTCGACGAGTCTAAGCAGGTTTGGGAGCGTGAAGACTGTAAGGTTTATGCAGGCCAGAAAGCGGGTAAATTCATCTGGGATGGCTCAGACACCACAGGAACCGTCGAAGGTTGTGGCTGGTGGGGGCGTGGTGTTATCCAAACCACAGGTCGTCAGAACTTTGGTACTCTGAACCACTTTATGGGCCGCTCGCATGTTGACCCGGAAACAGTAGGCACCACAGTCAATGGGGTAGTGGTTGAAGCCGCACCTGAAAACCCACTGTATGCCGATCTCGATTTCTGTTCTAACCCAGGCCTGATTTGTAGCTCTGAAGAGAACAGAGAGATCAAGTGGATAGCGGGTCTGTTCTACTGGGTATCATCCGTGCAAATCTACAACGATGTTGGCGGTCCATACGCGGATTGGAACTATCACGCTGAGCTAAAAGCATACGTCGATGGTGGCCTGAAAGGAACCGCGTTTATCGACGCAGTATCCGGCATTGTCAACCGCGGTTGTCCTGACTCTACCTGTCCGATTAGTGGTGAAGTACACGCTGTGAAAGAGCGTCAAGATAACTTTAAGCTTGTTCTACAAACGCTAGGTTTGAATCCGCAGTAACGGCTCAAACTAAATAGGGTGACTCGCCATCCAAGCAATGAAACGCCCTAGGTTTTATCGCCTAGGGCGTTTTTATTGGGCCATATTTCCCGCTTCTCGCGCTACTTTTTCTTCAACACAAAGTATTGGTAAGTAAAGTCTTTCGCCGCGGCTTGCTCATAAATCGCAATCTCGCGTTTAATATCCATCAGCGCCTGCGAGTCAGGCATAACTGGCGTTAGCTCTTTCACTCTTTCGGCAAGCGGTAGCCAGTAGTTTTGCCAAGCTTCTACGCCCAAAGAGAACTGAGCGACGAGCTCATAACCTGCTTTTGCAAATTGCGCTTCACGAGTGGCGATGGTTTGGATGTCAGGGTAGTCAGACAACCAAAACTGCTCCACTTTTGGCTGCGGTGTATCCGTTAACCACACAAGATCACTGACAATAAGAACACCGCTCTCTTTGAGCAAAGGCTTCCACTGTTTGAGTGCCTTTTCCATCCCCATGATGTAGACACAGCCTTCGGCCCAGAGTGCATCAAAACTCTTCGGTGCAAAAGGCAGCGAGGTCATCGAGGCATTGACTAGCGTCACTCTGTGGTCCAAGTCGCGACTTGTCAGCTTTTGTTCAAGCTGCTCAATGGCTGATGGCTCGTTGTCGACCGCTGTGATCTGTGCTTGCGTGTTTTCAGCGAGCAGTGTGGTCGAAGTGCCTTTACCACAGCCAATTTCTAACAGGGTTTGAGTATTGTCGGGAAGATGGGAGATGGCGTCTAGTGTTCCCGCTTCGCTACCAGGCCCCCAACGGTCTAGCGTCTCGAATACCGTCATAAAGTCTTGCATGTATTGATCGTGTTCGTTCATATCTTTAGATAACCATTTAATTCGTAATGCTTCTTTTTCGTCAAAGCCTTGCTGGCTAAGCCAGTGTAGATGTTCTTCAGGGGCGCTCTCACTCATTACACTGTGCATGTCTCTTTGTGAACGTTCACCCAATAAACCGAGCAACAGGTCACGCGCTTGTGTCTTCTGTTCTATTTCTTGATTCAAGGTCACTAGGCGCTGCGCGAGCACTTTCTTGTCTAGCTTCGCATCCATACACGCTTGGCATTCTTTCAAGGTTAAACCTGCGCTTTGCAGTTGTTGAATCAACAATAAGCGCTGCATATCTCGTTCGCTGTATTGGCGATAGCCGTTGCTCAGCCGCTTTCCCTTAATCAAACCTAGCTTTTCGTAATAGAGTAAGGCGGTGCGAGAAAGCCCAACCTTAGTGGCCAGCTGTGAGATTAAATACATAATGAACAAGCCCTTGCATTGCTATGTTGGGAATAACATAAAGTGTAATGCTGTAGACAGGTCAAGGCGAATTTTGCTTGGAATAGGATGAAAAGTGACAACATAAAGCGCATTACTGAACCTGAGCGGTGGGAGAGTGTGAGCCGACGTCTTCGCCGGCTCTTGAGATTAAGGCTTAGCTTTGAGTTGGTGGAGGCGTAGCTATTTCCACTCTCACTGCCGCCACTTTAAATTCTGGGATTTTCGCGTGCGGGTCGGTGGCGGTGGAGGTTAAACGGTTGACCGGAGACTCAACAAAGTGGAAAGGGATAAAAATCACCCCTTGCTGAATCCGTTTGGTAACAAAGGCATCGATCTCGATTTCGCCGCGGCGGGTTGAGACTTTCAAGCGTTGGCCATTAGATATGCCTAGTGCTTCTGCGTCTTGCACGCTGATCATCGCCCTTGGGCCGGCGAGATTATCCAGCCCCTTAGTTTTTCTCGTCATGGTGCCGGTGTGAAATTGCTCCAGCACTCGGCCTGTTGTGAGTACCAATGGGTACTCTTCATCAGGCAGTTCTGCGGCATAGCGAAACGGAATGCCAACCATTTGGCCTTTACCCCGAGTGAACTGGGTTTGGTGCATGATGCGTGTACCGTTGGGGTTGTTCTTGTTACTTGGCCACTGTACGCCATCGGGCGGAATGGCATCCCAGCGTAGGCCGGCATATTGCGGCGTCACTCGGGCAATCTCGCTAGTAATGTCAGACACAGTTTTATACCGCCAGTCACCGCCCATAGCATTGGCAACTTGTTGAATGATCCACCAGTCCTGTTTCGCTTCGCCGGGCGGTTTCACCGCAGGATTTATCCGTTGTACCCGCCGTTCGGTGTTGGTGAAATGCCCTGACTTTTCGGCAAACGAGCACGATGGCAGCACCACATCCGCGTATTGCGCAGTTTCGGTCAAGAAGATGTCTTGCACCACCAGAAAGTCGAGTGTTTCTAGTGCATCAATGACATGAGCTTGATTGGGGTCGCTCAGTACTGGATTTTCGCCCATGATATAGAGGCCGCGCACTTGGCGCTGGCATGCAGCATCGATGATCTCGGTTAGGGTTAAGCCTTGCTCGGGCGAAAGATCGGGCGCATTCCACTCCATGGCAAACTTTTGTCTCACCATGGGGTTGTAAACTTTTTGATAGCCGGGATAGCTATTCGGAAGTGCGCCCATATCGCACGCGCCTTGAACATTAGATTGGCCGCGTAACGGGTTGATTCCACCTCCTTCGATACCGATATTGCCGCACAGCAGCTGTAAGTTGGCAATGGAACGCACGTTATCGTGACCTGTGGTGTGTTGGGTGATGCCCATCGAGTAGTAGACCGCAGTGCGTTTGGCGGTGCCTATCATTCTTGCCATAGCAAAGATGTCATCGGCGCTGACGCCAGTCACTAGCTCTACTTTATCGGGGGCGTAGGCGGGTGACATCACCTCTTGCAACAAGGTATCAAAGCCATCAACACGCTCTTCGATGAACTCGTGATCGTACCAACCGTTCTTGATGATCTGCTGCATAACCCCATTGAGGAGCATTACATCGGTGCCCGGGCGGTGTGCCAAATAGAGCTCAGCATGATCGGCCATGTCGATGCGTTTGGGATCGGCCACAATCAGACGCGCCCCATGATGACGAATGGCTTGCTTAATGTGCGAGGCGATGATCGGGTGCGCTGAGGTGGTATCGGAGCCGATGATAAAAATGACGTCAGAGTGTTTAATGCTTGGGATGTCATTGGTCATCGCACCGCTACCGAGTGATGCTTCTAACCCGGTGACACTTGAGGCGTGACAAAGGCGCGCACAGTGGTCGATGTTATTGGTGCCAAGCTCACGGCGAATGAATTTCTGAAATACATAGTTATCTTCATTGGTGGTCTTGGCTGAAGAAAAACCCGCCAGCGCATTGCCGCCAAAATCTTGTTTCAAACTACTCAACTTGCTAGCGATAAGACTGATGGCCTCGGGCCAACTGGCCGGTTGTAGCCAGCCATCTTTGCGGATAAGTGGTGTGGTTAGGCGGCTACTATCGGCGATAAAGTCGAAACCAAAACGGCCCTTAACGCACAGCATTTGTTGGTTGACAGGGGATTGAGCGCCAGTAATGTACTCAATTTTGTTTTGCGCTGGGTTGACGTGCATGGTCAGTTTGCAGCCCACACCGCAATAGGTACAAATGGTGTCGACTTGGGTGAGCGGATCGGTTCTGCCTTGAGCGCGATGGCGCTTATCGACCATAGCGCCGGTGGGGCAAGCTTGCACGCAGGCGCCGCATTGCACACAGTTTGAATCGCCCATCATCATTCGCCCATGGCGCATCGAGCCAAAGTGAGGTCGATCGTCGGGTCTTAACGCAGGGCGGCCCTGTTGGTCATTGACGAAATTGAGGATGCCATGCACCGCTTGCTCGCTGCATGCATCAATACATTGACCACAACTGATACAGCGGTTGGCATCGAACTCAATAAACTCGGCGCTGCGATCAACACTAAATTTGTGCCGCGTTTCTTTAGCACGCAAAGCTTGCCAGTCTTGCGCGGATTTCACTTCGAGATTGTCTTCAAAGCATTGCTGCGCACCATATTGGGTTGAGTAATCACGCAAGTTACATTGGGTATTGGCTTGACAACCACACTCCAAGCAGCGCAATGCTTCACGGATCGCATCGTTGTTGTCGAACCCAAGCTCGACCTCATTAAAGCTTTGCGCCCTTTGCTCTGGAGTGAGCTCCGGCATTATCGCCCGCGTCACTTTTTCTAGTTGGGCAAAATGGATTGGATCGATATGTGAGAGCTGTTGCTCTTTACGAGCATTGAACTCAGGCCGTGGCATCATCGCCATATCGCCGTGTAAATAGAGATCGATCGCTTTCGCGGCTAGGCGGCCGTCACCCACAGCTTCAACGGCGGTCGCCGGGCCACGACGGAAATCACCGATGCTAAATATGTTACCGACCCCGCTATGCATCGTAACATCGTCAGTTTGCGCCGTATTCCAACGAGTGAGTGGCAGTTCAAGCGAGTCATCATCGAGAAAACTGAGATCCGGCTTTTGCGATACCGCGGCAATCACAGTATCAAACGCTTGGGTAAAAAATTCGCCAGTGGCTTGCGGGCGGCGACGGCCAGATTCGTCCGGCTCACCAAGGGCCATTCTTTCCAGTTTAATTGCCTTAACTTGCCCCTGTTGATTGCTGAGATTCTCAACCGGGTTGGTTAAGAACAGAAATTGGACGCCTTCTTGCTCGGCTTCTTCAATTTCGTAATCTTCGGCGGGCATCTCCTCGCGGGTTCGGCGATAGATGATGGTCGTCTCTGCGCCAGTGCGCCTCGCCGTGCGTGCGCAATCTATCGCGGTATTGCCGCCGCCGATGACTGCGACTTGTTGCCCTGTGGTGTAGCTTTGCTCGGTGACATAATCTTTAAGGTAGTCGACACCTAAGTAACAGCCCAATAAATCGCTGCCTGGATAGTTCATCTCAACCGCGAGTGACGCGCCGACCGCAAGACACACGGCGTCGTAATCTTGGCTCAGTTGAGACAGGGTAAACTCTCTGCCCAACTTGTGCTCGGTTTTTATCGTCATTCCGTTACGGCACATTAAGGCAATTTCTTGATCGAGAATGGTTTTAGGCAGGCGATATTCAGGAATGCCATAGCGCAGCCAACCTCCGGCTTTAGGCATCGACTCAAACACGGTGACGTCGTAGCCCTCATTGGATAGGTAGTAACCCGCGGTTAAGCCGCCGGGGCCACTGCCTACTACTGCAATTGAGCGATGCTTGGCAGGCTTTTTCGTCGGCACGTAAGCCTCGGCGGCAGCTAAATCGGCGTCGGCGGCGTGACGTTTGAGTTGGCGAATCGCAATCGGCTCATCCACGAGGGCGCGGCGACATTCACTTTCGCAAAATGCCGGACAGACGCGACCAATCGACAGTGGCATTGGTAGTGTCTGTTTGATGATCTCAATCGCTTTTTGGTGGTCATTTTGGCCGATGTAGTAGAGGTAAGATTGAATATCGACCCCAGCAGGGCAGGCTGTTTTGCACGGCGCTTCACAGTCGGCGTAATGGTCGCGCATAATGCGATTAAGTGCCTCTCGGCGGCGTTGATCTAATGTAGGCGATTGGGTTGTCACATTTAAGCCGCGACGTACCTTGAGCTCGCAAGCGCGCTGTATCTCCGCTCCTTCTACCTCAACCACACACAAATCACACGGGATTTTTTGTCCACTTTTATTGAGTCCGCACAGTGAGGGAATCTCTATGCCACAGATGCGCGCAGCATCAAGTAAGCTGGTGTCGGGGTCGACAATTCGGTACTTGCCATCAACTACTATCTCAATCATAACGCCCCCAATGGCAACAACCATTAGCCATACATTCTTTAAGGATAATGCCTTGCGAGAAAAGTTCGTGTGACAAAAAACTCAAAGTTTAGATATTTCGCTACCGGTAATAAGTAGGCCACGATGTCTTGCCAGTTAGCGAAATAGACGTCCTCTCTGCGTTGAGTTGTAAAACTGTGACATAGGTAAAAGGCGTTTATTGACGTTCATCAAACCAAGTGCGATCCACCCCTTTTGGGGTATAGGTCGATAGGATTGGCGCACGGAAAATGTCCATAATAAAAGTATGGTTGCTATGCTTGTTGTGCAGAGTCGTCTGTGACCTTGCAGCAAGCGGTATGTCGGGGTGAGGTTATGAGTAAGGCCAAGTCAAATGGTGAGCAGAGTCGGCGCCGATTCTTGCGTGATGCAACTCGAACGCTGGTCGGTGTCGGGGCTGCAGCGACAGTGTTGGGCTTGCAGTCAACACAGAGTCGAGCTCGTGACGGGCAAGGGGTTCCGATTCGCCCGCCCGGCGCATTGGCTAAAGGAGAGTTTGAACAAGCCTGTATTCGCTGTGGCTTGTGCGTTCAAGCTTGTCCGTATGACACGCTCAAACTGGCCACATTACTATCGTCGGTTGAGTCTGGCACCCCTTATTTTGATGCGCGCCAAACCCCGTGCGAGATGTGTGAAGACATACCTTGTGTGCCAGTCTGTCCAACTGGGGCGCTCGATCCTAATTTAACCAATATCGATGATGCTCGTATGGGCACCGCAGTGCTCATAGATCATGAAGCGTGTCTTAACTGGCAGGGGCTGCGCTGCGATGTCTGCTATCGTGTTTGCCCGTTAATCGATCAAGCCATCACCCTTGAAAACATTCGTAATGAGCGAACCGGCTACCACGCCAAGCTAATCCCGACGGTTCATTCCGACAAATGCACCGGTTGCGGTAAGTGTGAACAGGCGTGCGTGACGGAAGTGGCGGCCATTAAGATCATTCCAACCGAACTGGCGAAGGGAAAAATGGGCGCCCACTATCAACTCGGCTGGGAAGAGTTAACTAAGCCGCTCGAAAATAGCGCGCCGCAAGTGCCGGCTGAGGCTTTGGAGACGTTAGGAGGTAAGCGCTAATGGCTAAGAATCTCGCCAAAGATGCCGGAAAAGACGCTGTCCGAGTATTAGGTTGGTGGCAAGCTCACCGCTTCTTATTGCTGCGTCGATTGTCTCAGATTGTCATTATGGCGCTGTTTATGGCAGGGCCGACACTTGGCGTGCTGAAAGGCAATTTGTCGTCGAGTAACTTACTGGATGTGATTCCATTTAGTGACCCTTTGATTGTGTTGCAAACTCTTGCTGCTGGTCACCTCCCTGAAATGACAGCCTTAATTGGCTTTGCTGTGGTGGTCGGTTTTTACGCTTTGATCAGCCCGCGTGCATTTTGTGCATGGGTTTGTCCGCTCAATGTTGTGACCGATTTAGCAGCGTGGCTGAGGCGCAAACTTAACTTGAAAGCCAGCTATCGTTGGTCGCCGCAACTGCGCTACTGGCTGATCCCAGTGCTGCTGGTGGGCAGCGCACTATCAGGCAGCGTGCTTTGGGCCTGGATCGATCCTGTAGCCACCTTGCACCGTGGTTTAGTGTTCGGCATGGGCGCTGGTTGGATTTTGATCCTGTTGGTGTTTTTGCTCGATCTACTGTTGGTTGAGCATGGCTGGTGTGGTCATTTGTGTCCGCTTGGCGCCACCTATGGCGTGATTGGCAGCCAGAGCCTGTTGCGTGTAACCGCAACTCGCCGTGAAGCTTGCACCAAGTGTATGGACTGCTATTACGTTTGTCCTGAGCCTGAGGTGTTGCGTCAACCGCTTAAACAGGGCGATCGGCGGATAATGGACCAAAACTGTATCAGTTGTGGTCGCTGTATCGATGTGTGCGCTGAGAAAGTGTTTGAGTTTAAAAATCGCATCTCAGTTAAACAGATCGACTGATACTTGCCAGAGCGCTGTTGCAATGAGACGAAGGTTGGCTGGCTACCTTTTGTGCAATCTTTGGTTGTAGTTTGACCTATAGGTACTCTATACTCTCCCAATCACTTCTTAAGGAGATTACGCCAACATGAACAACTAACACCTGTTATCCGTTATTTCTTCTTTTTTGGATTTCACAGGGTTAGTCGGCGTAGCCTCTATCTTGCTTTCGGCAGCACTTTTTTCAGCGATAATCGACGCGTGTTTTGACGCCGGTCCTTTATTGAGCCGTTTCGCTACGCATGATGCCTAATCCTGTCTATCAGGAGGCACATTATGCCTATACTTCAAGCTCATCAACTCAGCTATCAGTTTGCCGATGGCAAATCATTGTTCAATGACGTCAGCGTCACTTTACGCCACAAACGTGTTGGTTTAGTGGGACGTAATGGCAGCGGAAAGTCAGTGTTGGCGGATGTACTCAGTGGTGAGCGACGACCGACTTCAGGCTACGTTAAGGTGACTAAAAAAGTACACACTTACCACCAGCTACCTTCATCGTTACTTAATAGTGACTTGACTATCGCGGGCTATTTAAATCTCGAGCCACAACTGCACGCATTGGCGCAAATCGAATCTGGAAAGTGCGATCAGCATTGGTTTGATCTGGTGGCAGAGCAATGGTCGCTGAAATACGATTTGCAAAACCAACTGCTCGCACTGGGTTTACCGAGCGATGTCCATTTTCCTTGCGCTAAGCTCAGTGGTGGTCAATTGGCCAAACTGCAGTTGTGGCAGTTGTTTCAATCCGACGCGCAACTTCTCGTGCTTGATGAACCCTCAAACCATTTAGATCAAGCTGGTCGTATGTGGCTACGTGACCAGTTACGCCAATTTTACGGCTATGTCGTATTGGTCAGCCATGATCGGCTATTGCTGCGTGAAATGGATCAAATTTGGCAGCTGTCGAGTCTAGGCTTGACGCAATATGGCGGTAACTATGACCACTATTATGCGCAACAGCAGCAACATGCGGCCGCTATCGAGCGACAACTCGACAGCGTGCATAAACAGCAGAAAGCGTTACAACGTCAAGCTCAGCGTAATAAGGAGAAGGCAGACCAACGCACTGCGCAGGGGATGAAAGTGCGCCGCAGTGGCAGCCAACCTAAGATTTTGCTTAACGGACTGCGCGACAAAGCGACGTCGGCCGTGGCACATCGAAATAAAAACGAGTTGGGGCGCAGTGCTTGTTTACAGCAAAAAGTGCAAGCGCTTACAGCGCGCCAAGCGCGAGACCAAACGCAAAAATTCTACATGCATGACGCGATACAAAAAAGAGGCCCACTGATAAGCTTGGTCAATGCGGTGTTGCCGTTTGGCCAGTGTGAGCCAATTCATTTTCAGCTTGGTCACGGAGATAAACTGTGGCTGAAAGGCGACAATGGTAGCGGTAAGTCGACGCTGCTCAATGTCATTCGCGCTAAGCAGACCTTGAAAGGCGGACGTTGTTTGGTCAACGCGCCGGTTTACTATCTCGACCAACACTTTGCGTTGCTAGCGCCGGAGTTATCCATGTTGGAGGCATTTCACCAGCGCTGTGCGACTATCCCTGCCAGTGAAGCACGCACCTTGCTGGCTGGGATCGGTTTTCGCCGGGATGATGTTCATCGCAAGGTGGCACATTTAAGTGGCGGCGAAAAGATGAAGCTGGCCATGTTGATTGTCAGCCATCAAGACAGCGCGCCAATTTTGCTGCTTGATGAGCCGGATAATCACCTCGACTTGGATTCAAAAATATTACTCGCACGCACCTTGGCCAGCTATCCAGGCGCGGTGATGATGGTTAGTCACGACAGTGATTTTGCTGAGCAAAGTGGGGTTACTCTGAGCTACCAGTTATCATCCTGATTGGTTCAGTCGTGGTAAATATGGTACCGGTTTCTACCAGCACGTTTGGCCTTGTATAGGGCTGAATCTGCACGGGAAAAAACTCTTTCCCATTGAAACTTTAGGGCACTTTTTTTACAGCGACACGCGCCCAGTGACACTGTGATATAAAAGGTATTGTTGTTGCTGTCTTTAGCCGGTGAAGCTTCGACTTGGTGCCGCAGTCGCTCAAGCGTTTCTTGCGCCTGAGTGCTTGCGTTCAATGGAACTATGATAACGAACTCTTCACCGCCCCAGCGGACCAGCATGTCTTGGCTGCGGATCGATTTTTGTAGTGTCAGCGCCGTTTGGGTTAGGACCAGGTCTCCGGCTTTGTGCCCGTACTGGTCGTTGAACTGTTTAAAGTGGTCGATATCGACTACGCAGACTAAGTAGTTTTGATTGGCTTGTTGGTCATTCAACTGTTGTAGCCAGTTTTCCAAATAACGTCGGTTGTGAATGCCAGTCAAGGTGTCGGTGGCATTTTGGCTCATTAACTCGCGGTTAGTGCGTTTAAGCCGCATTAAGGTCCGCAGTGAAAAGTAGCCGAAGACGATAAACAGAGTCACGGTAAGGGTCTCGCGCAGACGCTGCTCTTGCAGCCGGATATCTTGCAGCTCATTTTGAGCTTCAAGCAACTCGACTTCGCGGCGATTCAGTTGACGTTCGAGGCTGTTCTTTTCACTCAGTATTTCGTCATTGTGGGTTTGGTCGTAGTATTTTTTTTGCACAGACATCTGCTGCTTGGTCAGTTCCAGCGCGGTATGATATTCCCCCAGTTGTTCATGGGCTGCTGTCAGGGTGCTGAGAATTTGTGCTTCCCACACCAATTCCTCGACCGTCGAGTTAGTCACGGCATCAAGCACTTTGTTGGAATACTCGATGGCTTGGGTGTAGTTGTGCTGACTGAGAAAGGCCGAGGCCATGGCATCTTCGCAAATAGCGAGTGTGATTTCAGACTGGGTTTCACTTTGTGCGATGTCCACACACCGCTGGGCAATCTCGAGTGCTTTATCGCCATTGCCAATTTTAGAGTGCTGCTGTGCCATGTCGGCTAAGGTAACCACTCGGATGGTCACTGAGCCAGTCTGTGCGGCTTCGTCAATCGCCATCTGCATATACTGTTCGGCACGCTGGTACTGCTGATTGGCAAAAAATATCGCGCTAGAGTTGCCGTATAGAATCGCTTTGAACAAGCTGTTGTCAAAGCCGTTATCATGATAGAGCGACATTGCCCGGTGGATATACTCCTCAGCTCGCGGCAAATCTTGCAACTGCATGTACACGTTGGCGATATTGTTGAGTGTCATGGTGGTTTGAAAAGCGTCACCAATTTCCATTGCCAGCTGGTAAGCCATCTTGTAGTAATTTAGCCCTGCTTTTAGCTCAGCCTGTTGAAACTTGAGGTTGCCTAACCAACGATATGCGCGAGAGAGTAGGCGGGTATAGCCGATATCGCGCGCAATGGGAATCACCTCGTGGAGCAGTTTCTCTCCTTCAATTAATTGGTCAGCATCGATCTTTGTTATTGCTAAGTTGAGCTTGGCTTCTGCTTCTATCCAGTCAATCTTGGCCGTTTGGCCGACAGCAACGAGGTCAGGTAACGGAGGGATCTCTACCCCTTCGTAACGGCTTAGGTTCTTGAGAGCAAAATAATAGAGAGCTTGCCCCTCGACTGAGGTCGCCTCGTCAAGGGAGAATGCTTGTCGGTCGACCTGCTCTGGACGACATTGTGACGCGTAGTAGAGATCTAGCTGGGGTTGTTCCGCAGATCTTATGCGTGAGGCAAGATAATCATTATCTAGTTTACAGGCTGCTATTCCATCCGGCGCAACCATGACACAACAGCATAAGAGCAGCAACAGAGCGGGCTTCATTTAATCAGTTCGAATACAACAATCACACGAGCGGCAATAATAGCATCTTATTGTGATGAACTACTCAATAATCCTTATTAAAAGCGCATTTTTTTCATCACCTTGGTTTTTACGTTTGCCCTTCAAAAGGGACCGCCGAATTGAGGCTGGCCACTCTAGTTAGTTGCAACGACAACGATTGGTATTGGCTTGACACCGCTTGCTGAGTCTTATCAACCATTGACTCCGCTTACTCAACTCAGAGACCGAATCGTTCCTAGCTTTCATCGCTTAGCGGTACCACGATGATTCCCCCAGAGTAGAGCGACAGCCTTTGCACAGTTTAAGACCCGCGATTAACAATTGGATTTATTCTAGCGTGGTCATGTTCCATTCTAAGCAAGTTTGAGAATGGCTAGATTCGGTTATTATAGACCCATCAAGACGCACTAACGATAACCCAATCAGAGTTAGCTGCGACTGTCAGGACAACAATCCAAATGGATTAGTAACGAACTATTGAGGTCAAAATTATGAAAAAGTCTCTCGTTAACCTAGCTATCGCCGCTGTCGCTACTGCTGGTATCGTGTCTACTGCAAATGCGTGTACTCGTATCCTATTTGATACCAACCACGGTATCGTCAACACTCGCTCGTTTGACTGGTCTACCGAGCTAGATAATGTTGCGAACTTCCGTCCGGTCGGATTTAAAAATGCGTCTAAGCCACTCGACAACTACAAAAATGTGTTGCAGTGGGAAGCGAAATACCGCTCAATCTCATTTGTTGAAACTATCATGCTAGCAGGTGCGACCGGCCACGGTATCAACGAACATGGCATGTCAGCTGACTTGCTTTACCAAGGCTGGTCTGAAGATGCGCTAGAGCTACACCAAGACAATGGCGTACCAGCGGTTCACATTGCAGATTCTCCAAGCTACCTACTTGAGAACTACAAAAACGCCAAAGAAGTGTATGACGCATACCAAAATGGCGAGTGGCAAGTGGGCTGGAACCAGTTAACTAATGGTCACAAACACCCATTCCACGTTTCGGTCAGCGACCCAAGTGGCGATGTGTTCCAACTTGAGCTACTGAAAGACGGTACGGCGAAGGCTTGGTTCGGCAACATCAAAACAGAAGAGGGCAAACTGCTGCGCGTTCACGGCAACGATCCGTTGGTGGATGAAGCACGCCGCATCTTGGAAACGTACGGTGACCTAAACAATCCTAAGATTGCCAAAGGGCTTCCAGCCTCGCCATCACCGATTGGCCGTTTTGTTCGCTCACAGTGGTTGGCAGAAGTCACTAACTTTGACAACTTGAACTACAACGAGTCAATGGGTAAAGCGCGCAACGCCTTCACAATGGCAGCGGTGAATGCGATGGATGCACCAGATGAAGATACGCCACTAGGTCAAGAGAGCCGTTACGGTACTTGGGTGCAGTTCACTACCAACCTAGACAGCAAAGAGATTTTGGTGGATATGCATAAGTATGGTTACCAGATGTCGTTCAACTTTGATGACACCAGCGAGTTTACGACCGCGATGTGTGCCGACATGGTTGAGCAATCACCAAACTTCCGTACTCCGCAGTGGACTGAGTGTTCAGACCCAGTCGAGTACAAACACGGTAAGTAATACCTAGTTCGTTAGGTAGTCCTGGCAAAGCCACAGTTTCGACTGTGGCTTTTTTTTTGTTCTGTGGAGTCATGTTGGAGGCGTTTCACCAGTGCGGTACGACGATCCCTAGTAGCGAAGCCCACACCTTGGCCAGCTATCCAGGCGCGGTGATTATGGTTAGTCACGACAGTGATTTTGCTGAGCAAAGTGGGGTTAATGCGAGCTACCAGTTATCGTGCGCGCAAGCGCTTAAGGTGGGCGCTTAAGGTGGACGCTTGTAGGGAATGATATCGGATTTATCCTAGCATGGTCGTATTCCATTCTAAGCAAGTTTGAGAATGGCTAGGTTCGGTTATTATAGACCCATCAAGACGCACTAACGATAACCCAATCAGAGTTAGCTGCGACTGTCAGGACAACAATCCAAATGGATTAGTAACGAACTATTGAGGTCAAAATTATGAAAAAGTCTCTCGTTAACCTAGCTATCGCCGCTGTCGCTACTGCTGGTATCGTGTCTACTGCAAATGCGTGTACTCGTATCCTATTTGATACCAACCACGGTATCGTCAACACTCGCTCGTTTGACTGGTCTACCGAGCTAGATAATGTTGCGAACTTCCGTCCGGTCGGATTTAAAAATGCGTCTAAGCCACTCGACAACTACAAAAATGTGTTGCAGTGGGAAGCGAAATACCGCTCAATCTCATTTGTTGAAACTATCATGCTAGCAGGTGCGACCGGCCACGGTATCAACGAACATGGCATGTCAGCTGACTTGCTTTACCAAGGCTGGTCTGAAGATGCGCTAGAGCTACACCAAGACAATGGCGTACCAGCGGTTCACATTGCAGATTCTCCAAGCTACCTACTTGAGAACTACAAAAACGCCAAAGAAGTGTATGACGCATACCAAAATGGCGAGTGGCAAGTGGGCTGGAACCAGTTAACTAATGGTCACAAACACCCATTCCACGTTTCGGTCAGCGACCCAAGTGGCGATGTGTTCCAACTTGAGCTACTGAAAGACGGTACGGCGAAGGCTTGGTTCGGCAACATCAAAACAGAAGAGGGCAAACTGCTGCGCGTTCACGGCAACGATCCGTTGGTGGATGAAGCACGCCGCATCTTGGAAACGTACGGTGACCTAAACAATCCTAAGATTGCCAAAGGGCTTCCAGCCTCGCCATCACCGATTGGCCGTTTTGTTCGCTCACAGTGGTTGGCAGAAGTCACTAACTTTGACAACTTGAACTACAACGAGTCAATGGGTAAAGCGCGCAACGCCTTCACAATGGCAGCGGTGAATGCGATGGATGCACCAGATGAAGATACGCCACTAGGTCAAGAGAGCCGTTACGGTACTTGGGTGCAGTTCACTACCAACCTAGACAGCAAAGAGATTTTGGTGGATATGCATAAGTATGGTTACCAGATGTCGTTCAACTTTGATGACACCAGCGAGTTTACGACCGCGATGTGTGCCGACATGGTTGAGCAATCACCAAACTTCCGTACTCCGCAGTGGACTGAGTGTTCAGACCCAGTCGAGTACAAACACGGTAAGTAATACCTAGTTCGTTAGGTAGTCCAGGCAAAGCCACAGTTTCGACTGTGGCTTTTTTTTGTTCTGTGGACAACGGACTATGATCTGAGTTGCTTAAAGTGATAAGCCGCGCCTTTTTCTTGTTTCCCGCTCTGTGACGATAGCCAAAATGGCCCTGTTCATTCTATGATTCACAACGACAATGATTGGTAAGGAAAAACGATGAAATGGATGATTGCTGGGCTACTGTGCTTAGTGACTTTGGTCAGTTATGCGAGCAACGAGGAACCGCTCCCTCGCTCTGCGCCTTTTTTAAACGTCGAGATGACATTAGAACTCGACGGTATTGAGCGAGCGATGGATGATACTCGCGTCTCGCTGGATAACATTGCCTTGGCGCTGGAAGAAATTGCCGATAGTGAAGAACTGACGCCGGACCAGCAAGCCTTGATGGACGATACCACCGAGAACATCAATCAACTGGTGATACTGTCAAAACAATCACTGCAAGGGTTGCCACAAGCTTTTGACGAAACCAAGCAGGTGTTGGCGACCAGCAGTGAGCGCTTTCTCGCCGATGTTCGTCAGCAGGTGATTCTGACGCTGAGCTTGATTGGTTTTATTATTGTCGCGATTATTGCTGCGATTGCTTGGTTTATTTTACGTCCGATGCAGCAAACACTATCGACAGCAACCGCTAACCTCGCCTCAATGGCGAGCGCTATTAAAACGACCGCTCAAGCGCTGCAAGCCGTTTCTGC
This sequence comes from Vibrio sinaloensis, assembly GCF_023195835.1. Classification (NCBI taxonomy): domain Bacteria; kingdom Pseudomonadati; phylum Pseudomonadota; class Gammaproteobacteria; order Vibrionales; family Vibrionaceae; genus Vibrio; species Vibrio sinaloensis. The sequence goes on along the minus strand of NZ_CP096200.1, from coordinate 551,711 downwards.
TCATCAACAGCAACTCGCCGATCAACTCGACTCTCTCCAAAGTGACGTTGATCCTAAAAGCAAAAATAAGGAGTGAAACATGCAGCTAAAGCGCATTCACCACGTAGCGGTGATTTGCTCAGACTATGCACGTTCGAAGCACTTTTACAGCCAAATATTGCAGCTTGAGATAGTTGCGGAAAACTACCGTTCGGAGCGGGATTCTTACAAATTAGATTTGGCGCTGCCTGATGGCGGGCAAATTGAGCTGTTCTCGTTTCCCAATCCGCCAGCAAGGCCGTCAAGGCCAGAAGCCCAAGGCTTGCGCCATCTCGCTTTTGCTGTTGACTGTGTCGCGAGTTATAAGGATTACTTACTCAGCCAAGGTGTCGAGGTTGAGCCGATTCGCATCGATGAGTATACCGGTAAGCCGTTTACCTTTTTTCAAGACCCTGACGGCTTACCGCTTGAACTCTATCAAGCGTGACCCAGCACTTCACGCTTGATTACCGTTATCACTCCTGAGTCGCGGTGACTTGGCGCGGTGAAGCGGGCAGTCTGTTTAACCTTAGGATGCGCATTGTCCATCGCATAGGAGTGATAGCTGACCTTAAGCATCTCTAAATCATTGAGGTAGTCACCAAAACTCATGGTTTGCTGGTCGCTAAAGCCGAGCGTTTTTTGTAGATGTTCGATAGCGGCACCTTTTGAGGCGCTGGCGTTCATCACATCCAGCCATATCTTGGCACTCACCACGACTTGATGGGTGTCACCAAACTGGCGCTCAAAGCTTGGATACATCTGTTGTTCTGCACCATCGAAGTGACAAATGGCGACTTTAATAAAATCGTCTTCGACATTGAGCAGATCCGTCACATATTGGCAGCGATGGTAATACTTAGAGATCTCTCTTAGAGCTTGTGGGTCTTGAGTCTCAATGTAGGCCGATTGCGTGCCGCACAACACAATATGTGCGCCCTCGATGGCACGCGCCTGTTGAATGATCGCCGCAATTGATGCCTTGTCTATTTCACAGCGATACAACTCTTTGCCTTGGTGCATCACCATGGTGCCGTTTTCAGCAATAAACATCATCCGCTCGCGAATCGGCGCAAACGTCTCCATTAGGCTGAAGTACTGTCGGCCCGATGCCGCAGCGAAAATGATATTGCGCTGCTCTAGTTGCTGATAAATCGTGTAAAAGTTTTGTGGGAGCTGGCCGTTATGATCGAGTAGGGTGCCATCCATATCGACAGCGATGAACTTAATATCTTGGTTAGGCATAGTGAATCGAGAGTTACGCATAGAGAATAAAGGTCAGAGGCGAGAATTTACATTACTTGGGTTTATGTTCAAGTGATTTATGTCAACTGAGGACAGCTCCTTACGTTTGCCAAGTTAGCCACCTACTATTATTGTGCATCGACAGGCTTGACCTTTACCTAGGGTTAAGGTTTAAGGTCGGAGTCTCTTAGTTGAGGAACGTTATGACCCATTCAATTCGCACCACATGGATTTTGATGATCGGCATCGCTGCGATGTTGATGTCGAACTATGTCTCGAGTGCGCCAGCGATGGCAGTGAATGCGGTAATCACTCCTCAAGTTATGACTGAGCACAGTACCCACGAAAACCATGCTGTGGCGACCCAGGCCAGCGATTGCTTGCCGTCGTCTGTGGTCAATCAGCACAGTAACGCTGATATGTCACCGGCTCAGCCATGCAGCAATCCAGGTGAAGAGCATCACTCTTGCTGCGGCTCTGTCTGCTCCAACTCTTCTTTCCCTCTCACAGATGTGACTTTTCAACGCGATGGTTCTAGTCAGCTCGCGCCGTTTCACGGTTTCGATATTGGTAAGAAAATGTCGCGCCAACAGGGCATACTTCGTCCACCTTCCGCTTAATTCAACACTCACATTTCTCCCCTAGTGCAGCTCTAAATGCCTGTATTTGCTAGGGATCGATCTATCACGTTTCTACGTCATACCAATCGGCACAAATAGATGATCAAGCATTTATGCTGATTGGTATCCAAAATGGATGACAATTGTGAATATTGAATTTGATGCTTTTGCCAAGCCAAAAGCACTAGCGGTGTGTATTGCCTTTGCTGCATTCACCCTACCCACACTCTCTTTGGCGCAAGTTAGAGAAAACTCGCTCGAGATACAAAGCGCCACTCGCTCGCTCAATCAATGGATTGATGTGGCGATCAATCAAGATAGCACGCGCTCACAAATCACCTCGCAATCACAAGCGATACGAGAGAGTGGGATTGCCAGCTCAACCTTAATGGATCCCAAACTCAAAGTCGGCTTTGGGGGTTTACCCGTGGATTCACTTAAGTTTGATCAAGACCCAATGACCAACCTGTCTGTTGGCGTGATGCAGCAGTTTGAGCGGGGCTCAACGTTAGAGCTGAATCGACGTAAGGCCAATCAGCAAGCGGACGGGGTGTCACTGCAAACGCAAGTGCGAGAGCGAGACATTACTCGGCAAATGACCCAACTATGGTTAGAGATCGGTTATCTGCAACGTGCTCATGAGCTGATGGCGCAAAACCTTCGCCTCATGGCTGAGATGGAACAATTTGTTCAAACCAACTACTCGATAGGGAAAAGCGAAGCACAAGACTTGCTCAATGCGCAGCTTCAAGTGAGCAAACTTGAAGATAAGTTGGCGGCCAACGTCAAGCAGCAGCAGCGTGTGGTGGCTCAGCTTTCAGAGTGGCTCGGTATGGAGTGGCTTGCGCATAACCAAAACGAAGCCAAGCTGTTTGCAGCGTCCAATCAGTTGGATTGGACTGGTCTTGATCAGCGTTTAGAGCGCTATCAGCAGAGTGGTGAGTACTATCCGCTGCTCAATCAACACCCTTTGGCCAAAATTGCCGACATCAATATTGCGACCACACAAACCGACGTCGAGTTGGCAGAGCAATCGTATACCCCGCAGTTTGGTGTCGAGGTGATGTACGCCTACCGACAATCAAACAATATGCGCGGCGAGCCTGCGTCTGATTTGCTTAGCGGCTATGTCACCATGGATATTCCGCTGTTTACCGGTAACCGACAAGACAAAGCTTTGTCGGCGGCGCAATACAAAGTTGGCGCCTCCCAGTACCAAAAAGACGCGTTGCTGGCGCAGATGAATGCCGAGGTTAATGCGTTAAGCAAAGACCGCATCAACCTGACTCAGCGCATAGAGCGTTATGAGCAGCGTCTGCTGCCGCATGCCAATGCACGTATCGAAGCGGTGGAGCGTGGCTATCAAAACAATACCGCTCAGTTTGGCGATATGATTTCTGCCACCACTGATGCGATTGCGCTTCAGACTGAACATGCGCGCTTGGTGACCGATCTTAATATCACCAATAGCAAATTAGCCGCGCTAGTTGGCGGTGACCAATACCCATCCTCTCAATCCAATGCTGCTAACGCTGCGCACAATCAATAAGAAGGAAACAGTATGAGTACGTTTAAAGTCGCCACGGTTGCACTATTGGTGGGTGGTGTTATTGGCATAGGTGCGAGTCGCTTTTTACCGACCATGGACCACGATATGACGGCCGTTGCCGAGCAAGCTGGCACTGCGAGTGATGAGCCATTGTATTGGGTGGCACCGATGAACCCAAACTACCAGCGTGATAAGCCGGGCAAATCGCCAATGGGCATGGATCTTATCCCCGTCTATGCCGAAGATTTAAGCGGCGCAAGCTCGAAACCGGGCACAGTGACAATTGATCCTAGGGTAGAAAATAACCTGGGTGTAACAACAGATAAAGTGGTGCTTGAACCTTTGTCACCACGCATTGAAACCGTCGGTTATGTTGCGTTTGACGAAAGCAAGCTTTGGCAGACCAACGTCCGTGTGTCTGGTTGGGTTGAGAAGTTATACATCAACGCAGTCGGCGAAAAAGTGCAGAGTGGTGAAGTGCTGTTCACTCTCTATTCGCCAGAGTTGGTCAAAGCACAAGAAGAGCTGCTGAGTGCCTACAAAACTCAGCGTAGCGGCATGATTAAAGGAGCGAGAGATCGACTCGCGACATTGGGTGTCGATAAGGCGCAAATCGCCGAAATAGAACGCCGAGGCAAAGCGACTCAAACCATTGAGATCAAAGCCCCGTCTGACGGCATCATCGCCAGCCTCAATATTCGTGAAGGCGGCTACCTCTCTCCAGCGCAAGCGGTCATCAGCGCTGGACCGCTAGACGAAGTATGGGTCGATGCCGAAGTGTTCGAACGTCAATCGCACTGGATTAAGCAAGGCAGTCAGGCATCGATGACTTTGGATGCTCTACCCGCTGGCAGTTGGCAAGGCGAGGTGGACTACGTTTATCCGATCTTAGACCCTAACACGCGCACCTTACGGGTGAGGCTGAAATTTCCTAACCCCGATGGCGAACTCAAGCCCAATATGTTCGCCAATATCGCTCTACACCCTGTCAGCAGCGATGACGTGCTGACGATTCCGCGTTCCGCTGTCATCCGCTCCGGTGGCATGACCCGTGTGGTGTTAGCCGAGGGAGAGGGCAAATACCGCTCGGCACGTATCGAGGTTGGGCGTGAAGCAGGCGATAAGATTGAAGTGATTAAAGGGCTTGAGCTTGGTGAGCGCATCATGACGTCGGCGCACTTTATGCTCGATTCTGAGTCGAGTCAGAGCGCCGACTTAGCCCGAATCAATGGCTCTGAACCAGAGCTGGAAAGCGTGTGGGCCAAAGGCGAAATCACCGACGTGATGGCAGACCATCGGATGCTCACCATTAACCATCAGCCAGTGCCAGAATGGGATTGGCCGGGGATGACCATGAACTTCACTTTGGCAGAAGGGGTCGATATGGAGCAGTTGCAATCCGGTCAGGCGATTGAGTTTGCCATGCAGAAAACCGAGTCGGGTCAATATCATATTGTCGATTATCGCGCTGATGACACGGTGATCGCGGCACAGGTTTGGATCCAAGGCGATATTACCATGTTGATGGCCGACTTTGGCATGGTGACGCTTAAGCATCAGCCTGTTGCAGAGTGGGGCTGGCAAGCCGGAGAGATGAACTTCTCGGTACGTGATGAGGTTGATTTGTCGGGCTTTCAGGAAGGACAAACGGTTCGATTTCTAGTCGAAAAACTAGGGTCTGAATACCAACTCAAACAACTGACAACGAGTGAGGACAAAGCATGATCAGTGCCATCATTCGTTGGTCGATTACCAACCGTTTTCTTGTTTTAGTAGCCACGATTGGTTTGGTGTTTGGTGGCCTATACAGCGTGAAAAATACCCCGGTCGATGCGATTCCTGACCTTTCTGATGTGCAGGTGATCATTAAAACCAGTTACCCAGGTCAGGCGCCTCAAGTGGTGGAAGACCAAGTCACCTACCCATTGACCACGGCAATGCTCGCGGTGCCCGGTGCAGAAACGGTGCGCGGTTTCTCCTTCTTTGGCGATTCGTATGTGTACATCATCTTTAATGATGATACCGACATGTATTGGGCACGTTCACGGGTGCTGGAGTACCTGAGTCAAGTCGCCCCCAATCTGCCACCTAGCGCAAAACCGACACTAGGGCCAGACGCCACGGGTGTGGGTTGGGTGTATAACTATGTACTGCAAGATAAAACGGGCCAACATGACTTGGCTCAACTGCGTAGCTTGCAAGATTGGTTCTTGAAATATGAACTGCAAACGGTCGATGGCGTCTCGGAAGTGGCCACGGTTGGCGGCATGGTCAAGCAGTATCAGATCCAGATTGATCCGGCTAAGCTGCGTGCCTACGACTTAACGTTACAACAAGTCAATCAAGCGATTCAAAATGGTAACCAAGAGAGCGGCGCTTCGGTTGTCGAGGTAGCTGAGGCTGAGCACATGGTCCGAACCACTGGGTATCTCAGTGGGATTGAAGACATTGCTGCGTTGCCACTCAAAGTCACCGCAAAAGGAACCCCGCTGCTGCTTGGCGATGTGGCCGAGATTAACCTCGGGCCACAAATGCGCCGTGGCATCTCTGAGCTCAACGGTGAAGGTGAAGCGGTGGGCGGCGTGATCGTGATGCGCTTTGGTGAAAACGCCAGTGAAGTGATCAGTAGGGTCAAGCTCAAGTTAGAGCAGCTGCAGCAAAGCCTGCCGGATGGCGTCGAAATTGTGACCACTTATGACCGCTCGACTCTGATTGACGCGGCTGTTGAAAACTTATGGAAGAAGCTGGCAGAAGAGTTCATCGTGGTGGCGATCGTCTGTGCGCTATTCCTGTTCCATATCCGTTCGTCGCTGGTGATTGCCCTGAGCTTACCGGTTGGGATTCTCGCCGCTTTTATCGTCATGTACTGGCAAGGCATCAACGCCAATATCATGTCGTTGGGCGGGATTGCGATAGCGATTGGAGCCATGGTCGATGGTGCGATCGTGATGATAGAGAATGTGCACAAACATATTGAGCGCACTCCGCTGAACGATAAGAACCGTTGGCAGGTGATCGGTGATGCTGCGCAAGAGGTGGGGGCGCCGCTGTTCTTCTCACTGCTTATCATTACCTTAAGCTTTGTGCCTGTGTTCGCCTTGCAAGGTCAAGAGGGCAAAATGTTCTCGCCCTTGGCATTTACCAAAACCTACGCGATGGCGGCGGCGGCCGGGTTGGCGATTACCTTAGTGCCAGTACTGATGGGGTACTTTATCCGTGGCAAGGTGCTGCCCGAGAATAAGAACCCGATTAATAAAGGGTTGGTGGCTCTGTACAAACCGCTCTTGAGTCTTAGCCTGCGTTACCCAAAAAGTATGCTAGTACTCGCTCTTGGCTTGATGCTGTCGGCGTACTATCCCGCCAGCAAGCTCGGTAGTGAGTTCATTCCTCCTCTGGATGAAGGGGATCTCATGTACATGCCGACTACGTATCCTGGGATCTCTATCGGTAAGGCGCGCGAAATCTTACAACAGACCAACAAGCTGATCATGACGGTGCCGGAAGTGGAGACGGCCTGGGGTAAAGTTGGCCGCGCTGAAACCGCCACTGACCCTGCGCCATTAACCATGATTGAAACCGTGATTCAACTGAAACCGCGTGATGAGTGGCGAGAAGGCGTGACCTCCGAATCTCTGCGCAAAGAGTTTGATGACTTGGTGAACTTCCCTGGTCTCACTAACGCTTGGGTGATGCCGATTAAAACTCGGATTGATATGTTGGCGACCGGTATTAAGACGCCAATAGGCATCAAGATCGCAGGGCCAGACCTTAAGGTCATCGAGCAGGTAGGCGCGGACCTAGAGCCGATTCTCAACCAAATAGAGGGCACTGCTTCGGTGTACGCCGAGCGCGTGGCTGGAGGTCGTTATGTCACGATTGACATCAATCGCCGCTCTGCCGCTCGTTATGGACTGAGCATCAAAGAGGTGCAGCAAGTGGTCTCCACTGCTGTGGGTGGGATGAACGTGGGTGAGACGATTGAAGGGCTGGAACGCTACCCCATTAATGTCCGTTATCCACAAAGCTATCGTGATTCGGTCGTGAAACTGCAAAACCTACCTTTGGTTACGCCCAATGGAGCACGGATTGCGCTAGCTGATGTGGCGGACATTCGCTACGAAGATGGCCCACCGATGATCAAGACCGAGAATGCGCGTCCAAATGGTTGGGTATATGTCGATATTGAAGGTCGAGATCTCGGTTCTTACGTCGAAGAGGCAAAACGCTTGGTGAGCGAACAGTTGAACTTGCCCGCTGGCTATTCACTGGCGTGGTCAGGTCAATATGAGTACATGGAGCGAGCCAAACAGCGCTTGGGTGTCGTGGTACCCATCACCATTGCCATCATTATGCTGCTGCTCTATTTGAGCTTCCGTCGCGTAGGCGAGGTGATGATCATCTTGCTCACGCTACCCTTAGCCATGGTCGGTGGCTTGTGGTTGATGTATAGCCTCAACTTCAATTTCTCCATCGCGGTTGGCGTTGGGTTTATCGCGCTGGCTGGTGTGGCGGTCGAGATAGGGGTGATCATGTTGGTTTATCTCAACCAAGCATGGCACTACACCAAATTGAGCCGTCAGCAGCAAAGTAAGCCGCTAGCGCTGGATGACCTCAATCATTCCATTGAAGAAGGGGCGGGCCTGCGTGTGCGCCCAGTCATGATGACAGTACTCACGGTGATCATCGGCCTCATTCCGATTATGTATGGCGACGGCACCGGTTCTGAAGTGATGCAACGTATTGCTGCGCCAATGATTGGCGGCATGGCTTCGGCGCTGATGCTGACGCTGCTGGTGCTTCCGGCCATTTTCAAATTGTGGAAACTCCGCGAAGTTAAATAGTTTTCAACCCAACAACACTAAACGAACTGAACAAGGCCAAGTTTATGGCTTGGCTTTAATACCGAAAGGTAAGGAAATACGATGAAAAAAACACTGATTGCGCTCTCTTTGACCCTAGCTTCAACCTTTGCTTTGGCAAGCAGCGACCACATGGACCACAGCAAGATGGATCATGGCAACATGGACAATGGCAAGATGGACCATTCGATGATGAATATGGAGGGAATGTCGGATGTGGGTATGCCTGCTCATGGGGCTAAACCGGATAAAGTGGTCCATGTTATTCTTGACGATGACATGAGCATCAAGTTTAAGAAACAAGTCGACATTCAGCCTAATGATGTGGTCCAGTTCGTGGTCATGAATGTGGGTAAAATCGATCATGAGTTTACCATTGGCTCTGAAAGCGAGCAGCTAAAGCATCGTCAGATGATGAAAACCATGGCCCACCATAACCACGACTCAGGCAATGCGGTAACAGTCAAACCGGGCAAAGCTAAGCAGCTGATGTGGCACTTCCACGGCAACAATCAAGTCGAGTTTGCTTGTAATATTCCCGGTCACGCTGAAGCGGGCATGGTGAAAAAAATTAACTTATAGTGAGAACAACAGGACCTAGGGCACACATTGTGTGCCCTAAACTTTTGTCGTACGGATGACGATACTTTTCCCTTCCGGTATATTGGCGCCATGACAATCACAAGTAATTGACAGCGGAAGTATAGTGAACGGATTAGAAAAGTGGTTAGGGGTGAGTCGCGACCATGAAGACTATAGAGAAAGTTGGTTTGTTTTCACGTCTCTGAGTTTATTGTCCGCACTTCTCGCCTTGCTGACTTACTACAATACTCTGGTGATACCCAGTTATCTTCTGGCGTCGATTGAAGCGGGTGGATTGGTCTTTTGTCTGCTCGGTCATTTCTTTGTGTGGCGTAAGCGCAATGTCAGTGTCGCGGCCCTGATTCTGGTGCTGGTGATGTGTGTGGTCAGTCTGCTGTTTATTGTCGGCTCTGGGCACAGTGAGTTCGCGTTGGCCTTCGCCTTTCTAACCCCGGTCGTGGCCGTGTTCGTGTTGGGCCACAAGCTTGGCTCGTTAATCAGCCTTATCAACTTTGCCGTGGTGTTCTATGTCTGCTTGATTGATATGGCAAACTGGCCGCCTATACCTTTTGATGGAATGAGCTTAGCTCACCTGTCGATTGTTTATCTTTTCCTGTTTCTTACCGCCTATTTCTATGAATCCGGACGACGTCGAACCATGGCTCAATTGAACGAGTCGAATCGACAACTGAAAATCTTGTCTCATACCGATACGCTTACCCAACTGTTCAATCGTCGCTATATCGAGACGCTATTGCTTGAGCAAGAGAGAATTCAGTGGATTGCCTTGGTGGATGTGGATAATTTTAAAGCGATCAATGATGAGTTCGGCCACGATGTCGGTGATAGAGTGTTGCTGCAAACGGCGCGGATACTACGAGAGCAGTTGGAGGGGCATGCACAAGTTGGTCGTTGGGGTGGTGAAGAGTTTTTGATCGCTTTTGAAGCGAGCGATTATGCCGAGATTGAGCGCCGTGTCAAAGATATCCAAGTCGCTATCTCCCATTATGATTTTGGCACAGGCAGACCTGTCACTATCAGTACCGGCATTGCCAAACATGACGCCGAAGCGATGATCATGACTTTTCGCCGTGCAGATGAAGCCTTGTATCAAGCCAAGAGTGCGGGTAAAAACTGTTTTTACACTGCACTTGCAGGAGAGTGACGCGCAACCGTTAACGACGCAAAGGTCGCTTTAGTCAATGACGACCTATTGGGAGCCAATATGCCAGTATCAATAGAGCAACTAGAATCTTTTGTCGCCACCGCCGACAAGGGCAGCTTTCGCGCGGCCGCCGCCAGCTTGGGCAAGCATGCCTCAACTATTAGCGTAGCGGTGGCTAATTTAGAAATCGATTTAGGTGTCGACCTTTTCAACCGCACCGCCAAGTCATTGCAGATCACCTCTCAAGGCCAAGACTTGTATCAATACGCCAAGATGGTCTTGGCCGAACGTGACCACCTTGAGGCGAAAGCGGACAGCTTGCTGCGCGGCGAACCACAAAAGTTGACCATCGCTATCGATGAAGCCTTGTGTATTCCTGAGGTGGTTCAAGCTTGTGCTGAGGTGCTCAATCATCAACCACAGATCAGCCTTAACATTATGTATGGTGACCCGAATCAGGTGGTCGCTTGGTTGCTGGCCAATCGTGCCGATATCGGGCTGCGTTTATCGGCGGCGAGCTTGGCTCATGGATTATCGATGGATGACGCCTTTAGTTTTGAAGGGGTGCGAGTCACGAATGGGAGGCAAAAAATGGCGGATGGGGCAATTAGTCAGTTGCAGTTACGTCAGATGCGTCAAATTGCGCTCAGTTATGTCCGTGATGAAAAAATTGGTCAGTTGCATAGCCAAAGTAACCACGTTATCTATGCCAATAGTGTTGGTGGGGTGGTAAAGATGGTCGCTGCGGGCATGGGATGGGCGATTTTACCTAGATTTTCTTGTCGGGATGCGCTTGAAAGAGGGGAGGTCCAAGAGTTTTATTGCGAAGATGAGGCCAACTTGAAATGGCATACCGAGCTGCTCTGGCCAACCGATAAACCACTTAACTCAGCAATGAAAGTGTTTAAGGACGAGATTATCGCCATACCGGATATGTAGCGGACAAAAAAGCGAGCAACCAAGATCTCCCCCGAAATCTTTACTTGGTTGCCCGCGTAACCAATAACGGTTAAGGACTATCGCAACAATGTGGTTGGAATGGTCACTGTCACTTTCTTGATCTGATGATCACGAGCGAAGATGTGCTCACTCACGGCTTTTGGTAACGCTAGTGCTGTAAAGGTCTCACTCGAGCCATCGCTCATTTCACAAGTCACGCTGGCGCTGTCACCTTTCTGATAAATGAACGGCACTTGACAGTAAGTGAAGGCTAACTGACCTGCATCTATGCTGTAGCTGCAGTGTTCGCCATTGACGTTTAAGCAATCAAACTGCGCAGAGTGACTGAGGAACTCACTGCGGTTTAGTAGCGTTGGGTTAATCGCAATCGCGCCTTGAGAGACTTCAAGACCGAGTTCAACAAAGCGAGTAATCACTTCTTCTTTCACTTGGCCAGTCATACCCGGTTGCTGAGCACCCGCTTGTTTTGGTGTGTGCGAGTAGGGATCGGTTGGGAAGGCACCGTAGTTATCTGGTGTCTTGTTGAACCCGATACCGGCACGTACTTTGTAGTAGTACTCGGCCAACTGAGCGGTCTCTTGGCTATCAGCATCAAGCTCACGCGCGGCCAAGTAGTTCTCTTGCACGGCCAGGAGCAACTTAGACACCATATGCCAGTAGATACAGCCAAGTCCTTCGTAGCCAAACATAGTGCCTGAGCGACCGGTAAAGGCTTTGTGATTGAACACCTGCTCGTACAGGGCTTGCACTGCTTCGATGCTTTCCTCATCCGCGCTTGGGTAGTCGCTCTTCGCCTGCTTAAGTGCGCGGCTCAAGTAATCCGCGTTTTCAAAGCTTGGGTGGAAGTGGAACTGACCTTGCGAATCTTTATTGATGATGCGCTGATCGCCCGCTTCTACCATCGCAGACAGCAGTTTACTGTTGGCAACGTCCTGCTCTGGTAGGTGGTTTTTCTGTACAAAGCGCTGTAGATCGCGATCTGGGTAGAGCATAAAGCTATTTTGGTCGGCGCGGTACATGTCGCTTGCGAACAGGTTGTCGAGCAGGTTAACCGCTTGCTTAGGCGTTAGCACACCTGAGCTGAGCACCGCCACTTGGCCTTCCAGCATTGGGTATAGCTCATCGATATCGAGGCTTTCACCTGAGTAGCTGACGATGTTGTAGGCATTGTACAGACCATCTTCACGTAAGTTATTCGCGATGCTCGAATCCAGAACGTTTAGGCTGGTTTCTAGCATATCTAGCACAGCAGAGACTTCGGCGTTGGTTTTACCCGAGAAACCTTTCATGCGGTAAACGCGGCTACGGTATAGCTCAAACGCTTTTTCCAACTGAGTCAAAATCGCCTTGCGGGTTTGACGGGTGACCGTTTCCTGCTTGATCTCTTTGTTGGCCTCTTTGAGTACTTTATGAATCGCCAGCATCCACTCAAACACCTCTTTCGAGATCGAGATTGAGTTTGGTGCATTGTTGAGTAGCTTCTGCATGAACGCAACGTAGCGGCGCATGTAGTAAAGAGTGACCATCGACAGACCGTTGCCGACAATGGCGTTGTTGGCGTCGTTCCACTCTGGGCGTTGGGTATTGAGCCAGATCCCGCCATCAATGACTAAGTTACTTAGCTTAGACAGCAACGGCACTAAGATCTTCTCTGTCAGGTTGACTGTGTAGACTTGGTTATTACGTTCAACTAACAAACGGCCATCGCTGCCGAGTTCATCAACACGCTGTTCAATTTCGTGTTGCAACTCTTGATCAAACGACACCGTATCTTTTGGATTGGCGAACAGCTGCTCGACATCGCACAACTTGTACGGCACGTTGGCGTAGCTGTAGATGTCGCTAGTGAGCATCTCATTGAGATCGTCGCTTTGATACTTGTCGGCCAACTCAAGGAACTTGAGCAAATAAATGATTTGGTGATCGCCCCAGTAGCCGATGTTGCTCCATGGATCGTCTGGCTCAAGCAGTTCCCAGTCAATGCCGTCTTTGGTAATACGGTATGGGTTGTAGCCGTCAATGGTTGAGGCGTTAACAAACTTGGCGATAAAAGACTGGATAAAGCCAGGGTAGCTTAGAGCAATCGCTTCCCAGTTCTGGAAGATATCTCGCCAGTTACCTTGATAAGAGAGTAAGCGCTCACCATTTTCATCTTTCAGCTTGATTTCATAGTGGTTCCACGGACGGCTTGGATCACCATGGCGGCGACCGAAGGTTAGCGGCAGGTATTCATAGCTGAGACGAATTAACTGAGAATCGCTGGTGTTCTTCGCGAGGCGAATCAATTCAGCGTGAGTAAAGCTCTCTGGCAGATCGGCAAAGAACGCCGCGTGTTTGTCGACAACGGTTTTATTGGCCTTGCCAATGGTTTTAACCACGTCGGCCTTATCCAGTTGGTAATTGTGCTCAATCACACCGCCGCGCATGTTATTGAACAACACGTTGGCATAGTGGTGAACGCTGGTGTTCTCATCGGCGGTGAGCTGCCAAGCATCGGCGCCTGACATGAGTGTGACCAGATCACGCTGGTTATCGGCAATGCTTTGCTCAACGTCTAAGCGCAGCTGGTTTGGATTGGCAAGTTGGTCAGTCAGTTCGCCAATCTCTTTATGACCCTTATCGATGTCGGCGACAATGCTCCACTCCTGAACGCCATTGGCGGCAATGGTGAGCGGTTTGTGCAATAGGTAGCTGCCACGCACGCCTTTGGTTAAAGCTTCCGGCTCAATCGCTAACCCACGGCGGAAGGCACCGAGCTGCTCGCTACTCAGCAGCAGTTGACTTTCCCCTTGGTCAAGGGAGAATACCGCCGTTGCCAGAAGAGATTCCGCAGGCTCAGCGCGGTCGCTCAATTTCGCGTACATGGTGTATAGCGCCAGTGATGAGTCGGCAACTTGCTCGTTCCATTTGTAGGCATCGACTAACGCGCTGCGAGTTTGCAGGGCAGCGAGCGGAGCGCCCGATGGCAATAAGTTTTGCACACCGTCGATCACTTCAAGCTGACGAGCTTGACCCGACAGATCAGTAAACTGGCTGTGGCGGACAAAACCAAAGCGTTCGCTCGAGCTCCAGCTATAGCTGAACTTGAGTTTTAACGTGTGGTTGATCTCTTCAAATACGATTTTGTCGCCAATGGTGTTTTTGTAAAGGTTACGTTCTGTATGATACAGGCCATCATGGAAGCGGTTGAACGGTTCCCATAATGTCACGCCGCGCTCAGATTGCACTTTGACAATGGTTTTTGAGCCAGTGTTCTCGGCGTTTTCATGAATATGATCGACTGAGCGATATGGAAATAGCGCGTTCTCTGGGCGAATTCGACCTGCTGATAGGCTGCCCGTCGAGGAGATAAACAGCCAGTGGTCGCTAGCCGATACCACGCTGATAAAAAAGGGTGCCATTTGGTCTACATTGGCAATCTTGTAAAAACGTTCGCCGTTCAAGTCGACAAATTGTCCAGTGACAGCAAGCTCAGATAAATAGTCAAGGTTCATGGTTGGTCGTCCTTATGTGGCCCCTAAGCTGTTATTTTGGCAGCAGTTGCCCGTGCCAAGTTATTTCTCTGCATCGACTTGGCAGGGTAGGAACCGAATAAATTGAGTTAATTATAGGTGGTGACAGCGTACGTAGTGGTTTTCTCCCACTTGAGTCGCGTCCGGGATCGACTGAGTACACGTCTCGGTGGCGCGTAGGCAGCGGCTGGCGAACGGACAACCGACACTGCTTGGCTTCCACAATGGAATCTCACCCTTTTTCGCCGACAGTTCGCGGCGACCTGCTTGGCCCGGCTCTGGCACCGCAGACAACAGCAATTGTGAGTATGGGTGGTGTGGGTTTTGCGTCACGCTGTCGCTGTCGCCCCACTCAACCATATGCCCGACGTACATCACCGCCGTTTTCTCGGCAAAGTAACGCGCAGTGGCGATATCGTGAGTGATGTACATAAATGAAATGCCGTGCTTGTCTTTCAGATCCGCCATCAAGTTCAAAATCCCAAGGCGCACTGAAACATCCAGCATTGAAATTGGCTCGTCGGCCAAGATAACCTCTGGCGATACCGCCAGTGCGCGAGCAATCGCCACACGCTGACGTTGACCACCACTGAGCTCGTGTGGGAATTTTTCCGAGGTTTCTTTGGCTGGGGTTAAGCCGACCAACTCGAGTAGCTCTAGCACCAATTTCGGCACAACATGTTTTTCTGCACGATTGTGGATCAGCAGTGGGCGCGCGATGTGGTGATAGATGGTATGGACCGGATTGAGCGAGCCAAATGGGTCTTGAAAGATCATTTGCACTTGGCGTGCGTACTCAAGCTCACCGTTCTCTTCGATGTACTTGGCCAGAGGTTGGCCTTTGAACTCGATATCGCCATCCGTCTTGTCGAAAATTCGAGTTAGGATACGAGCACCGGTACTCTTACCAGAGCCAGATTCCCCAACAATGGCCAGCGCTTCACCTTTGCGCAGTTCAAACGACACATCGTTGACTGCGCGCATCATGTCTTTCGACTGCCCGAGGCGGAAGTCTTTTACTAGGTTCTTAACCGATAGAATCGTTTCGTGTTTCGCGATGGTTTCCATCTTACATCCCCTCTACTAGGTGACAAGCGACTTGGTGATTTGGCAGCGTATGAACAAGTTGAGGATCGCGCTGTTTGCACGCCTCGTGACACTCAGTGCATCGCTCTTGGAAGTTACAACCTTGAGGAATGTTAAGCAGGTTCACCGGGTTACCAGGAATGCCATACAAACGCTCTTTCGGGCCAAAGATGGTTGGGAACGAAGAGATCAAGCCTTTGGTGTAAGGGTGATCAGGGTTACCAAACACTTTCTTTGCTTCACCAAGTTCAATCAAGTTGCCGGCGTACATAACACCTATGCGATCAGCGATTTCACCCATCAGGCTCAAGTCGTGACTGATAAACAGAATCGAGAAACCGAACTTCTCTTTTAGGTCGTACAGTTCGTTGAGGATTTCGCGCTCAACCACCACATCAAGCGCTGTCGTTGGCTCATCCATGATGATCAGTTTTGGTTCAAGGGCGAGGGCAACGGCAATCACCACACGCTGACGCATACCACCGCTCAATTGGTGAGGGAAGCTCTTCATGCGATCGCCATGGATCCCCACGATACCCAGTAGCTCAACCGCACGCTCGTGGGCTTGTTGATATGGAATTTTGCGATGGGCAAGGATCACGTCAGTCAGCTGTTCACCAATGGTGATAACTGGGTTGAGTGAGTTCATCGCGCTTTGGAAAACCACTGACACATCGTTCCAGCGGAAATCGCGTAACTGTTTGTCGTTCATCTTTAACACATCTTTGCCGTCATAGATGATCGAGCCTTCCGAGATAAGCGCAGGCGCTTTGTGTAGGCGCGAGATGGCAAAGGCAAGGGTACTCTTACCACAGCCAGACTCGCCAGCAATACCCAGCGTTTCACCCGGTGCGATGGTTAAGTTTACGTTATTAACTGCGCGTGCTACGCCGTTTGGAGACACGTAATCGACGCACAGGTTATTGATTTCTAGTAAGTTGCTCATTATAGACCTCTGCGCTTATCTGCTTCTTTTTTCAATTTACGCCAAAGTTTCATGTGTGGACCGGTACGCAGTTTCGGGTTACTGACTTGGTCGATAGACATGTTGATCAGAGCTAATGCACCGCCGGTAATGGCCAGCGCACAAGCAGGAACTAGCATTTCCCACCAAGCGCCGGTGTAAAGTGAAGCAGACGTCTGTGCCCAGTAGAGCATAGAGCCCCAGCTAACTTCGGTCGCGTCGCTCAAACCTAGGAAACCTAGACCTGCTTCGGCACCCATGGCGTAAATCACCGCACCAAGGAAACCACCAAACACAATAGAAATAAGGTTGGGTAAAATTTCAACGAAGATGATGCGCGCTTTTGATTCGCCCATAACCTCTGCTGAGATAATGAATTCTTTGCTGCGAATCGCCATGGTTTGCGAGCGAATCACTCGCGCGCCCCATGGCCAGGATGTGACCCCGAGCAGTAAGGCGATCACCACCGACCCGACTTGGCCAAAGAAGGCGGCCAGCACTATTAGCAAGGGGAGCTGTGGGAAGACCAAAAATACGTTGGTCAGGAAGTTCAAACGCTCGTCGATTTTTCCGCCGAAGTAACCCGCAGTCACGCCCACCACAACGGCTAGCGTCATCGCGATAAGGCCTGCTGAAATAGCTACCGCGAGAGATTTACGCGCGCCGTGTAGCACTTGGCTGTACACATCGCGGCCGTTACGAGTGGAGCCTAAGTAGTGCTCTGCGCTCGGTGCTGTGTGTGGTCTGGCGACGCGACGCTCAGGATCGTGCGTGGCTAAAACCGGTGCAAACAGTGCCCCCATCAGAACGACAGTCAGCAGAAAGGTGCCGATAATCGCTGGTGGGTTACCGTAGAAGAAGTTGTATAAAGTGTGCAGTTTCTGCTTAAGATTCTTTTTGCTAAACATAGATTGCTTTACGACCACTTCACTTGAGTCAGGCTGAGTATTGAGTAATTTGTCCATGATGCACCTTAGTGAGAGATACGTGGGTCAAGCCATACGTAAAGAAGGTCTGCAATGAAGTTTGCAGTGAGTACGGCGGTGACTAAGATAAGCAGAATCGCTTGAATTAACGGGTAATCACGGGCGTTGATGGCACTGAGTAGCACGTTACCCAAACCCTGATAGTTAAACACGATTTCTGTCATGATTGAGCCAGCAAACGAGAAACCAATCGCCATCGCAATCGCGGTTGCCACTGGAAGAATCGCGTTACGGCCTGCGTAGCGGTACATCACGCGGAAACTGCTGAGGCCTTTGGCTTCGGCCATAGTGACGTAGTCTTCACCGAGAACGTTGATCATCGCGTTACGCATGTTGAATACCCAGGTAGCGATGCCGACAACCACCATAGAACCGACTGGCAGTATCGCATGTTTAAGTACGCTAGAGATAAATTCCCAAGTGAAGGCAGGTTCCAAGCTTTGATCGTAGGTATAAGCGAGCGGAAGTAGCTCAAGCTTAAGGCCAAAGAAGTAGAACAGTAGCAGCGCAGTGACCACGTAAGGGAAGTTACTGATGAAGGATAGAATCGGTGGCACGAACTGACCAAAAAAACCTTCACGACGGTATGAGGCATAAGTGCCGATGCTAACGCCAATAATCAGCGCCACAATCAAAGAGCCAAGCGCGAGAAACAGTGTCCAAGGCAGCGACATCCAAATTACTTCAGACACGCTCACCGGGAACATTAAGATTGATGGACCGAGATCCAAAGTAAACACGCTTTTAATGTACGAGAAGTACTGAACGAAAATGTTACCATCGACAAAACCATACATTTCGCGCACTGCGTCCATTTGTGCAGGGTCCATACGACCTGCTGAGGCCGCAAATAGCGCCGCAACTGGGTCACCAGGCATGATGCGTGGCAACATAAAGTTGAATGTGATAGCGACGAAAAAGGCAGTAAAATAAAAACCAAAACGGCGAAGAATAAACGACATAAGAGACCTACAAATATCTGGCATACAGCCATAGCCAATTGGCTATGGCTGTAATCACGGCGAGTGAGGGTTATTTAAGGTGCAAATTGTTTAGGATAATTGCACGCTTACCTGCATCGTAGAAAACGGGTTGAACGTATGGGTTCTCTTCTGATGGCCAGCCGGCAAACTTCTTGGTGCTGTATTGGTACCAAGTTGGGTTAGAGAACAGCGGGATAAACGGTAGATTTTCCGCAGTGAACGCTTGCAGCTCAGAGATGATTTCGCTCTGCTCTGTCGCTTCAGCGGTTTTACCGAAAGACTCAATGAGTTTGTCGATGCGAGGGTCGTTAACACCGTGGCCTGCGTGCCAAGATTGACCAACACGTGCAGTGTGGAAGTACTCTTGGTAAGCCAGGATAGGGTTAGCTGCAACCATCGACCAGTTGATTGACATGGTATAGTCACTGTTCTTCAGGTTGGCGTCGTACACTGACCAGTCAACTGTCTTAACGTTCGCTTTTACGCCAACTTCAGCAAAGTACTCAGAGACCATTTGTACCGTTTGGATCCAGTCAGTCCAGCCGTTCACCACTTCGATGCCAAATTCGAAGGTTTTGCCATCTTTCGTGTCACGCCAGCCGTCACCATTGCGGTCAACGATGCCTGCTTGGTCGAGTAGCGCTGCGGCTTTTTTAGGATCAAACTTAGTGATGTCGCTGTACTTAGCATTCACCGACTCATCGATGTGCGATTTGTAAAGCTCACCGATACCACCAACGTTAAAGTTTGCTGTTGGGTAACCGTAGGCGGCAAATTCGACTATTGACTCACGATCCAGAGCCATAGATAGGGCTTTACGTACGTTAAGGTCATCAAACGGCGCTTCTTTGGTGTTGATGTACAGGTTGATCGCGTCGTTTGCTGGGTACCAGTAGTGGTTGTTGGCTTTATCGACTGCCACGTAGGTGGTATCAATGTCAGCAATAAAGTTTGAACCCCAGTCGATTTCACCACGGATCAGTGCAGGTTGGATCTGAGAGTTGTCGTTGAACGAACGGAAAGTCACACAGTCTAGGTAAGGGCGGTTTTCATTCGCTAGGTAGTAATTTGGGTTACGACACAGTTCCATTTGCTGCGCACGTTGGTATTTCACTTCAGTGAATGGACCGTTGCCAATTGGATTTGGGTTAGTGAAGGTCGTTAAGTCTTGCGCTTTAGACCATTGAGCTTTAGGGACAATGTGGTAAGCGCTGATGTGCCAAACAAATGTGGAATCGGCTTCTTTAAGGTTGAATGCGACCGTAGTGTCATCAACAACGGTAATTGACTCCAGGTTACCAGATTCAGTCCAGAAACCTTTTAGGTCGAACGCTGGCGTGTCTTTGGTCATGGTGTAGCTGTACGCTACGTCTTCAGCGGTCAGTGGTGAACCGTCAGACCATTTAAGGCCGTCACGAATTTTAACCGTTAGCGTTTTAAGGTCATCAGAGTACGAGTATGACTCTGCTAAACGGAACTCAGTTTGGCCTGTCATGTTGTTCTCAACCATCAACGGCTCGAACATGGTACCGCCAAGGATGTCCTTAGT
Organism: Vibrio sinaloensis; assembly: GCF_023195835.1. Classification (NCBI taxonomy): domain Bacteria; kingdom Pseudomonadati; phylum Pseudomonadota; class Gammaproteobacteria; order Vibrionales; family Vibrionaceae; genus Vibrio; species Vibrio sinaloensis. The sequence goes on along the minus strand of NZ_CP096200.1, from coordinate 531,633 downwards.
GGTGTACGGGTTGTAGTTTTCGACAAAACCATTATTGATGACCGGTACGGTTAGCGTACCACCTTGCTTAATTCCGTCTGCTTGTGCAGCGGTCGATAGCATCATGCTGGCAGCAAGCGTAGCGAGCAGAGTTTTCTTATGCATCACATTGTCCTTATATATTTCGTTATGTTTAGGATTCATCCCCCGAAGCACTCAAGAAAGCGCTTTCTTGGAGTCGTTTTATGCGCTTATGAGTGGGATTTCAAACTTTTGTCGGCAAAGTAAACCTTAGATCACAGAAATTACTCGAAAATTTTGGACAGCGTAAAACGAGACGTTAGATATAATTTTCATTACTAAACAGATGTTTACGCTCAATTTCTGATCTTGATCAATCTTCGTGCGTGATATCAACTGACAAGGTTATCAGTGGAAAAAATCATAAAATAGTGCTGATATTTGAAGCTAGTCACGCGTTTTGATTCGCTAATTTTGCTAGAGATCACAATTACCACCGAAATTGAAGAAAGCGCTTTCTTTGGGTGCCGAATGGGATAATGTTGGACTCAGTTTTAGTTAGTAAGAGAGCTGTTATGATTCACTTTTGGAATGGCAATAAATCCGCCGCACGACAGGCTTACGAGCATCAGTTGTTAGCATTGGTACTTCGTTATGCGGACATAGAACAACCGATTGATAATGACCTCACCGACTACCCTAAAGCTCGAGACGAAGGTTTGGTCTTTGAGCGCGGGACGGATGTGTTGGTGACGGTCGCAGGTAATCGAAAATTTGCCGACCAAGCGTTTATCGAGGTACCTATCCCGCTGTGCAAAGGGTTACTTGGTTGCCGTGTGGCCATCATTCCGCGCGCACGCCAGGCTGAGTTTGCCAATATGTCACAGCAGGCGCTAAAGCAACAACGTGTCGGTGTGCCGGCGACATGGGTGGATGCTGAACTATTTCGACATAACCAATATCATGTCGTGGAGAAGGGCAGTTTGTCTGAGATGCTTGAGTGGATCGCTAGCGGGGAGGTGGATTATATGACACTTGGCGCCAATGAAGCGGCAGAGATCTTAGCTCAGTACCCGCAACAAACGGCATCATTGATGATAGAGCCGACCAAAGTGCTCACCTATCCTTTCCCAGTGGTATTTTACGTCAGCCCGTCGCAACAGGCGCTGGCAGATGCGTTGACGAAAGGGCTACGAGAGATCATGGCCAATGGTGAGTTTGACGCGCTGTTTAATGCGCACTTTGGTCAAGTGCTCAAACAGGTCGACTTAGCGAGTCGAGAGACCATCGCGCTGGAAAATCCGTTATTGCCACAGCACTATCAGTCCCCAGATTAAGCAGAAGTAAAATCAAGTGGAACTGATTTCAAGGTGCTCGATATGAGCACCTTTGTTTTTGTCGTTTAGATTCGGCAAACCGACTCGCGAACAATCAGCTCTGGATTGAGCCGGTGGTTGATGTTTGGAGTTTGCTTGTGTACCAGTGATAGCACGGCTTGCGCAGCTTCTGTACCCATTTCTCGCACAGGGAAGTTGACTGTGGTCAGTCTTGGACGAATGTGTTGGCTATGACTGTCGTTATCGAAACCAACAACCGACAACTGCTTGCCAATTTCAATATTCCTTTCAACCGCGATGTCATAGACGGCGAGCGCGATATTGTCGTTTTGACAGAAAATCGCACTAATATCTGGGGCTCGGTCGAGCAAGCGGCGCGCTTTATCATGATTACCGTCGTGATCAAAGCGACCTTCAATCACCAGATTGGCGTCGTAGTCAATGCCATACTCGGTCAATGCGTTGCGATAACCTTGTAGGCGATCGCGACTATCTCCCTTACTTAACTGACCTGTTATACAAGCGACGCGTTTGTGGCCTTGCTCGAGCAGATGCTTGGTCGCTAGGTAACCACCGAGCTCATTATCTATGTAGATACAGTGATCAGCGACTTCAGGAATATAGCGGTTGAGAATAATGGTTGCGCTGTTTTGTTCCACCACTTCGATCAGTTCATCGTCAGAGAGTTTGTCTGAGTGGATGATTAACCCATCGACTTGTTTAGAGCGCAGAAAATAAATCGAATCTTGCTCTTTTTCATAAGATTCTTGGCCGCTGGTCACGATTAAATGGTTGTTCTTCTTACGCACCGTATCTTCTGCAAAATGCATCAAGGGGCCATAGAAAGGACCATCGAGGGAGCCAACCAGCATACCAATGCTGTTCGAACGACTGGAGGCGAGGGCCTGAGCAAACGCATTCGGCTTATAACCGAGTTGTTCAATGGCATCGAAGACTTTTTTACGATTGGCCTCTTTCACCGTAGGGTGGCCGTTAAGTGCTCGAGAAACCGTTGACTGAGAAACTTTTGCCAACTCTGACACTTCTTTAATCGTTATCACTGGGATTACCTTATCCATTCTACAATTGCGTGGTCCTTGCATTGAGAGGTTCTCGGTGACCACGTTCGTCGATTCTATCTGAAGTTTTGTTACATCAGGTGCAATTTAAACGCATAACTGTGAACTGACACTTGAGAAAGCGCTTTCTTGTCGGCAATGATCACATAAATGAACGTCAGATAGCAATAGTCTTTATCTGAGATGACTGCATGATAATTATTTGCGCTTTTTCAGTTGGTTATGTGGAAGTGGTGGTCTTTTTGGTTTTCATGCTTGTTTGTCTACTTAGTCGAAATCTGTCATAGAAACAAAAATTTAAGAAAGCGATTTCTCAATGGTCGCAAGGAGAATAGATGTGAAAAACAGTAGCAAAATCATTTTGATTGGCGCAAGTGCATTACTGCTCAGTGGTTGCAATCAATCTAAATGGGAACTGGTTTGGAGTGATGAGTTTAAAGGCCACGAAATTGATACCAGCAAATGGAGCCACGAAGTCAATTGTTGGGGTGGTGGTAATGCAGAGCAGCAATGCTATGTCGACAATGAGGCCAACTCGTTTATTAAAAACGGCAAATTGGTGATTCGATTACTTAAGGAGCCAACAACGGGCCCTGATAGTGTCGAGGGCAGTGACGGGTATGGTGAAACGACCACGACCTTGCCTTACTCATCTGCCCGTTTAAGGACGATGAACCAAGGCGATTGGAAATATGGTCGATTTGAGGTGCGCGCGAAACTGCCTAAAGGCCAAGGCACCTGGCCTGCAATCTGGATGTTACCTACTGATTGGGTTTACGGCGGCTGGGCGGCGTCGGGTGAAATTGACATCATGGAAGCGGTAAACCTAGGCACGACCTATCAAGATGATGGCGTTACTAAGGTTGAAAATCGCGTGCACGGCACCCTGCACTATGGCAAGGCTTGGCCAAATAATGTCCATTCAGGTGAAGCGTATCGATTCGCTCACCCAGATATTAACCCAGCCGACGATTTTCATACCTATGCCATTGAATGGGAACAAGGGGAAATTCGTTGGTACGTCGATGATGTGCACTACGCAACACAAACTGAATCTGGATGGTGGAGTCACTATCAAGATTCACAAGGTAACTGGGTGAGTGGAGAGGGTGATGCGCCATACAACCAAAGGTTTCATCTGATCTTAAACTTGGCGATGGGCGGCAGCTGGCCAACCGCAGTCAACGAAGGGGGTATTGACCCGAGTATCGAGCAAGCGGAAATGCTGATTGACTATGTGCGTGTGTACCGCTGCCCACTCGATCCAGAAACAGGCAAAGGCTGCGCTTCAAATGTATCGCAAAATGCGGTGCACAATGAAGGTGTCAGCGAACCTGATTTCCCGTCGGACATCGATCTCTCTCAGCAGCGCTTGGCGTTATTTAACAATGGAGAGCTGTTGCATGGTTTTAACCTCAATGGTTGGGACGATGGTGCAAATGATTCAAGAGCGATCGACCAAGATGCCATTGCTATCACGATTGTCGATAATGGCAATGCCTATATTGAAACGCTCGGTGAGCCTTTGGATATGCGCGATTTTTCAGGGGGTGAACTGAGCTTTGACTTGAGCTATCAAGCGGGGAGCGCCAGTGAAATAGCGGTGAAAATGGACAGCGGTTACCCTGCATTGGCTGCTCTCACTATTCCTTTTGATAAGCTACCTATGGCTAATGAGTGGCAGCACTATCGTTTTGCCGTTGATGAGTTCATCCAACAAGGGGTCAATGGCTTCAATATTGGTTCCGTGGTTAATCCTATCGTCTTTGAGCCGTTCAACAACAGCAACTTGAGTTTTAAGGTCAACAACATTCTATTCACTAAGCCGTTTACTGTGCTCGGTGAGGAGATAGGGCTGGGATTGATGCTTGATGGCTATAACCCTGATGCTGAGGACAGTCGTCGAATGATTAATGGTGTGGTAGTGGCCGAGTTTGATGGGGCAGGTAATCTCTACTTTGGTGCCGCCCAACCGATAGACATGAGTGATTACGCCAATTGGCAACTGAAGTTTGATCTTAAGATCAAGGACCTTGGAACCAACAGCGATGTGCTGATCAAGCTAGACAGTGGCTGGCCCAATGTCAGTGATATCGCGCTTACGCAAACAGCAAAGGGCTTGCTCGCCGATGGTCAATGGCACACCTATTCGATTGCGGTGAGTGATTTTGTGGCTGCTGACAACCGTTATTCACCCGGTAGCCGATTTGAGCTGAGCAATGTGATCAATCCGTTTGTGCTTGAAGGCTTAGGTGGTGAACATCTTTCTATTGAACTAGCGAATATTCGTTTTGCTAAATAATCACTGAAGTGATTTTGATCAGGCTCACAGTCTTAACTGTGGGCTTTTTTTTGTTACCGAAGCGATGCGATTGACTCGCGTTGATGTGATCAAACTCATTACGAAAGCGCTTTCTTTGAGGTTTGGATCACTTTTTGTAGGGGTGTGTAACCCCTAGACTGCAGTTACGCCAACACGTTATAGCAACAAAATGGACTTAGGCAGTGGGGGATCTCGTTGAGTGACAGCTTAATTTCATCGTGCTGGCGAATTTTTTAAAAACATAAGAAAGCGCTTTCTTTGGGCGTGGAACAAAACAAGAACATGGAGTGATTATGAAACACCTTAAGGTATTACCTCTTGCTGCAGTGGTTGCGGCTACAATTGCCTCTTTTCCTTCGGTTGCAAATTCAGAAATTGAAGCACTAGAAAAACGTATTGCTGTACTGGAATCAAGTCAAGCGTCTGCAGCGACAGATTCTGGTATCGAGTTTACTGGTTATGCGCGTTACGGTGCTCACTTTGAAAACGATGAAAATCCATACGTCAGTGCTGCGGGTCAATTAGCGGGCAATGCTGCCGGTCGCTTAGGCAATGAAGTTAACGGAGGTGAATTCCAGTTTACTAAACGTTTTGAAGGTGCAAATGGCACTCAATGGGATCTCAACGTCATGATGGAAAACTGGTGGAAAGCGCCAGATGAGTATGGTGATGTGAGCTTGAAGAAGTTTTATGCAGGGGCATCGAATGTATTTAAATCACAGCCAGACCTTTACGTATGGGCAGGTCGTGACTTCCATCAGCGCCCGCAAGAAGGTCTTAACGACTACTTCCTAATGACCCACGATGGTCAAGGTGGTGGTTTTAAAAACATGGACCTAGGCGGAGCTAAGTTTGATCTAGCGGTAGTAGGTAAAACTGGTGAAGCTACCGGCGATAACGGTGACTACGCAGTAACGTCGAAGTTTGCTTTCTCCTTAGGTGAGTCATCAAGTATGGACCTACTGATGAACTACGGTTTTTCTGACAAAGGTAATAAAGCGGATAACGCGTTCCAGGTTGCGACGCTGTTTAACTTCTCAGGACATAAGCTCAATCTACGTTACAGTGACAACAGTGACAACAGTGCGTTCAATCGCACTAATGGTTTGAAAACAATCTACGCAAGCTATCAATCAGGCATTAGTCTCGGTGAACGAACAATTGTTGACTACCAATTTGCTTACCACAATTCTGACGGTTTGAACGATATGGAAGATGACCGTACTAACTACAGTGCTATTGTACGTCCAATGTACGCTTGGAATGACATTCACTCTACTTGGTTAGAAGCGGGCTACTCAATGGTCGACTACGACAAGCTTAATGAGAAGAATGCAGCGTGGAAAGTGACCCTCTCACAAAACATTTCTCTAGATTCAGTGCCATGGGGCCGCCCAATGCTACGTTTCTACACGACAGTGGGCGAAGCGGACAACAAGGTTAAGTTTGATGGTGGCAGCTTAGCCAAAGCAGAAAAAGTCGATACATTGGCGTTTGGCGCCATGTTTGAAGCTTGGTGGTAATCGAGGCAGACGATTAACATCTTAGGTGTGCCGAGCCAAGCGGCACACCGACTTTTTCATTATTATCCATTTTTAGTCACGTCAGCTACGTGATTGCTTCATCTCTGATACAGGACTTGCTCCTAGATATCGCTTTAGCCGCTCACTGAGCGGCTTTTTTTATCTCGTCGCGCGGTGTTTGGGCAAAATGCTGTTTGTAACACTTAGAAAAATAGTTGCTATCACTAAATCCACTGCGCTCTGCAATCTCTTGCACCGAGGTGACTTTTTCATCGGTGATCAGTTTGGAGGCATAGTTGAGTTGTAGCGAACGAAGATATTGGATAGGTGAGCACTCAAAATATTGGCGGAAAAGACGCTGCAGTTGGCGCGGGCTAACGAACGCGGCGTTGGCGATTTGATCGATGTCGATATCACTAGAGGTAAAGTGCTGTTCTAAAAACACCAAAGCGCGACTCAGCGCAAAGGTGGTTTGAGGAGCGTTGAGTTGATGGCTTTGGTAGATACGCGACAGGTTAACCACCAATTGTTGCATCAAACTGCTAATAACAATCTCAAAGCCGGGCTCGGCTTGTTGGTATTCCTGTCTAATTTGTTCGAGTAAGTGCGCTGTGACTTGCAGTTGCTGGCGGTCTAGCGTCAACTTGGCACTGTACTCACTGGTTTGCCGAGCAATGGGTTCAATCTTGAACAGGGCTTGATAACCCGAAAGGGCGCGCATCGATGGTAGTTCAAAGAAAGGGGCGGAATCATCAAACATTAAGTTGATAAGCTTGAGGTTACGGACATCTTTAAAACCGTGCTCGGTGTCGCCATTGATGACAAAAATATCTCCCGCGCAGAGAGGGTATTGGTACTCAGAAACCAAGTGCTTGCCTTCGCCTTCAAGCACTAAAAACAGCTCGGAAAAGTCATGCTTATGCATCGCAAAGTCGGTTCGATGGTCCCCGTCGACAAACGCAAAATTTAGGTGTTGGTATCTTTGATGTGATCGCAGTCGATAGCGCGGCGTCATGTCGTTATTTTCCTTCTTTGTGTCGCTTTATTCGTAGAATTGCGCTTATCGCCAGCATACTATGATTATATGTAAAAACGTATTGGTTTATGGCCACATCGCGCTGGTAGGCGCAATACGTTACCCGTGATATGACGAGTAGAGTAAAATGATGAACAATGATCTGATTACCCAAGCACAGCAAAATCTGGCCCCGGTCAGCCGTCAAGCGGCAACTGAGGGAATAGTGCTACTGAAAAACGAAGACGCCACTTTACCCCTACGTGCTCATGAAACCGTGTCGCTGTTTGGCCGCTGTCAAATCGATACTTACCGCAGTGGGACCGGATCGGGTGGGGCCGTGAACGTGCCTTACTCTGTTAGCGCGTTGCAGGGACTCTCTGAGCACAGCGCTATTAGCCTAAACCAAGAGTTGGTCGATGTTTATCAACATTGGATTGAACGCCATCCGTTTGATGATGGCGGCGGCGGCTGGGCAGCAGAGCCTTGGTTTCAACAAGAGATGCCGGTCACTCAGGAACTCGCGCAGCAAGCGGCATTAAAGTCAGACAAAGCGATTGTGTTTATCGGCCGCACAGCGGGTGAAGATCAAGATAACGCCGATGCCCCGGGTAGCTACCGACTCACAGAGACTGAGCTTGACATGCTAAACCAAGTGAGCAAGCACTTTGCGTCTGTGATTGTGGTCATGAATGTCACCAATATCATGGATATGTCTTGGCTCAACACTTTAGCGCACAAAGAGAGTATCAAAGCAGTGCTATACAGCTGGGCGGCAGGAATGGAAGGCGGACATGCTCTGGCGGATATTCTGGCGGGAACGCATGCACCAAGCGGTCGTCTCACCGATACCATTGCTTATCGCCTCGAAGATTACCCATCATCAGCAAACTTCGGTCGCAAAGATGTCAACCTGTACGCAGAAGATATTTACGTCGGTTACCGATATTTTGAAACTTTCGCCAAACAGGCAGTGCAGTTTCCCTTTGGTTATGGCTTAAGCTACACCGATTTTTCGCGAGAGTTTATCGACTTTACTGTCTCTGGGCAGGGTCGTGATACGGTGCTGATGTTCAAGGTGAAAGTGACCAACATTGGTGATACCTATGCTGGCAAAGAAGTGGTGCAGCTCTACCTTGCGGCTCCACAAGGTGAACTCGGTAAGCCTGCCCGAGTATTGGTCGGTTTTGATAAGACGCAGCGTCTACATCCTGGCGAATCGCAACTGGTGACGATTGAGGTGGGCGCTGACCGTCTCGCCTCATTTGACGACAGCGGTGTCACCGGTTGCAAAAATTGCTATGTGATTGAGCAGGGTGACTATCAATTCTATTTGGGTGCCAGTGTCCGTGAGGCGCAGCCGATTGATGCCAAATGGAATGTGGCGCAAACCTTAGTGATTGAGCAACTCACCGAAGCGGGGGCGCCAGTGCGCGCATTTGAGCGAATTAAGCCTGTGGCTGCGCAAAATCAGTACACAATTCGCTACGAGCCGGTTCCGCTGCGCAGTGTCGATATGGCACAGAGAATTCAAGCGGCAATGCCCGAAACCTTGGCATTGACGGGCGATCAAGGTATCAAACTGCAACACGTCAAACAGCAAAAAGCCTCCTTGGAGCAGTTTGTCGCGCAGCTCAACCCGTCTCAGTTGGCAACCCTAGTTCGCGGCGAGGGGATGTGTAGCCCGAAAGTCACTCCCGGCACAGCGGCCGCGTTTGGTGGTGTCAGTGATGAGCTGTTTTCGTTTGGGATTCCAGTGGTCGCTGCTGCTGATGGTCCCTCTGGGATTCGTATGGACAGTGGACACAAAGCAACCCAAGTGCCGATTGGTACACTGCTCGGTTGTACATGGAATCGCGCCTTAAACCGCAAGCTATTTAACTTGGTTGGTCAAGAGCTCAAGGCGAATCAGATTGATACCCTACTCGGGCCGGGGATCAATATTCATCGTCACCCGTTAAATGGCCGCAACTTTGAGTACTTCTCCGAAGATCCATTGATGACAGGCACCATGGCGGCAGCGCAAACCTTAGGGTTGAAAGAGGCCGGAGTGAGTGGAACCATCAAGCACTATGCGGCCAATGACCAAGAGACTGCCCGCGTCGATGTTGACAGTGTTATGTCGCAACGCGCCCTGCGCGAAGTTCACATCAAGGCGTTTGAAATGGCCGTCAAAGAGGGGGGCGCCACCACCATTATGACCGCTTACAATCCTGTGAATGGACATTGGGCCGCGTCCAACTTTGACCTCAACACCACGATTTTGCGCCAGGAGTGGGGTTATCAGGGGATTGTGATGACGGACTGGTGGGCCAAAATGAACGACCCGATTGAAGCAGGAAAAGAGGCGAAAACCTTTACCTCATTTATGATTCGATCGCAAAACGATCTGTATATGGTGGTGGAAAATGATGGTGCCAAAGCCAATGCAATGGGTGACGATACGCTAGAGGCGTTAGAAAACGGCACTTTGCAGCTTGGCGAATTGCAGCGCTGTGCGATCAATATTTGCCGGTTCATATTAGACACGCCAGCTATGGCACGACCACTGGTACCTTATGAGCCGATCAAATCCTTTGCAGCTATTGCCGATAGCGCAACCGATGCGTTGGCGCTGTCACAGCCATTGCAAATAGAAAGTAAAACCAATACTCGACTGACGTTTAGCGTAGAGCAGGCCGGTGTGTATCAATGCTTTGCAGACCTGAGCTATGATCGCGACTCGCTAGCGCAATCGGCGTGCAGTTTGTGGCTTAACGGTGAGTTTAGCCAAACTCTGCCTACCAACGGTACCGAAGGCAATATGGTGAGAGTGGAGGGTTTGAAAGTACGACTCGAGCCGGGCATTTATCACCTCGATCTCGACTTTGTTAAACCGGGATTGCTACTCAAACAGTTAGAGTGGATTCAAGACTAAAATATAGATAACGGGCCCTTACAAAATAAGGGCCCGTTGCTTTTGGAGCTCAGTATTAACCCGCTTTATCGACGCTAGGCTTCGCCTGATCAGAGTCTGATTCGCTTTTCTCTTCACTAGAGTCGGCAAAAATCTCCGCGACCGCGCTACGTTCTAGCTCACCTTGCAGGTTACCTTGTTCGTCGACCACTGGCAGAGAGTAGTCGCACGACATGGTTTCAACCAGCACTTCTTCGATGACCGCATCAGGTGATACTGAAGGCACTTGCTCATAGTGTTGCTGATCGATGGTATCGCTACTGCTGACCTCTTTGGTTGCATCAAGCAATCCTTCTTTGGTCAGCACCCCTTGATAGCCATCTTCGGTCACGTGGTACGCATAATCTTGCTTGATCCCTTTCATTTGCGCTAAGGCTTCTTGCAAGGTGGTGGCGGTGATGCGCGAGGCAGGTGGATTCATCACCGTTTCGACGGTTAATGCTCGAGCGCGATTGACGTCTTTGACAAAGGCTTCGACGTAGTCGTCAGCAGGGTTGAGCAAGATTTCATCGGGTGTGCCTTGCTGAACCAATTCACCGTCTTTGAGGATTGCAATCCGGTCACCCAGTCGCAGCGCTTCGTCGAGATCGTGAGTGATGAATACGATGGTTTTATGCAGCTTCTCTTGCAGCTCGATCAACTGATCTTGCATTTCACTGCGGATCAAAGGGTCGAGCGCCGAAAACGCTTCATCCATCAGTAAGATCTCTGCGTCAGTACACAGCGCTCGCGCTAGGCCGACTCGCTGCTGCTGACCACCAGAAAGTTGAGAGGGGTATTGGTTTTCATAGCCTTTCAGCCCAACGGTATCGAGCCACTGGTTCGCTTTATCGAGTCGTTTGGCTTTTTCAATACCTTGAATTTCCAAGCCGTAGGCGACGTTATCGACCACTGTGCGATGTGGCAACAACCCAAAGCGCTGGAAGACCATCGACATCTTGTGACGACGAAACTCTTCGAGCTGTTTTTGGTTAAGCTGCATAATATCGCTGCCTTCGACCAAGATTTGGCCTTCGGTAGGGTCAATAAGGCGGTTGAAGTGGCGAATTAGGGTCGATTTCCCTGAGCCAGATAGCCCCATAATGACGAAAATCTCGCCCTGTTTGATGCTCAGGTTGATCTCTTTTAAACCGACGGTATGCCCGGTTTCAGCCAGCACTTGATCTTTACTTTCACCATCGCGAACGCGCGGCATCACCGCTTGTGGCTTAGGACCAAAGACCTTGTATAAGCCACTGATTTCAATAAGTGGTTTAGTCATGTTTTAGGTCTCCTAGGTGAGCTTGAGTGCGTTTGGCATAAGCTTGTGAGGCGCGGTCAAACAGAATTGCCAGCGCGACGATGGCAAAGCCGTTGAGAAGACCAAGGGTAAAGTACTGGTTAGTGATTGATTTTAATACCGGTTGGCCTAACCCTTTGACACCAATCATTGATGCGATGACCACCATAGAGAGTGCCATCATGATGGTCTGGTTAATACCTGCCATGATGGTTGGCATCGCCAGCGGCAGTTGCACGCCGAACAGCCTCTGTTTGGCGCTGGCACCGAATGCCGTGGACGCCTCAAGGACTTCTTTATCGACCAAACGAATACCGAGGTTGGTCAGGCGAATCACGGGCGGTATAGCGTAAATGACCACCGCAATCAGGCCCGGAATTTTACCAATCCCAAGTAGCATCACCACGGGGATCAAGTAGACAAAGGCTGGCATGGTTTGCATGACGTCAAGCATTGGCGTTACCATCGACTGGACGCGATTAGAGCGTGCCATCGCAATACCAATTGGAATGCCGAGTATTATCGACAGCAAGGTACAGACGGTAATGATGCTTAAGGTGCGCATCGTGTCTTCCCACATCCCAAAGTAGCCGATCAAAATCAGTGAAATAAAACAGCCTAAGGCTAATTTCCATGAGCGACTCGCGGCATAGACTAAACCCGTACACACTGCGAGGATGATCATCCAAGGTGTGGAAATGAGCAGTTTTTCAAACCAAATCAGAAAAGAGAGTAAGGGGTCAAAGAAGGACTCGATCATTTCACCATACTCGCGAGAAAACTCCCGGTAGGCGCCATCAAGTGTTTTGCGGATCTCTCTAAGATCCGAGCGTTCCATCTCTGGAAAGCTGTTGAACCAACTATCATTAGACATCTTTAAAATTCCTTTTATTCTCCCCCATCGTTTAGATGGGGGAGTACCGCCAAGATACAGCTAAAAGTTGTTGAAAGTGGTAGGGGTTAGAGTGCTTGTTGAATTTTCTCTGCCACGTCTTGTGGCACCCATTGCTGCCAGATCTGCGGGTATTGTTCTAGGAAGTAGAACATCGCTTCTTCGCCATCAGCTTGATTGTCTTCCATCCACGCGAGCAACTGGTTCATGCCAGCATTAGTGAAGCCGCGTTTGGTGAAGTACTGATAGGCTTGTGGTGCACGGCTAGCAAACTCTTCGGTGGTGATGGTGTGCACAGGTGAAGGCGGGTACATGGTAGGTTTTGGTTCGGCACATTCTGCTTGGGTGGTACAGCCGACAAACTCATCTAGGTTAACGCCGCTGCCAAAGTCCACTTTGACCATTTCGTACTTACCTAGCACAGCCGTTGGTGCCCAGTAGTAACCAAACCACGCTTCTTTACGTTCGTATGATTTGGCGATCGCACCGGATAGACCCGCACTTGATCCCGGATCGACAATGGTAAAGCCCGACTCTTCGAGTCCAAGCGCGCGAAATAAGTTACCGGCACTGATTTGACAGTTCCAGCCGGCTGGACAGCTATAGAAAGCCGACTGGTCTGGGTCTTCAGGATGTTCAAACAGCTTAGCGTGTTTTTTGACCCCTTCAATAGTGGCAATTTCTGGGTACTGCTCAACCAAATAGGCAGGCACCCAAAAACCCTCTTCACCACCATCAACCAATGATTTTCCTGCATAGCGTAGACGCTTCTCTTCTACCCCTTTATCGAGCGCATCTTTGAGCGCATTACTCCAGAGCTCAGGTGCAACGTCTGGTTGGCCTTTCTCGATCATCGAGGTGCCGGTAGGCATAGTATCACCAGGGATAAGCTCCGCATCACAGCCGTAGCCATGTTCCAAGATAAAGCGATCAACATTAGCGATAACGCTGGCTGAGTTCCAGTTCATGTCAGCGATAGTCACTTTGCCGCACTCTTCAGCTTGAGCTTGGAGAGCGGCTGAAGAAAGGACGAGTAATGCAGCTGTTTTTAGTTTCATTGTAATTTCCTTTTTAATGAATACTTTATAAAAATAGCGAACCAATATTTAGAGTTCAAATAATGAGTGTGTTTGTGGTAAGCGCAGACTATGCACAACTTCACTATATACGCGCAAAAAAGCGCAAAATCTCAATGATAATATTATAAATTTAGTCAATTACCAATAAAGGAGATGTTAGTGCACGAAAATTCGTACACTAATCGTTAGTTGATGGGGAATCGCTCATTAAGAGAGGGCAGGCTCTGCTTTGTGGTTAGAGCGGGATGGATGGAAGTTTAATCTGACCGCAACACAGCGACGATGGTAAGCGCTGTCGCGATACAGATGCGGTTCAACCCGTGGTCCACACATTTTTGATGTCTGGCCAACCCCAGTTGGTGAGTGCTACGTCTTTGAGAACGCCTTGAAAGCGCAAGGTTTGGCGGTGGTGAAATAGCGGCGATAACCAAAATTGGTTGATCAACGCAGAGGCGATTGGTTCCAGAGCGTCAAGATAATCCGGTAGCGGAGTCTGAGAGCGCAGCTGTGTCAGGTGTTCCATTAGCCACTGTTTCGATGATTCGCCAATACAGCGCTGAATAATAGGGTTGTGGTACAGACTATTGAATGCCGATGCGTGGCGATTGTCGTCCAAATTGATGTTGGTAATGATCATCGACTCAGACAGTTGTCCCGAAATAGACAGTGCCGTCAGCTGACGATAATTGTAGCTGTTGATGGTGACCTCAACCCCGAGTTGTTCGAGCAAATGTTTAACCGCGAGCGCGCAGCTGCTTAGAGAGCTGTAATCATAGATGGCAATATCAATTTTTTTGGGCAGCTCGGCTGCGGGCATTGCTGGTCGAGTGATTTTATGCCACATCGGCAGCAGGTTACTGGCTAACTCACAACCAAACAACAGGCCAGTTTGGTCAAGATAGTCGAACACTTTCTGTGGCGTAATGTAGGTAGAAAGAAAACGCCGCTGCCTGTCACTGAGAACAGTGTCACCACATTGGTTAAACACCACAAATAGGCAGCCGTCTTCGGTGCGGCTCTGTTTGACGTCTCGCTCAACTTTTTTACTAACGGCATGAGAGACATAGTAGTTACACTGCTTACGCACTGTCGCTTCTGGCTGGTTGGTTTCAATCTGCCTATCTTGCAACTCGTTTTCATCAAGGTGCCAAATGGTCACTTGGTCTGTCAAAGCCCGACAAGCGTAGTAGCGGTCAAATGCTTTGAGGCACAGTTTTGCATCGGAGTGTTCGATAACCTCAAATGGCCCGGAACCAATGACCAACATTGAGGCTGTTTGGTCGACTTGGCTTGGCGGTTGAATCGAATATTTCACCCCCGAGATAAGACCGCCAAATCCTTGGTCGGGCTGGCTCAGTTTAAACACGACTTTATTGGGGCTGGGAGAAGATACCTGGGTTAAGTGATTCAGTTCGCTGCGGTAGTCGTCAAGCTCAGTCAATTTGTTGAACAGATCGACAATGCACTGAGCCGTGATCGGACTATTGTCGTGAAACGTTAAGTTGGGTCGCAGAAAGAAAGACCATTCCAGAGCATCTTCAGCGTAGTACCAATGGTGCGCCAGCTGTGGCTCTAGTTGCCCGTCACTGCGGCTAGAGACAAGGCAGCAATAGATTTGACGTAGTAAGTAACGCTCACTTGAACGTTGCAGTTGGTGGGGCACCAAACGCTCGAATGCGCGCTTATAGGTTAATTGAATATGCAAAAGGCCTTCTCGTAGGGTGGCACCAGACGTACTTTGCAACAAGCGGCCAAACGCGACTTGGTCATGATCGAGTAAAGCGAGTGCTTTCTCATACTGTCCTTGCAATATCCTGTCGCTTGCCAATTGCCGTTTTAGCTCTTCCACCGGGTGATGAAGGCGTAAGGTCGAGCGTTGGTTGCGTCCAGATTTGGGCTGCCAGTTTAACCATCCCAGTTGCTGCATCTGATTCAATAAGTTGCGAGCGTGACGTGGGCTGGTACACAGGGTATCCGCGACATCTGGAAGGGTGGTTTTGAAGTCGCTGCCGACCTGGATATCTGCGATACGAGTGTAATAGCGGAGTAAATTGGTATCTGACATAAAAATATTCTCAAAATAAGCAGGATTCATACTGCTTTGTTTCCTATTTTATGCGAAATTTCGCGTTGACTTGCTGATTCATGGCAAATTTCGACTAAATTAGGAAAATGGCTTGTTGAATATTAGCTGTTTTTGTCTTCCGTATTCAATGGCACACTATGTATTGCTGACTGAGGTGAGCAAACGCAGCACCATTGAACTATGCTCCTACCCCCCACGAACAGATCTTTGGTGCTGCGTTCTTTGCTGCCATTTATATTGGTTACTCTGCGTGCTACGGATACTGGTTTATTGGTTATACTGATAATGACGGCAATAACATGTTGCGAGGGTAGGGATATGGAACTACGTAACGAACGCGGTGAGGTCACTCAAGTGGCTGACAACCTCACTATCAAAGAAGTACTTGAAATGGGTTATTCGATTGATCTTTGCGATGCTGGCTATGACCCAAATGAGCATTGGGTTGCTGAGGCCAATAAGCAGGACCGAGGCGAGTTTCCGGAAAGCTAATCAAATAGAGATTAGCGGTATAAAAAAATCCGAGCTGAGCGCTCGGATTTTTTAATTGTTAGTCAACAGCCTGAGATTTTTAGAAACCTTCGATGTTTTTCGCTTCTAACTCTTTGAAGTATTTAACTGTTTTTACTTTAAGCTCTTGCTGAGCTGGCTCGTCACATACGATAACTGCTTTCGGGTGCAGTTGCAGTGCAGAGACTGTCCATAAGTGGTTCACGCTACCTTCAACCGCAGCTTCTAACGCCAGCGCTTTGTTGTGACCAGTGACTAGAATCATCACTTCTTCTGAATCAAGAAGCGTACCGACACCAATGGTGAGTGCGTATTTAGGTACCTGTTCGATATCGCCGTCAAAAAAGCGCGAGTTGGCGATACGGGTGTCTTCAGTGAGCGTCTTAATACGAGTGCGTGAAGAGAGCGAAGAAGCTGGCTCGTTAAACGCGATGTGACCATCGTTACCTACACCACCCATAAATAGGTTGATTTTACCGTAAGACTTGATTTTGTCTTCGTATCGCTTGCATTCTACTTCGTTGTCTTCGGCGTTGCCGTTAAGCAAGTTAATGTTTTCTTCTTGGATATCGATGTGATTAAAGAAGTTGTTGTACATAAACGAGCGGTATGACTCAGGGTGATCGGCCGGAATGCCAATGTACTCATCCATATTAAACGTCACCACGTGCTTGAAGCTCACTTCGCCTGCTTGATGCAATTCAATCAAAGCTTTGTATGTGGCAAGTGGTGTACCACCAGTTGGCAGACCTAATACGAAAGGACGCTCTGCGGTCGGTTTGAAGTCATTGATGCGTTTTACGATGTGTGCTGCTGCCCACTTACCGACTTGTGCGGCTTTGTTTAATGGGATAAGTCTCATTTTCTGCCCCTAGTATTGGATTTTATGATGCTCTGAAACATTAATTCGCATTATAAAATAAGTTACTCGCTCGCGCTATTGTTTTTGGTCAATTTTCTAGAATTAATCCTGGTACCCCCATTTAATGGCGATTAAAAGCGCAACTATTGACTAAAATAGTAGTCGTTCGAGCGATATATTCCGAAAATTTTTGTTGAGAAAATAAGGCTGGGAACGAAAGGCGGTTCAATTGTCATAGCTTGTGAACTGCATTGCGCACGCCTGAGGTATATAAGTATGTGGTCGGTTTGTTATGAGGTATGATGGTCGAGCTCAACCATTTGAGTAAGCTGCCGATATTAAAACCAGTAACAGAAGAAAAAGATTATCGAATGAATATTATTGGGATCGCGATTGGAGCGACCGGTTTATTACTGCTGTGCATGTTTATGTGGATGTTAGCGCTCTCTCTGCGCAAGAAACGCATGGATCAAGAACGCAAGGAGCGCGAGTTGGCGTTTCGTAAAGCGCTGGAAAAAAATCGTAAACAGGAACAAGAAGAGCGGGTCCACAAAGCAGAACAAGGCCATATCCCGACCATCCTTTATTTAGCCAAAGAGGCAGAAAGGGCAAGGCTCAAGGAATCACTTTACTGGTATTCCAAAGCGGCAAAGCTCGATAGCGTTACTGGTATGTACGGTGTTGTGCGCCTGAGCAACAAAATGAAGCAGGATTTGGTGCTCAGGGAGCAAGCGAAGTTTTGGCAAGTCGCGATTGCGGCTATGGAAGGCAGTTTACCGCACAAGTATGAGATGGCGCTGGCGCTGTTTAATGGCCACGGTACCGAAGTGAACGTCGCAAAGGCGATTGAAATTATGCAGTCTGCGGCCGAACAAAACTATGTGGATGCGCAAATCTTTTTGGGTGACTGGTGGATTTCCCCTAACAACCCCAACAAAAATCCTACTAAGTCTAGCGAGTACTATCGCGATGCAGCCGAGCTGAAAAGCAATCAAGGGCGGATGAAGCTCGGCTTGAACTACGTTAAAGGGATCGGCGTGCCGCTTGACTTTGAGCGCGGCTGCTACTGGATAGAACGTGCAGCGGAGAAAGGCCACTTAGAGGCGATGTATCGGGCTGGCGAAACATGGATGGACCAACGTCCCAATGGTAATGCGATTGCCTATATCTGGTTGTTCCTAGCGGCGCAACTGGGCTATGAGCCGGCGCGTAACTTGCGCGATCAAGTGGCATTGAATATTGGGGTCGACACCGTTGTTGGGCTTCAAAGTCTAGCTAAACCTATCATTAAGAAGATTCGCGAGCGTAAAGTAAGTAAGCATTCGATCATCAAAGCGCTTAATCGACTCTATAAACGAAGAATTCCTATTGATGAGAACAGCCGAGTGAGCAATATCGATATGTTAAGTCAATCCGCACCACTCACTGAGGTTGAGGCAGTGCCGCCCGCTGAAGTGATGGACGAGCTGCTTGAACAAGAAGCAGAACAGCCTAATATTCAGTCCGATGGCGAGCGGCTTGACTTCTCTCAATCTCCTATTGATAAACACTAAAGCGAAAGATGCAAAAAGGCCTCGTCAATGACGAGGCCTTTATTATTTGGGGAGTCAGCTACTGCTCTTGCTTGTGTTTTGCTTTGCACACTGCAGCTGTGAACACAACGTCGGTTGAACTATTGAGCGCGGTTTCCGCCGAGTCTTGTACAACACCGATAATAAAGCCAACCGCGACCACTTGCATTGCGATCTCATTTGGAATACCAAACAGCCCACACGCTAGCGGAATGAGAAGTAGTGAACCACCGGCCACACCAGACGCACCACATGCCGATACCGCAGCAACAATGCTGAGCAGCAGTGCCGTCAACCAGTCGACTTCAATACCCATAGTGTGCACCGCGGCTAGGGTGAGAGTGGTAATGGTGATCGCAGCACCGGCCATGTTGATGGTCGCACCCAGTGGAATCGACACCGAGTAGGTATCTTCATCTAGCTTCAGTTTTTCACACAATGCCATATTGACTGGAATGTTGGCCGCGCTTGAGCGAGTGAAAAAGGCAGTGACACCACTTTCGCGCAGACATTGCAGTACCAGTGGGTATGGGTTTTCGCCGGTTTTCACATACACAATCACAGGGTTAACCACTAAGGCGATGATCAGCATAGCGCTAAGCAGAACAGCAAGCAGCTGTGCGTAACCCGCTAATGCGTCGAAACCAGTGGTGGCAAGTGTCGAGGCGACCAAACCGAAAATACCAAACGGCGCTAAGCGAATAATGAAGCGTACGATTTGTGAAACGCCGTGGCTCAAATCTTCAAACACCGCTTTGGTCGTGCCAGAAGCGTGATGTAGTGCTAAGCCTAAACCGATAGCCCAAGCGAGAATACCGATGTAGTTGGCACTCATCAGCGCATTAACCGGGTTGTCGACCAGTTTGAACAGCAAGGTGTTCATTACTTCAGCGATCCCTTGTGGAGGGGTAGCTCCTTCAGCACCAGAAACCAGAGTCAGTGTGGTCGGAAATAGGAAGCTAAGTACCACTGCGGTTAGCGCTGCAGTGAAGGTACCGAAAAGGTAGAGAACCACGATTGGACGCATGTAGGTATGCTGATTCTTTTTCTGGTTGGCAATTGATGCTGCCACCAAAATAAAGACTAAGATCGGTGCTACGGCTTTAAGCGCACCAACAAACAGGCTTCCAAGTAGCCCTACACTTTGAGCGTGATCCGGAGAGACAGTCGCTAGACCCACACCAAGAATGATGCCGGCTAGGATCTGCAAAACCAAATTGCCGCGCGCAAAGCGTGCAATAAGTGAGTTGTGTTGCATAGTTATCCCTGCAATGAATAGTTATATTGATTTATAGTGATGCCAGTTATCGAGAACTGTGTCGATATACTAGCGACTTGAAATAATGTGTCTAGATTTAATTGAAAATTAGCATGAATAATTAATGACTATGATTTTTTGTGAATTATATGTTTTAAATCTGTATTTTATTGGTAATAAAAAAGGGGCTCTCGCCCCTTTTGAAATCAGTCCTCGTTACACTGTTTGAAACGACGACTTTCGCTTTGTACTTTCTTGTAGTACTTGGTCTGTTTTTTATACGACGCGCGTTGCTGTGCAAGTGTTGCGCTATTGCGCTGCTGCTCTCGCAGTAGCTTGGTATAGTTATTGACGCGTCTAGGGTCGAGCTCTCCGGTCTCTAGCGCCAGTCTGATTCGGCAGCCCGGTTCGTTTTGATGCTGACAATCAGAAAAGCGGCACTGCATCGCCAGTGATTCGACATCAGAAAATGTCTCTGCGACGCCATCGGCACAGTCGACCAATTGCAATTCGCGCATTCCCGGTGTGTCAATCAACACCCCGCCACTTGGCATAAAGTGCATGGAACGACCCGTTGTGGTGTGGCGTCCTTTGCTGTCATCTTCGCGAATGCCACCCGTTTGCTGGATCGACTCACCCAGTAAGCTATTCACTAAGGTGGATTTTCCCACCCCTGAAGAGCCCATAAAGGCGACTGTTTTTCCGGTCTGACACCAAGGCAACAGACGCAGGCATTGCTCACTATCCAAGGCGTTAACACTCTCGATCATCAACATTGAGTCGAGCTGTTGTACTTGCGTACGTTTTTCCGCTGCATCATGGCATAGATCGGCCTTGGTCAGCACCACCACGGGTTCAACGTCTGCTTCATGAGCGATCGCTAGGTAGCGCTCAATTCGGCTGAGGTTAAAGTCGTCGTTGAGTGAACAGACGATAAACAGAGTCGAGACATTGGCGGCGATCAACTGATCGTATACCTTGCTTCCTGCTGCCTTGCGATGAAACAGCGATTGGCGTTCAAGCAGACGTAGAAATTGCTGCTGTTGATTGAGTATCACCCAATCACCAACCGTCATCGCGGGAAGCGCATGATGCATAGCGAGACTCAACTCACCGGTTTCGCTGAGCAGTTTGTAGCCGTTACGGTGATGTTCGGTGATACGTGCGATCACTACCTCGCCGCTTAGGTCGTCGAGTGTCAGTTGTTGTTGAAATAAATTGTTCCAACCCAATGTCGATAAAGACAGGGATGTAGATACTGTGGTAATCATAGATGCCCCAAGCTTGCAGTAAACTGCAGATATTAATTAGCTAGGGTCAAAGACCCCGGTAGAGTTTACACCGGGCAGGAGAAAAGGGAGGAGACAGGATTCTCTGGTTTAAATCTCTTCACTCTGCTTTGCCGGGTGGGTACGTAATACAATCATCTTATCCTCCTAAAATGGTGATTTAGTTTCGCAGCTAATAATAGCAAAGAAGGTGAGAACTAGCCCACCTTCTTTTGTGTTAGTGATGCTTCATTCCACTCATGACTTTTTTGATCGGCGCGCTGAAGGTTTGTTGTTCGCCGTCGGCAAAGGTTATTTGCACGTCTATCTGCTCACCTTCTACAAACGGCTGCTGCAGTTCAAACAACATAATGTGTAGGCTGCCCGGCTTTAATACCGCTTTCCCTTTTGCGGGGACTTGAATGCGTTCAACCTGACGCATTTTCATGACATCGCCATCTTTAATTACGTCGTGAAGCTCGACTTTACCTGCGGCTGGTGTGGTGGCAGAGACAATGTATCTGTCATTGTCACCACGGTTCATGACCTCGAGGAAAACCGCGCTGGTCGGTGCATTAGGTGGGGTAGCACGAGCATACGGGTGATGCGTCATAATATCGGTTTTTGCATAGGCAAGTGGGCTAAGCATCAGTGTTGCCAAGAGCAGGGCTTTCAATTTCATTATCACTATCCTTTTGAAGTGAGTGTGTTAAACGCGTCGACCAACGGAGCTGGCGTCAACGTATGTGGCACTTTTGTAATGAGCGTGCCATCTGGTTTGAGGAAATAAAAATAGGAGCTGTGATCTAAGGTGTACTCTAATTGCGAGTTCTCTAGCTGCGTTTTTCTGAAGATCACGCCGTACTGGTGGGCGAGCGGAGTGGTAACCTCAAGTGGCGCCGATAGTCCTTCGAGCATAGGGTGAAAATATTGTGCATATTGATGGGCGTCAGCGGCGGCATCACGCTCTGGATCGAGCGAGATGAAAATCGGGCGAAATTGCTGTTGAGTCTGCTCGTCGATTTGGTTGAGCGCGCCTGCAAGCATTGCCAGTGAGGTCGGGCACACATCAGGGCAGCGCGTAAACCCAAAATAGACGACACGGATACGCGGGTCTTGAGGATCAAACAGGGCTACCGGCTTATTTTCTTCACCAAATAGCGTCACTTCACTGCTGTTCATGGACGAAGAGGTTGCCGACTGGCTCGACAGAAAATGGTTTAGCCCAAGGCCGAATGCGAATGCGATCGCCAGCGCGAATAGCCATGTTTTGTTCATCTTTCCATCCTTATCGATGTTTTTAGTGATTGGCTGCCATCTGATACCTCACCATACCAGGTCATCGCATCAGAGGTGCAAACCGGCAGCACGATTTCACCCAGATAGTCGCCATAGGCATTTTGCTCGAGCTTGAACACCAATGTGCCCATTTCCATTTCATGTCCCTGTAACGTGAGTAATAAACTTTCGCTTTGTGCCGCTGGCCAAGTGACAGTCATTTGAGTAGGAACCAACGGCTGGCTAGTATCGCGGTCAACTCGGATCTTTGCACCATCGGTTTGGCAACCGTTAGTGGTCACTAAGCAGTATTGATCGAGTGATGGTTTGCTGGTCGCAATTTGAAACCATTGGATAATATCGTTGGCAAAAAAGCCCACACCGAGAGCAGCAGCAATTAGGGTGAGCTTGGTAAAGGTAGGCACGGCGCGTGTTCCTGTTTGAAATTTTGCCCAATGCTAGCATATGTATCGCTAAATGGTTGAGTAAGCGCAGAAAAATGTGCTGACAATCAATCGATTTATGGGGCTTTTTTGATGCCATAGATCGCGTGATCTAAAATGCGATCGCCGACTTTTTCTTGGTTGCTAATAATGCCCTCAAGCACCATGCCTGCCCGCTGGGCGACCTCGCGACTGGGCTGGTTGTCAACGGCGGCAGAGAGTTGCACTTTTTCCATCTCTAGCTCGTTAAACGCGATGTCGATAAGCGACTGGACCACACGAGTCATGATGCCCTTGCCTTGATAAGGTTGACTCAGCCAGTAGCCAATCTCAACACACGAGGTATCGTAATTGATACGGTTGAAACTACAATTGCCAACCAGAACATCTTGATAAAAAATCGCGCAAGTCATTGATTTACCATCCGCATACTCATGCAACATCCGCTGGGCAAACAAGCGAAAGTCTTGTTCACTTTGGCAGTGAGTAGGCCAGGCTAGCCACTGGGCCAAGTAGTCGGTTTGCTCGCTGACAATTTGGCTGTAATAAGGTGCGAATGACTCCTGTACTAGAGCCAGTTCTATCTCTTGATCAACACGACGCTTAAACATATTCCACCCTTTGCACTTAATAACCGATGCAACGTAGCAAACAAATCCGGTGATGACCAGCATAGTGCAGTGCAAATCGGAGCAATAAACTAGCACGTAAAATACCCATTAAGTAGTATAAGTCACAGATCTGTTAATAACCTTTCATAAGTTATGGTTTATAACTACTACTTTAGTTTACTCTGTACGGCATAATAAATATCAATAACTAGAAAGCGTCAGTATGGTTTTTCCCAAGGAAGACATTAGTGTCGATTTGCGTCGTGTGCTGTTTGAAATTGCTTATGCCTTAGATGCGGTCGGTGTTGATGAGATGTATCACGGTCATCGTGTGGCTTACATTGCGTATCGCTGTGCTCAGCAACTGAACTGGAGTGACGAAAAGGCTCAGTTCGCCTACGCGTTAGGACTGATCCACGATTGTGGAGTCTCTGAGCTTAAAGAACGCCACGATCTCTTGTCGCAACTGGTGCCCAACAATACCAGTGTCCATTGCATCAAAGGTTACGAGCTGCTAAAAGCGTGCCGTCCTCTTGCCTCTATGGCGACTCCCATCTTATATCATCACACCTGGTGGCGAGATCTGGCTGATCTCAATAGCGTCAGTCTTGCAGATAAGCAGTTTGCCAGCTTGATCTTTCTCGCTGATCGTCTTGACTCTCTACGAGCCAACTCAGATTTAGACAGCTATGGCAACCTCACGCCACAATGCAAGCGCGATATTGCGGCTGATTTAGAGGCTAATCAAGGCATCATGTTTGACACCGCTCAGGTGGCAGCCATGTTAGAGCTGATTGAATGTGATGACTTTTGGTTTTCGATGGAGCCGCGTTATATTGAGGCGTTAACCGATGGATTTTCCTACTTACCGTTTTTTTCCGTTAGAATTGGATTGGATGAATCGATAGAAGTGGCGGAGCTGTTTGGCAAGATTGTTGACGCTAAAAGCTCGTTTACCTATCAGCATTCTTTGCACGTTGCTCAACTGGCTGAATTTTTGGGCACGCGACTCGGTTACTCAACCCATACCACTCGCATGCTCTATTTGGCGGGGCTTATCCACGATATCGGTAAGCTCAATACGCCAAGTCGGATTTTGCATAAACCGGGCAAGCTCACCGACGAAGAGTATACCTGTATCAAGCGTCATGCGACTGATTCGCGTTACGTGCTGCAAAGCATGTTCGCCAATAGCAAAATCATTCACTGGGCGGCGAATCATCACGAGCGGTTGGATGGGTCTGGTTATCCGCTAGGATTATTCGCTAAAGACCTGGATGAACCCAGTCGTCTGATTGCGGTGACGGATGTGTTTCAAGCCTTAACCCAGTCTAGGCCCTATCGTGCTGGATTATCGTTGGATAAAGCGATAGCGATTATCGCTGAATTGGTTGAGCAGGATAAGCTAGACGCCGAGGTGTTTGCATGTTTAGTGGCGAATGCTCAGGAGTGCTACCGGATTTCTACAGGGCAGGGCAACATCGAGCCATTGCTGGCATGCAACGACTCGATGTAGTCATTCATTATTGGCTGTTGATATAGTCTTTAAAGCGCGCTTGGGTTTTGGCGTCGGCCTTGTTATACCAAAAATGCAGCATCTCTTCTGCGGTGGTGTCAGTAACGGCTTCTTGAGTGTTTTTCGCCGCTGCGGGGACTGAGCTTGCGGCAACGACCGGAGCTAATGCGGCTGCATTGTTACCATTGCGATTATATTCCGCTAACTCTAGTTGGATGTTACGGCCAATTTGCAAGCCATCTTTCTTCAGTTGATCTTGCTTCGTATCGATTTGAATGCCTTGTTGATCAATGAGTGACCACTCTAGATTGCCTATCTGTTTCGAGCCTTGATCGGCGTTGCGATAAGTCGGCATGTTAAATTCAAGCTGACTATTGCTGGTGGTAAAAGTGGCGATTTGAGGATGACTACGTAAAATGATTCGATCTTTGCCTTGGTCGAAATAGGGCTGATAGCTGAAGACAATCTGATTTTCGCCGTCAGGAAGGGTTAGGGTTTTATTGGCGTCAAAAAAACCGCCGTTTAGCTTAGGCTTAGCACCATTTGCGACGAATACTTCTATCGTATCCGGTACAGTGATGGTGACCTCGGCCGAGGCGTAACCGCATATGCCAAGTGCCGCGATGGCGGTTATTATCGTTGTATTTATTTTCATGCATTGATTCCTAGTCAACTCAGCTGCAATGCAACAGAGTGCCCAGATCTCTCGGGCATTTCAATATCTCAATGTAAGAAGTTTGCCAATTTCGTCGCCTGTATTGGGCCTGTGCTGACAGCGACACTGAGGATGTTAAATTTGCGTGACGTTTCACAGTAAAAGCCAGTGGAAATCTACTATAGTTTTGGCTTGTGTAATAAAAGGATGAAAAATGAATCAGGAGGATAACGCTATGGCCAACGCCGCTCTGCTAGACAGCCGTTTAGTGTTGTCGCCATGGTACAACATTGATTACACCCTCTCTCTTCTCAATAAAGAGTCTTCTCTTAGTTAATGTCTAAGGCGCTTTGCGTCTCTATGGGCGACCTGCCCAAACAACTCTAGTTTAGTTTTAATTTTGCGCGGCTTTCGATGCGCAATATCACTCTATTTATAGGACATTAACAATGAAACGTATTCCAGAACCTTTCCGCATTAAAATGGTCGAGCCAATTAAGATGACCACTTACGACGACCGTGTGGTGGCGCTTGAAGAAGCGGGTCTAAACCCATTTTTACTTCGTAGTGACGATGTTTATATCGACCTATTGACTGACTCTGGCACCGGTGCCATGAGCGACAACCAATGGGCGGGGATCATGATGGGCGATGAGTCTTACGCAGGCAGTCGCAACTATTACAACCTGTGTGCGGCGGTTGAACATTTCTTTGGCTATAAATTGACGGTTCCAGCTCACCAGGGGCGCGGGGCGGAGCAAATTCTTTTCCCTGCGCTAATTGAGCGCATGAAAACGGTGCGCGGCGGTAAAGACCCAGTCTTTATCTCAAACTATCACTTTGACACCACAGCCGGACATATCGAGCTCAATGGCGGCAAAGCGATTAATGTGGTGGACAAGCATGCCTTTGACACCACAACCCCCTATGACTGGAAAGGCAATTTTGACTTAGATAAGCTGCAATCGACGATTGAGGCGTATGGCGCAGAGAATATTTGTGCGATCATTACCACAGTGACGTGTAATAGCTCTGGTGGGCAACCTGTCTCGATGGCGAACATGCGGGCGGTGTATGAAATCGCAGTGAAAAACGACATTCCTGTGGTCATTGACTCCGCGCGTTATTGTGAGAACGCCTATTTCATCAAGCAGCGTGAAGCGGGTTATCAAGATAAGTCGATTCTTGAAATCATCCGCGAGATGTATCAGTACGGCGACATGCTAACCATGTCAGCCAAAAAAGATCCTATGGTGAACATTGGCGGCTTATGCTGTATCCGCGATCATGAGGAGCTGTTCCAAGCGGTAAGAACACGTTGTGTGCCGATGGAAGGATTTGTGACTTATGGCGGTATGGCTGGTCGAGACATGGAAGCGCTGGCAAGAGGTTTATACGAAGGGGCTGACGAAGACTTTCTTCATTACCGCATCAGTCAAGTTGAATACCTGGGTGAGCGATTGAGAGAGGGAGGAATCCCAATCCAGTATCCAACCGGTGGACATGCGGTGTTTGTCGATGCCGCTAAAATCTTACCTCATATCCCAGCGGATGAGTTCCCAGCCCAAGTGCTATGTAATGCGCTCTACCTTGAAGCCGGGATTCGCGCCGTTGAGATTGGCTCACTTCTGTTGGGACGCGACCCGCAAACCGGCGAACAGAAGGCGTCGGAGTTGGAATTGATGCGTTTGACTATCCCAAGACGCGTCTATACCAATGATCATATGGACTATATTGCTGATGCGATCATTGCGCTTAAGGAGCGTGCTCATGAGCTAAAAGGGCTTACCTTCGAATACGAGCCGCCAGTGTTGCGTCATTTCACGGCGCGTTTTAAGTCTAAATAGCTTTAATTACCAATCGTGTTGAAATTGATTGTCCTGCCGTACTTTTAAAATAGCGCGGCAGTTTTCTATGTTGCATATTAAATTGAAGTCAGTTCCAAATTCTGACTTTTAAGTTAAATATCGCGTTTAATTCTAACTCTTGCTATTTTTCAAGATCTTGACTCAATGTCGACCTTGTCATGTAACAAACTGATAATGTCGATAAATTTCTCCGTAATCACTCGAAATTAGTTTTTATTTTTTTCATCGAAAATAAAGTCTCTTAAATACTGAATAGGATGTTCTTCACTTTCGATTGAACAGACATGACTCTGACAATTGAAGCAAACCTACAAGGAATGAGAGAAATAGTTATGAATCGTATAACCATGTGTGCTGCGAGTATCGCTTTGGCGATGTCCGGTACAGCGCTTGCCGCCCCTGCGGCACCGAGTGTTGATGTTTATGGATCGAACAATCTTCAGTTTTCTAAGATTGAGTTGGCGATGGAGACAACCGCTGGTTACAACCAGATGGTCAAATATCATGAGCAAGCTGAGATTAGCGTTAAGTTTAATCAGTGGAGTGGTACCAGCGGCGACACTTATAAGGTCTACTTTGACGGCGTTCAAGTGGCAACTGGGCCGATCACTGGCAGTCAAACAACCGCAAACTTCCAATACGACAAAGGTGGGCGCTATCAAATGACCATCGAAGCTTGTGATAGCAGTGGTTGTAGTGCAAGTTCGCCGGTTGAAATTGTTGTGGCCGATACCGATGGCGCTCATTTAGCACCGCTGGCGATGAACATTGACCCTAACAACAAATCCTACAACACCGACCCAAACACAGTAGTAGGCACTTACTTTGTCGAGTGGGGGATTTACGGCCGAGAATACACTGTCGATAACCTTCCCGCTGATAATCTAACCCATATTCTGTACGGCTTTATTCCTATCTGTGGCCCCAACGAATCGGTTAAATCTGTGGGTGGTAATAGCTATAACGCATTGGTGACAGCCTGTCAGGGGGTACCGGATTATGAAGTCGTGATTCACGATCCGTGGGCCGCGTACCAGAAGAGCTTCCCTCAAGCTGGCCACGAATTTAGCTCGCCGATTAAAGGCAATTACGCGATGTTAATGGCATTGAAACAGCGTAACCCTGACTTGAAAATTATCCCATCGATTGGTGGTTGGACGCTTTCTGATCCGTTTTTCGATTTTACTACCAAGGCCAATCGAGACACTTTTGTTGCGTCAGTGAAGCGATTCTTAACCACATGGAAGTTCTATGATGGTGTAGATATTGACTGGGAATTCCCTGGTGGAGGCGGCGCTGCAGCGGACCGAGGCGATCCCGTTAATGATGGTCCTGCTTATGTTGCGCTGATGCGAGAACTGCGCGCCATGCTAGATGAGTTAGAGGCCGATACTGGTCGCACTTATGAGCTCACATCGGCTATTGGGGTGGGCCACGACAAAATTGAAGATGTCGACTATGCCGACGCGGTTCAGTACATGGATTATATCTTTGCCATGACTTACGACTTCTACGGCGGTTGGAACAATGTCTTGGGTCATCAAACTGCCTTGTACTGCGGTAACTTTATGCGTGCTGGGCAATGTGATGGTACCGGTGTTGATGAAAATGGTGAACCGTACAAAGGACCGGCCTATACCTCAGATAACGGTATTCAATTACTGCTAGCGCAGGGTGTACCGGCCAGCAAGCTGGTATTAGGTGCGGCTATGTATGGACGTGGATGGGAAGGTGTGTTGCCGAGTTCACTGTCTGATCCCACCGACCCGATGACAGGGGTAGGTAACGGTAAGCTGAAAGGCTCAACAGCTCAAGGTGTATGGGAAGATGGCGTGATTGACTATAAAGGTATTAAGTCATTTATGTTAGGGCCTGATCATACCGGTATCAACGGCTTCCAGTATGGTTATGATGAGCAAGCGCAGGCACCATGGGTTTGGAACCCAACCTCAGGTCAGTTGATCACTTTCGATGATGATCGCTCAGTGAAAGCTAAAGGTGCGTATGTACGTGATTTGGGCTTAGCGGGTCTATTCTCGTGGGAAATCGATGCTGATAATGGTGACATCCTCAATGCGATGCATGAAGGGCTTGCTGGTGGTACAGGCACCCCAGTCAATAAAGCGCCTATTGCAAGTGCTGGAGCCGATCAGAGCGTTGTTGGTCCTGCGTCGGTCAGCTTAGATGCAAGCGGTTCGAAAGATAGCGACGGTAACATTGTCAGTTATCAGTGGAGTCAGCTCTCTGGTCAAGCGGTGAGCTTAACAGGTGCCAATACGGCGCAAGCGAGCTTCACAGTAGCAGAGGTGACGGCGTCACAACAATACAGTCTCAAAGTGACGGTGACCGATAATGAAGGGGCAACCTCTTCAGATACAGTGGTTATAACGGTCAATCCAAAAGATTTGCCGCCGGTTAATCAAGCACCAGTGGCGAAAATCAGTGCTCCAACTCAAGTCAATGCTGGCGATGTCGTGGTGGTTGATGCTTCATCGTCAAGCGATGCTGACCAAGATACACTGACCTTCAATTGGACTATTCCTGCCGGACTTGATGCTACTGTCGATGGCGCGACAGTCAGTTTCGTGGCGGCTGAATATGCTCAAGATACGCCACTTGCGTTTAGTGTCGTCGTCAGTGATGGTCAAGAGGCAGATACGGCAGAAGCGACAGTCGTGGTTACCAAAGCGTCTAGTGGTGGAGAGCTATGTGACAACTTGTGGGATGCGTCTAGCGTGTACACAGGCGGTCAGCAAGTCGCTTGGGCTGACAAAGTATGGGAAGCCAAATGGTGGACTCAAGGGGACGATCCAACTCAGTCTGGTCCATGGGGCGTTTGGAAAGAAGTCGGCCTAGCCGAGTGTGCAACTAACTAGACTTGCCGATTATAAGCAAAAAGCCATCTTAGGTAACTAAGATGGCTTTTTTGTTTTGCGTGATTCGTTTAGCTTAATGGCCCTAGTTGACGGCGCGTACCTTACCTTGCTTGAGGTTGTTCAATACTTCCGATTTTGGTCCATCGGCAATCACACAACCTTTTTCCATCACAATCACGCGGTCAACCACATCCAGCATTGAGGTCTTGTGGGTGATCAAGATTAAGGTTTCCGTCGATTTTAACTGAGCTAACTGCTGCTTAATGTGCATTTCTGAGCGGTTATCCATCGCGCTGGTGGGTTCATCAAGCAGCAGCACTGGTGGGCGCCCAAGCAGTGCGCGAGCGATGGTCACCGCTTGACGTTGTCCCCCCGACAGCAGTAAGCCACCTTCGCCGACCTGACGTTCAAGGCCCGCGGGATCTTGCTGAGTAAACACGGTTACCCCAGCACGGTTAGCTGCATCAATCACGTCGCGGTCGTCTGCCAGAGGACGACCTAGGGTAATATTGTCGCGAATCGTGCCATAAAACAGCTGACTATCTTGTGGTACACAGCCAATATTACGTCGAATGTCGATATGATGGAGTTGGTCGATATCGGTATCATCAATGCGCACATGCCCTTCAGTCGGCTTGTATAGACCCATGATTAAGCGCTCGAGAGTGGTTTTACCCGAACCAATGCGACCGATGATCGCCACTTTCTCACCTGGATTGATGGTTAGGCTCAGATCGCGAATCGAAGCGATAGGCGAGTCAGGGTAGTGGAAGGTGACTTTATCCAGTTCAATTTTACCGTGCACTATCGGGCGATGGATGTAGCGTTTTCCTACTTCTTGCTCATCGGGCATCGACATAACTTGTTCAATGATGCTCATTGAGGATTTGGCTTGGTTGTAGCGAGTCGAGAGCAGCGACAGTTGAACCATAGGGCCAATCGCGCGCCCGCTGAGCATGGTCGCTGCAATCAAGCCCCCCATGGTTAAGTCACCTTCGGCAATAAGGTAGACGCCGAGAATAATCATACCAACGTTAGAGGCTTGCTGAACAAAACCGGCGGTGTTTTGAATACCATCGGTAATGCGGCGGCTCTTAATGTTCCAGTTCGACATATGGGCGACGGCTTCTTCCCAACGGAATTGGAATTGGCTTTGCGCACCAAACAGTTTGACGGTTTCCAAACCTGCCAGACTTTCGATGAGGTTGGCGTATTTCTGCGAGGCTAATCGAGACCCTTCTTCAATCGTTTTACGTAAGGGGCCTTGAATCAGTAGTGAGTAAATCACCAAAATTAGCACGCCAGCGATCGGCACAAGCACCAGATTGCCCGCCATTAGCCAAATCAACAACAAGAATAAAATGGCGAACGGAAGGTCGATTAACGAGCCAATGGTTGCCGAGGTGAAGAACTCTCGAATCGACTCAAACTCTTGCAAGTGGCGAGCGAAAGCACCCACCGAGGCAGGGCGCGCCTCCATTCGAATCCCCATCACCTTACTAAACAGCTTTGACGAAATCAGAATATCTGATTTTTTTCCCGCCACGTCGATGAAGTAGCTGCGCAGTAACTTTAAGGTCAAATCAAACAGGAAAATAACGAAAATACCACTGGCCAGTACCCACAGCGTTTCAAACGCTAGATTTGGTACGACTTTGTCGTAGACCAAACGGGTAAACATCGGCGCAGCGATGGCGAACAAGTTGATCAAAATCGAAGCGATAAGTACGTCACGATAAATCTTCTTTGATTGCCAAATGGTTCCCCAAAACCAGTGACCATCGCGAGTTTTTAACACTTCTGGTGAGCGCTCATCGTAGCGGAACTGTTTTTTCACCAAGAAGTAGCGACCGATGTAGAGCTGGTTTAGCTCTTCAAGTGAAATGGAGATGGGCACTAAGCCAGACTCGCCAGTTACTATCTCGGCTTCGGTTTGATCTGCATTGATACTGTTAAGAACACAAGCATCGCCGCTTTTTAAAATCAGCACTACTGGCAAAACCAGTTGCGAGATTTCATTCAATGCAGCGCGGTTCTCTTTGGCAACCAGCCCTGCTCGCTCTGCTGAGCGTGGGAAGAGGAAAGGTGTCAGTTTGCCATCTGATAATGGCAAACCGTTGATCAATGCCTCTGGAGAATTAGCTAATCCGTAGTATCGACTGACGTAGATAAGAGAATTTAATAGCGGATCCTGCATGCTATACCTTTTGATGATTATTTATCTACGATGAAGCCTTGGAAGACTTCAATAAAGTGTTCAGCTAGGAAATCAAGCTGAGTTTGCGTTTCTACTCGAGATGCGATGGTTTTAATCCCCAAGTTGTGCGCCGTTCGCGAAATCGAGGTTAGCGTGAACTTTTGCTTCTCGTCATCTAGATGATGGGTGTAAAGATAATCAAGCTTCACATACGCAGGGCGGAACTCGTTGATGTAATCCAGTGATTGGAAGTTACGTCCGTAGTTGTCCACACCAAAGTCTGCGCCAGCGTTGCGCACCGCGTTACAGAACAGAGCAGTGTGGTGCGGTGAGTTGATAAAGCAGTTTTCCGGGATCTCGAAATGCAGCAGTGAGGCAACTTGAGAGTGTTTACCTAGAAGTTGCGTCACCCAGCGGATGAAACTTGGTTGCGAGATACTGCTTTGTGCAATGTTGATCGCGACTGGCTGGTCGAACTCACCCGCTTCCAATCTTTTTACAATCGCTTCGATCACATACTCATCAAACAAGTGGCTGGCATTAAGCTGCTCGAGGGCAAACAGGTATTGGTTTGCACTGTAGCGCTCACCCCCTTTTTCAATCGCAGAGAACACTTCACGATGATAGGTTTTACCCCAACTGTCGTTGGCTGCTTGAAAGCGGAAAGCAAACCAGTCGTTATTGATTGCTTCTTCAACCAAGTGTTTCCATTGCTGTTTACCCATTAGGCTGTCTGAGTGCTCACCTGTGACAAAGCCGTAATTGAGATCTGGGTTGGATTTCGCCGTGGCCAGCGCGTTATCGAGCATAGTCAGAAGCTCGCTAGAACTGGTCGAGGCTTTGTTGTACACCACACCCAAAGACACATTCGATGAGGCCATGCCGGTTGGGTCTGCATTCACATCCTGCACATAGGTCATGATGCTTTCAGCCACCAACTTAAGCTCAGAGTCGTCAACATTGGGTAGAATGAAACCAAATTCCTCGGTTGAGATACGCGCTAAGGTGACGTTTGGCGATGAAAGCGATACTTTGAGGTGATCGGCTAGCTCACGCACCATGCCATCGCCCGCTTCGTAACCTTTGTCGTCATACAACTCGCGAATGAAACTGGCCTCTAGAATCGCGACGCCACCGATGCCACCTTCACCCAACCAAGAGTTCAACTGACTCATGTAGTAAGCTCGGTTACCCAGTTGGGAAACAGGATCGATGTACGCACGTTCGCGCAGTTGCTGCGCCTCTTTGGCTTGCGCCTTAAACGATTTTTCTAGCTGTGCTGACATGCTGTTGATGCCATCGACGACGTAAATCAAATCTTGTGTGGCTGGGCGAGGGAGCGGGTCGCCAAATTGATTGCGTGCCACTTGCTCCATCTTGTTGACGATCAGCTGCAAAGGACGAAGCGCACGTTTTAGAATAAACGAGATAGCAAACAAACCGATAAGTAAGATGATGCAGAACGCGATAACCAGACGTTCAAACGCAAGCCACAACTGGGTGTAGGCGTCCCCAGTATGACTGACGATTTCAACTTCCGCGAGTTGCATCCATCCACTCGTCACCACACGTCTATCATGGACACGTTCAAACAAGTTGAGATCGGTAAACCACTTAGGTACATCAATAGGTTTGACTGGGTAGGAGCGAAGAATCTCATCTCCGGTATCCAAAAAAATCAGTCGCACAATCGAATAACTACTACCGTCAAACAGTGCATTGATGACCGACTCAACGGCGACCTGGTCTTTATCTTCTAAATAAGGAGCCAGAGCCAAACCCACCGTATTAATCGTGTTGTTGACCTCGGATTGTTGTTGCTGAATGAGGTTATTGCGAGTGGTGTTGAATTCAATGATGAACACTGAAATCAACAACATCAAAATAACCGCAATCATGCCCGCAACAAGTTGTTTATATAACGTCATATTGCCTACTCATCATAATTGACTATGGGTTTGTTTAGTTGCAGCGATCGCTCGCGCGCTCGCAGATCGTTCCATAGGCTGAGCCTTGAGGATTTACCTGCGAGTTGACCTTGCTTAGACTTCATTAGCCACAAGTTTTTACCGTTGAAACTGTATATCGGTAATAAATCTCGGCGAGTTGAAGCCCGTTTTATTTGTGGATTAATGTTGTCCAACAGAATCGGTTCGGCACTGGGCTTGGAGTAATAGGCCAGCACCATATGGAACTGATTGAGTTCAATAGCCTTAACGTAAACCAAGCGCAGCTTTGTATCAGAGACACCCAACTCCAACAGAGAAAAATACTTGGCAATGGTGAAGTCTTCACAATCGCCCGCGTTACTGCCTAAGAATTCAAGTGGGGTTGCCCAGTAGTCGTTCTTACCCCACAGGTTGATATCATTGACGAAATTGAGTTGGTTGAAGAAGTTGTTGACCTTAGTCAGCTTATCTCGCTCAGATAGAGAGGCGTATTGAGACATTTCACGACGCCATGTCTCGACACGAAGAGCTGCCCGAGAACCATAGGTTTTCCTGACCGCGTCAACCCAGCGCTGCTCTTGGGTGTTAAGAGCAAACGAGGTTGTGGTGGCCAGTAGCAGCAACATCAAGGCAATCAGCCATTTGGCTACGGTCGTCACCTTCAAGCGTGCTTCCTAGAGTGTTGAGCGAAGTGTTGACCCATGCCTACTCCTTCAGGGCGTTGTTCTGCGCGCTCAAAATCGGTTTGAGCAGGTATTCCAAAATAGTGCGTTTCCCAGTAATGATGTCCACCGAGGCGGTCATCCCCGGAATAATGGGTAACGAGTTGTCTTTATCTAAGCTGGTCTCTTTGGTTCGCACTCGAACCAAATAAAAACTGTTACCCTCTTCATCGGTAGTGGTATCGGCGCTGATATGTTCCAAAGTCCCCTCTAGGCCACCATATTTGGTAAAGTCATAGGCGCTGAATTTAACGATGGTGTGCAGTTCGGGGCGCAAAAAGGCGATATCTTGCGGGGCAATTTTTGCCTCGACCAGTAAGGTATCTTCGCTAGGTACAATCTCGACAATATCCATCCCGGGTTGAATTACGCCGCCCACTGTATTGACGTTTAGCGTTTTTACCGTGCCGGTCACTGGTGATGTCACTATGGTTCTGTTTACTCTGTCTTCAAGGCCAACAGTCGACTCTGTCAATGATGAAAGTTTATCTTGCGCCTGATTGAGTTTTTCTTGCTGCTCAGAGCGAAACTTTTGCGCCGCATCAATACGGCTGAGCATGGCCTCACGAATGGCGGATTTCATCACCGGGATCTTCAGCTCGCTAGAGGTCAGTTCACGTCGAGTATCGTTCACCTGACGCTGAAGTTTGAGCAGTTCAATCCGAGGCACTACGCCCTCTTCTGCCAATGGGCGAGTGATTTCCAGCTCTTTGTCTGCAAAACGGTAGTTCTCGCGAAGGTTTCTGACACGCGCTTGTATCTCGACCAAATCTTGTTGCTTTTGCTTCACCTGTTGGTCGATGACTGACAGTTGGTTGCGCAATTTATCCAAGTCTTGGCGATACTCTGCGCGCTGACGAGCGACAAGATCAGGTTGTGATTCGACCAAAACAGGTGGGAAGGCCAGTCGGTTGGGGTTGATTTGTACCGCGCTTTGCCAGTTGGTGTCTTCAAATTCCTCGTCAATAACGACGCTGGTGATCGAGGCAGAAAGCTGTAATACGCTGGCCGTTAAGTTGGCAACTTGCTGTTCACGTTCACGATAATCAGAGCGGAAACGGGTGTCATCAATCAGGAGCAATTGCTGACCTTTCTCTACTCGCTGGCCTTCACGGACCAATATCTCTTTAACCAGACCACCTTCAAGGTTTTGTACCACCTGAATTTGCGAAGACGGTACTACTTTGCCTTGTCCGACCGTTACCTTGTCGATCTCAGCCCACGAGGCCCATAGCCCAGCCAGAACGAAAAAGATCACCATAACCCACAACATAACTCTGGCGCTATTTGGTGTATTCAGTAATAACGCAGCGGTTTTGTCGTCGACATAATCCAACTCGTCAGGAGTAAGCTTGTTATAACTGCTCTTACTCATGGGTGATCCTTGTTCAATAATGGTATTTGATTGATTTTATTACTCATGACAGCAAAAGTTAAGGATTTGCTATCGCTTTTATCATCCAAATGATGATTGCCGCCAGTTTAATAGACGGTTTTTATAAAGTGTAGCCATTGTACGTTGCTTGGGCTTGAGTTCTCTCTATTTAGAGCGCACAATCGATGAAAAAATTTCGTCGAGGATAACAGATGGAACTTGAAGATATTCGCCGTGAGTATTGTAAAGGTGGACTGCGCCGAAAAGATTTGTTGGCGGATCCCGTTGATCAGTTCAACTTGTGGCTACAGCAGGCCATTGACGCAAAACTCACCGACCCGACAGCAATGACGGTGGCAACGGTCGATGAAACCGGGCAGCCTTTTCAAAGAATTGTGCTGCTCAAGGATGTTGACCAGCGCGGCTTTGTTTTTTACACCAATTTAGGCAGCCGTAAAGCTCAGCACATTGAGCACAATGCTAAAGTTAGCCTGCACTTTCCTTGGCACCCGATAGAGCGTCAGGTTCACATCACCGGAGTGGCAGAAAAACTCAGCGCTGCGGAGAACATGAAGTACTTCTCCTCGCGTCCTAAAGGCAGTCAATTGGCGGCGATTGCCAGCAAGCAGAGTAGCCGAATATCTGCTCGTGGTGTGTTGGAAGGTAAATTTCTTGAATTAAAACAGAAGTTTGCTGCTGGCGAGATCCCAGTGCCGAGTTTCTGGGGTGGGTTTAGAATCAAACCTGAAAGTATCGAGTTTTGGCAGGGAGGGGAGCACCGTTTGCACGACCGCTTCCTATTCTCCAAACAACAGCAAGCTTGGCAGATAGACAGACTCGCGCCTTAACGCCATTGATAATACGCCGCTTATGCGGCGTATTCACTATTGAGTGCTACCGAAATTTGAGTTTTGAGTAGCGTTTTGGGAATGTGCGATCCAAACCCCTGCTCTAATGCCATTTCAATCAACTGCGCTTTCGAATGTGCACCGAACTTACCGCGCAGTCTTACCACGTAACTTTCCAATGTCTTGACCGAGATATTCATAATCTTGGCGATGTAATGGGGCTTTTTTCCATATAGCAGCAGAAAAAGCGCTTCCGATTCTCTGTCGGTAAGTTGGCTGCTGAGGGTGCTGCGAGCCGGCGTTTCGGCAGCGATGGTCTGCTCTGAAGACAAACCTGTCGCGCGGCAGATCCAATGTCCTACCTCTAAAATCGCGGTATCAGACAGCTCTTGACCATAGAAAATGGTCCCTTGTACTTGTCCATCATCGTTAAACCAAGGGGTTTTGGTAAAAATATGCGCACGCCATGTTCCGTCGGGGTAGGGGTGAATGTCGAGGACTTTGAGCTGCGTTTTATGCTCGATCACATAGCGGTCTTGTTTGACAAAGTCGCCGGCGCAGCGTGTGGTTGGGCTTGGCATTTGATGATCTGTGAGTCCAATACAGTCGTCAGGATGGGCAAAGCCAATCAGCTTTGCGTAAGCCAGGTTGGCGTAGACAAAAGTAGAGTTAAGATCTTTGCATCCCCAATACCCAGGCAATTGATTAAACAGGGAGATCTGGTGTGGCTTCACTTGAGCGTTTCACTTGTGCATAGGTAGGCTATTAAACGAGGCGAGTATCATAACACAGCCCTTGCTAGATGAGAGGGGAGATTTAGCGGGGTAACATCAAAGGCTAACATAAAAAATGCCAGGCATCCTTGGATGACTGGCAAACACAAGAACGTCAGTTCTTGTCGACGTGTAGAAGAGGTTCTATGTACTCAGTACAAACCACTGAGATATAGACATATCAATAGATATCAAGCTTAAGTGGCTAAGCTTAAGCTCACCAGTAATAGTATCTTGTTGAATTAAATAAGAAAGGGGGGAAATCCCCCCTGTTCGGTTAGCGAATGTCTCGCACGACGCGGAAGCCGGCGTAATTCGCCGCTTCGGAAGGTGATAGGAACAGTTGCTTGTCCGCTGCGGCCATATCAGGAGAAAAGTTCCACGCACCGCCCTTCAAAATTCCACGTGGACTGCTGGTCCATTGCCATACATTACCGATACTGTCATAGACGCCAAGGCGATTTGGCTGGAATGCACTAACAGGAGATGTACTGGTGTTCGACCACGGCGTCCCACTCCAACCAGTGTTCGCTTCGCCTGGTTTAAAGTCATTGCCCCACCAGTACTGTTGTTGGCTACCGGCACGAGCCGCCACTTCCCATTCATCTTCGGTGGGTAGGCGATAAGATGCCCCTGTCTGTTTGCGCAGCCAGTTTGTATAGGCTTTGGCGTCATTTTGGCTGACACAGACCACCGGTGAATTCGGGTATTGTTTAAAGCCTGGGTCGCGCCAGCTGCTGCTGGAAATCGGTGTCACTTCACCTTCAACCAACGCTGTGCAAGTGTTTTTCAGCTCTGCATCGGTTTGGTATCCGGTCTGCTCAACAAACAGTGAGAATTGGCTAACCGTTACTGGTGTTGCGCCAATTGCGAAAGCATGATCAAGGTAAACTTGTCGAGAGCCTTGCTCTCCAACAAAGAACTTGCCTGGCAGCAGGGTGATCACCTCAGGGGCGGACCTTTTGTTCGCCATACCATCAGCAAACTTAGTCCCTTCTCTAAGCGGGTTAGCCTTTTCTGCCAACACTGCACGTAGAGAGGTGTCTGACTTAACCGATACTTGCTGACTGAAGGACTGATATCCCTCTTTTTTAATCAAGACATTATGTGTGCCGGTTGGCAACATCACTTCGACAGGGGTACTGCCATAAGAGACGCCATCGATGAACACGCTGTCGTTATATTGGTTAGAGCGCAGTGATAACGTCACCCAAGCAATTTCTTGATCGACAGGAAGGGGCTTGCTGCTGTCTACACCGGGAGCAAAACAGTATTGGTTGTCAACCTGTAGCAATTGACACGCGACGGTCTCTTTAGGGCGTGCTTCTAGCTCGACATCCATGATGGTTCGGTAGCGCACGCCGTCATAGAATCCGGCTTGTTTGGTGGCATGGCGAAGCACATGAATATTGAGTGAAGCATCATTGATGTTGCGTTTCACCAAAGTGCTTTCACTGGTTTGGTTTACGATTTCTGCGCGGAACTGCTTGACCGCTTTTTGTAGCGCCAACTCGCGAGTTTGCTGGTCACATTGAGACAGTGTCATCGATGGTTGGCAACGGTTGGTAAAGCTAACTGAGACGGAGTTAGGCTGTGTCAGTTCGCTTTTTAGCTGGTCCACTCGGGCACGTAGTTTACTCTCATCTAACCCGGCAATTGCTTGCTCAATAGCTTCAAGTTCGGCTTGGCGAGTTGCCACCACGGCACGTTGCTCTTCGACGGCTTGTTCAGCGGCTAGGCGCGCTTTTTGATTTTGTTTCACTGCAGACCAAGCATCTTGGTAGGCTTGCTGGGAGGCCACAATATCAATGCTAGGGTCATCAATCATACGTTGATAATCAGAGTCGAGCTTTTGTTTCGCATCGTTAAACGCTTTGTCGAGCGTTTTCGCTTTTTGGTCGAGTGAACTAAGGTCAGCTTGTTTTTGATCGAGTAGAGCCTGCTGCTCGTCTTTCGCTTGTCGCGCGCTGTTTAATTCGTCATGTTTAGTAAATAACTGATCATCAATCTGTATCAATGACAAAGGACCTTCATCAGCGAAGGCTGGAGACGACATTAAACATGGCGATAATGCTAGCAAAAGTGCGGATAAACCTGGACGCATTGTCTTTCTTCTACATCTCATATTAATTAGTGGACTTATTCTAAACGAAAACGCCACTTTGTCTTAAGTTATCAATGAATAACTTAGGATCAAAATGGCGCTTTCGTTCATCTTTGTGAGTCAGATTGGTAATTCAATCATTAGCCACTTGGACGAAGTTTGACCCAAACCGTGTCGTTGGTGTTGACACTAATCACGCGGTTGTAGGTTTCAAAGCCGTTTTTAGATACCGTGACTTGGTGTTCACCACGCGGTAGAACGACTTCTACCGGTGTGCTGCCATAGTTGATACCGTTGATGACGACAGAATCATCGTATTGGTCTGAGCGAACAGTCACATTAACCCAGTTCTTATCTTGCTTGCTGGTGTCAGCGGTTTGTTCACCTTTCAAACAGTAGCGAGATGAAACATCAAGTAGCTTACAGGCCGCTGATGCTTCTGGTCGTGCTTGCAACTGAGAACGCATTTCAGTGTAATAGCTGTTATTGCCTTCAAAGCCAGAGCGAATCACTTGGTTCTCTTGAACATGAACATTGAGCTGGACGCCTTTGGCGTTTTGTTTCGCAATGTTAGATTCGGTTAAGCGGTCCATCAGCTGAGCTTTAAAGGTTTTAACCGCTTTCTGCTTGGTTAAGTAGTGGCCTTGGCTAGTACATTCACCGAGTGTCATGGTTGATGAACAGGTGGTTTTGTAGCTGGTTTCCAGTACGTCACTTTCACGCAGCTCAGCCGCCAAACGTTTCACTCGCGCCTCTACTTTTTGCTCTTGCAGATAAGAGAGCTCGCTGTTGAGTCGCGCTTGTTTCTGTTTGATTTGCGACAAACGCATTTCGCTTTCAGTGATCGCTTGTTGATTCTCAAGAATGGCGTTCTGGTTATCCTTAACCTCGGCCCACGCATCTTGATACGCTTTCTGAAAAGACACTAGATCAATCTCTGGATCATCAAGGAGACGGTTATACTGTTTGTCCAGAGCGGATTTAGCACGGTTTCGCTTAGCGTTGAGCTCTTGCTCTTGGCGCTTTAGCTTAGTTTCTTCGTTTTGAAGTTGTTGGAGACGCTCAGCTTCAGAGTTGAACTCTGCAGCCATAGTGCCCATTTCAGCTTCTTTAGTTTCTAATTTAGTTTCGATTTGAGCAACAGGATCAGCCTGTACACTTTCTTGTGCAAAAATCGAAGTCGAAACCCAAATAGGGCTTAGCGCAAGCAAAAGCGCTGGGATGCGACGTATGATCATAAGTCCCTGCAACAATTAACGTTTAAACAACCAATGTAAAAAATCAAATCAGTGCATATCAACAAAATATGCTACTTACATTAGGAAAAAGACAAACTTTTGACAGTCCATTGCTCAGATGCCTTGCAAAGGTCTATTTCTTCCACTTCTTTCACTCTACTCTCAGAGAGCGTTACCTAAGCTTATCATAATTCGAGATAAACCTATCTAATACATACTCCATTTTGGGCGCATTCAAGAAATATGCAAGCAAAGATTTTTGATCGAGAATGGGTAATGTGGATAGAAGTGACATGAGCCGTAATTTATGTGCGCTTGATCATTCTTCCGGTGGTTTGGTTGGTGGTTTTTTAATCACCATCTAGGGGGGCTAAAAGCTATGGTTAAG
Organism: Vibrio sinaloensis; assembly: GCF_023195835.1. Classification (NCBI taxonomy): domain Bacteria; kingdom Pseudomonadati; phylum Pseudomonadota; class Gammaproteobacteria; order Vibrionales; family Vibrionaceae; genus Vibrio; species Vibrio sinaloensis. The sequence goes on along the minus strand of NZ_CP096200.1, from coordinate 489,754 downwards.
TTGCTCAATGAAACTTATTTGATAGCTTATCAATATGAATTTCGAGTTGCATCACTTTTGGTATACCATGCACAAACCGACGAATAAATTTTCTGTGAGCCGCTATGTCTCGTGCCAATAAAACGCAAAGTGAAGCTTCCACTGCCAAAGAATTGTCGCCAAGACCTGCGCAACTGATCACGCTGCCTTCTTACATGGAATGCCATGATCATCACTACACTCAAGTGGTGATCGGTTTAAAGGGACAAGCAGAGTTTGAAGTCAGTGGACACGGAAATTTGGTTGGCCCTGGGCAAGGCTGCGTCGTGACTTCGGGATCTGGGCATGCGTTTGGCGGCGTGGTGGGACAATCGGATATATTGGTGCTCAATATGCCTGTTCCTCAGCAAGGGGATCCACTGATGCTGCAACGTCTCAACGAGCTGAATCAGAAGGATACCTACTTCAAGCTCGATGGACAGATTCAAAAACTGATCCAGATGTTGGTGGCAGAAATGCAGGCTAATCCTGATGATCTGTTACTTAGCCGAGCATGTAACGATACGGTTGTCGCCCTGATGCAGCGTCATATGTCGGCCTTCGAAACTTCGCGCAAAGAGTCACGCTTTGATCTAGAGGCCATCGACCGCTATATCGAGCAACATCTGAGTCAAAAAATTTCGGTCACTCAATTGGCGGGCAGCGTATTCCTCGGTGAAAGCCAATTCCACTCACTGTTTAAAGAGCAAATGGGCATTACGCCGCATCAGTATGTACTTGGCAAGCGCATTGATATGGCAAAGCAGCTAATTGAACAAGGAAATCTGACTTTGGGTCAGGTCGCAGAGTTCACCGGATTCTCAGGGCAAAGCACCTTTACTCACTCTTTTACCCGTCTTCAGGGCATGTCACCTTCCCAGTACAAGAAACAATTCGGTTAAATAAGCTAACGTTTTCGCTATAAAGTTTTGCTCGTTTGAGTGTGACTCTGTATTTGTTTTGTTAAAAATCAGAGTTTTTAGCAAAAAACTCGGAGTTTTTGACAAGTAATCTTCTCAAGCTCAAAATACACTGCTCGCCATTGTAGGAAACCTGGAATGATTTCAGGTCTGAGATTGAGGAAAACGCATGTTTACAGCAACTGATGTGTTAAATGCTGAGTTTGTTGAGCAGCCGCTTAGCAAGCTTTGGTCATTGATCTCACCACTATACATGGTGGATGAGTCGCAATGGCTAAACCAATTGCTGCCTTTGGCGACGCCAACGGATGCCGAAAAACAACAAATTACCGAGAAGACCAGCGATCTGATCAAAGCGATTCGTGCCGACAAGAAATCGATTCAGATGATCGACGCCCTGCTGCTCGAGTACAGTCTAGATACCCAAGAGGGTATTTTGTTGATGTGTCTGGCCGAAGCATTAATGCGTATTCCTGATGCCGCGACTGCCGATGCATTGATTCGCGACAAATTGACGGTAGCCGATTGGAAATCACATCTGAAAAACTCAGATTCTGTTTTTGTTAACGCGTCAACTTGGGGTTTGATGCTCACTGGCAAAGTGGTTGGACTGTCTGAAAATGAGACACAAAGCCCAGTCAGCGCCGTGAATCGTCTAGTGAACAAAATGTCTGAGCCGGTTATTCGTAAAGCGATGCATCAAGCGATGAAAGTGATGGGACACCAGTTTGTGTTAGGACGCACTATCGCTGAAGCGCAGAAAAATGGCAAAAGCATGCGTGATAAAGGCTTTACCTACTCATACGATATGCTAGGTGAAGCGGCACTGACCACAGCCGATGCGAACAAATATTTCAAAGATTACCTAATGGCGATCGAAGCGGTGGGTCGTGATACCTATGGTCTTGAAACCAGCCCTGATCCGTCTGTGTCGATTAAGTTGTCTGCACTGCATCCGCGTTATGAGGTCGCGAATGAAGCGCGGGTGATGACTGAGCTTTACGACACCCTGCAACAGTTGTTGCGTCGAGCAGTAGAGCTTGATGTCGCGATTACCATTGATGCCGAGGAAGCTGACCGTCTAGAGCTGTCGTTAAAGCTGTTTGAAAAGGTGTATCGCAGCGAACTGGTGCAAGGCTGGGGTAAATTCGGTCTTGTGATTCAGGCTTACTCGAAGCGTGCGCTTCCTGTCCTTGTTTGGCTAAACGCTTTGGCCAAAGAGCAAGGTGACCTGATCCCACTGCGTCTTGTTAAAGGTGCGTACTGGGACAGCGAGATCAAGTGGTCACAACAAGCGGGCTATGCGAACTATCCAGTCTACACGCGTAAAGAAGCGACGGATGTAGCGTATTTGGCCTGCGCACGTTTCCTTCTTAGTGAGCATGTACGTGGCAACATTTACCCACAATTTGCTAGCCACAATGCGCAAACTGTTACATCAATTGCCGTCATGGCGAGCCATAAAGATTTTGAATTCCAACGTTTACATGGCATGGGTGACTCGCTGTACAATCACGCCATGAGCGCCTACAAACAGTCTGTTCGCATTTATGCGCCGGTAGGTAGCCATAAAGATTTACTGCCATATCTGGTTCGACGACTTCTTGAGAATGGCGCGAATAGTTCTTTTGTGCACCGATTGGTTGACGCTCGTTGTCCTATCGAGAGTTTGACTCAGCATCCGGTGGATATGCTACTGGCATTCGATACCCTCAATAACGCTAGCATCCCACTGCCGACTGAGATTTTCCCGGAGCGCAAAAACTCACTGGGCGTGAATGTCGATGTTGAAAGCGAAGCAAAACCTTTTGAACATGAGGTGGAAAGCTTCCTAAACCAACAATGGCAAGCTGGACCTGTGATTAACGGCGAAGCACTCGCCGAAAGCATGATCAAGGAATCGACCAACGTTGAAATCGTAACGGCACCATTCGACCGACGTATAGAAGTTGGCAAGGTGGCTTTCGCTAACCTTGATCATGTTTCCGCTGCGATAGAAGGGGCAGCGCACGCTTTCCCAGCTTGGCAAGCCACAGCAAAAGCAGAGCGCGCAGAGAAACTCGAGACGCTCGCTGACTTACTTGAAGAGCACTTAGCCGAGTTGGTGGCCTTGTGTCACCAAGAGGCGGGTAAAACCATTCACGACAGCATTGACGAAGTAAGAGAGGCGGTCGATTTCTGTCGTTACTACGCCAAGCAAGTCGACGCACTGGGTGAGTTGGCGCTAAAGGGTTTTGACGGTCAAAACCGCACAGTGGTGCGCCAAGGTCGTGGTGTGTTCGTTTGTATTAGCCCTTGGAACTTCCCATTGGCGATTTTCCTCGGTCAAGTCACCGCGGCGTTGGTGGCGGGCAATACCGTGGTCGCTAAACCTGCTGAACAAACCAGTTTAATTGCGGCTCGAGCTGTTGAGTTGATGCAAGATGCAGGCTTCCCTGCGGGCACGATTCAGCTCCTGACTGGTCGCGGCGCCGAAATTGGCTCGGCCTTGACGTCACACCCTGCCATTGCGGGCGTGGCGTTTACCGGCTCCACAGCGACGGCGCAGCGCATCAATCAAACTTTGGCTGAGCGCGACGCAGCGCCGGTACCGTTTATTGCCGAAACGGGTGGGCAGAATGCGATGATCGTCGACAGTACTGCACTGCCAGAGCAAGTCGTTCGTGATGTGATTCGCTCAGCGTTTGCCTCTGCGGGTCAACGTTGTAGTGCCTTGCGCGTGTTGTATGTCCAACAAGATATTGCAGACCGAATCGTTGCATTGATTCAAGGCGCGATGCAGGAGTTAAGTGTCGGCAAACCTTACTTGCACTCAACCGATGTGGGGCCAGTTATCGATGCGAATGCGAAAAACAAACTCATGGCTCATATCGAACAGATGAGTGCCAGTGAGAAAAAAGTCGCTCAGCTAGCTTTGTCGCAAGAGCATGAGTACGGTGATTTTGTTGCGCCAACGGCGTTTGAAATTCGTGACATCTCAGTGCTCAAAGAGGAGCAGTTTGGTCCGATTCTGCACATAGTGCGTTTTAAAGCCAGTGAGCTCAATCAAGTGGTCGAGCAAATCAACCAAACCGGATTTGGCTTGACGATGGGCATTCATAGCCGAAATGAAACCACCTACCGCTGGATTGAAAAACACGCCCGAGTCGGTAACTGCTACATCAATCGTGATCAAGTGGGTGCGGTTGTGGGTGTTCAGCCATTTGGCGGTCAAGGGCTTTCAGGCACTGGGCCTAAAGCGGGTGGTCCTCATTACCTATACCGCTTCACTCAAACTCAGTTTTCTTAATTAAAGGCGAGGAGAAATAATCATGGTTCATCAAGTCACTCGTTTTGCTGATGCTTTTTCAGCTTGGGAAAACTGGAATCTGACCGATTTTGATTCAAAAAGTGAGTGTTTGCTCGCTTTTAAACAGGCTCTACAACAGGTTCAGCCTGAGTTGGCCTCGGTGGTGTCTTATCACATTGAGCAAGCGTCGGCGTTGCTGGCGGAAACGCATCAATTGGTTGGGCCTACTGGAGAAACCAACGAACTCTACACCGCAGGGCGTGGTGTAGCGCTTGTCATCCAAGATGATGAGCAAACGTCGGCTAAGCAAGCCGTGGTCGCGCAGATGACTGCCGCTTTGATCGCAGGAAACACCGTGATCTTATGCAGTGATGATGCCGAGTTAAGTCAAGCGCTTGAGACGGCATTTTTGCAGTCTTCACTGCCAACCCATTTAGTACAGTTCGTTGCACTTGATGCTTATCATCAGTTGCTCGAGTCGGATGTACGCAGTATTGGATACGTTGGTAATGAGCAGGTTGAGAAAACCCTCAACCGACAATTGGCGAAACGCTCAGGCGCGATCGTTAGCCTGACGTCCGAAACGGATCTGGTCAACATTCCTGTTGCCCACGATCCTCACTTAGCGCTCCGTTTTATTACAGAGCGTACCCGCACAATAAATATAACAGCAGTGGGTGGTAACGCGACCTTGCTTGAGCTTGGTAACGAAACCCACTAACTCTTCTTTGGCCTGCCCTCTGGTAAAGAGGGCAATCATGGAAGGCGATATTATTAGAGAGGACAAATCACATGGAAAATAGCTTTGCTATTACGACCACGTTTATTGCGTATCTGATCATGATGCTCGCAATCGGCGTTTACGCATATCAACGAACGAAAAGCTCAAGCGATTATTTTCTTGGCGGTCGCTCACTTGGACCTTGGCCTGCAGCACTTTCTGCGGGTGCCTCAGATATGAGTGGCTGGTTGCTACTTGGCTTACCCGGTTACGCCTATGCGGCTGGTATTGAAGCATTCTGGCTAGCGGGTGGCTTACTCGCGGGAACCTGGCTCAACTGGCTCATCAATGCAAAGCGTCTGCGTACTTACAGTATCACCACTGACGCGCTGACCTTGCCAGAGTTCCTATCACGCCGTTTCAACGATGACTCGAAGATGATTCAGGTTATTTCTGCTTTCTTCATTCTTCTTTTCTTCCTTTTCTATACCAGTTCGGGTCTAGTGGCTGGCGGTAAACTGTTTGAAACCGTATTCGGTTTGGATTACACCACCGCGGTAATCATCGGCACAGTCTGTGTGGTTTCATACACCCTGTTTGGTGGCTTCCTTGCAGTATCCTGGACCGACCTGGTGCAAGGTCTGCTAATGGCAGCCGCTCTGCTGATTGTGCCTATTGCGGCATTAGAAGGCGGGTTTGGCCAGCTTAGCAGCGACCTAGCGAATATTAACCCTGAATTGTTAACCTTATGGCAAGACTCTAAAGGTGAACCATTGTCGGCGATCGGCATTATCTCACTTGTGGCATGGGGTTTAGGTTACTTTGGTCAGCCGCATATCTTAGCTCGTTTCAAAGCGTCTCGTTCGAACAGAGATTTGACGACAGCACGTCGCATCGCGGTTATCTGGACTGCACTCTCTATGCTAGGTGCGATGCTGGTTGGCCTGGTGGGTCTGGTTTACGTGACCAACTCAGGTGTGACGGTCGACGATGGCGAAAAAATCTTCATGCTATTGGTTAACTCACTGTTCCACCCTGTGATCGCAGGTATTTTGCTTGCTGCTATCTTAGCTGCGGTTATGAGTACTGCTGACTCACAGTTGTTGGTGTCGTCTTCAGCACTGGCCGAAGACTTTTACAAGCAAGTGTTTAAGAAAGACGCGACGTCGGAAGAAATCGTTCTTGTTGGCCGTATCGCTGTGATTGGTATCTCGGTTGTGGCCTTGGTGCTAGCAATGACACCAGACAGTTCTGTTCTGGGTCTGGTTTCTTACGCGTGGGCTGGTTTCGGTGCCGCATTTGGTCCTGCCTTGGTGCTTAGCCTGTACTGGGAACGCATGAACCGTAATGGTGCCCTTGTTGGTATTGTGGTCGGTGGTATTACCATCGTGGTTTGGAAGCAACTATCAGGCGGATGGTTCGATGTTTACGAGATTGTTCCAGGAATCATCTTCTCAACCTTGAGCATTATTGTGGTGAGTCTGCTGACAGGTGAACCAGAGCAGAGCGTGAAATCTCAGCATGCTACCTTTAAGAAGCAATTGGCAGAACTTGACTAGATCGACGCCATTTCGCTAATGAAGCCCCGACTTTCGGGGCTTTTCTCGTTTATAACGCCCATTTTTTGAACATATCTCACGTTTTCTAAACTATTGTTTGAATTTAGTGAACTCTCTCTTCCACAATGTGTCGACTATCAGTAACGAGAGTAAAAGGAGAGACGAACATGCCACAAATGCACTGCCATTGTTGTAATAAAACAACGCACCATAAAGTCGTGATGAAACGCTGCGAAGTTGAACATGATTCGGTGATGAAGAGCATGGCTTGTTTCTTCTCAACACTATTCCAAGGCGATCACTACGTGAAAATGGAAAAGCAGGCATTTTGTCGTGTGTGCAACAGCCAAACCGAAGTGACTCCAGTGAGCAACGCGTTCACTGACGCAAAAATCGCATAAGCTCACATCTTGGTGGTTATCTGTCGCCACCACTCTTCACTGTTACCGCTTTTCCTCTAGAATAGAGCCCAATTCGTTAGGCTAGCATTTGGGCTATTCATGACTTTAGATCGTATCGACAAAGAGATCCTTCGCGCGCTCAATCTTAAAGGGCGTTTACCGATTGTTGAGCTCGCCAAACAGGTCAATTTGACCACCTCTCCGTGCTCAGACCGAGTCAAACGTCTTGAAAAAGAAGGTTATATTTCGGGTTATCACGCGGAGCTCAATCCTGAAAAATTGGGCTTGGACGTACAAGTTTTCATTCATATTCGTCTTGATCAAACCAGCTTTTCAATTTTTGAGAAGTTTGCTGAAGCGGTGGCGGATATGCCGGAGATTGAAGAGTGTTATTCACTGTCTGGTGATTTTGACACCATGATCAAAGTTCGAGTTAAGGACATGAAAGCTTATCAGCATTTTATGTCGGCAAAACTTGGCACTCTGCCTGGCGTTATTCAGACTCGAAGTGAGGTGGTGATTGAGGAGCACAAGACCAGTTTTGGTGTGAATGCAGACTTGATTGCTAAACTCTAGAGATGTCTAGCTTAACCAACAAGGGAAGCCGTTGTGCTTCCCTTGTAAATGGGTGGACTAGGCAACGAATGAAGACACGACACCAATAAGGCCACCAAACACGCCGCCCCAGACAACCAACCAGCCTAAGTGCTCTTTGATCATCTTCTGCACCATCTCTTTCACCAATTTTGGCGTCAATTCGCGCAAACGCTGATCGATAATGTTCTCGATGTTGACCTGAATCTCTTCCATCATAGCGGGGGCTTCAAACTGCTCTTTTAGCGCCTGTTTGACCGCGTCGCTTTGGCTAATCTCGACAATCGACTCTTGCATCTTTTCCACAAACGGTTGTTTGAGTGGTTGCAGGGCTTCTGTACCACCAAACATGGCCAGCATCCCACCGAAAGAAGAGTTAGCGATCACCTCGACCAGTGAATCGAAAGTAGGGTTAAAGTCTACTTTTTCCAGAACGGGTTCTAAGTTTAGTGTCGCGCCGCCTGCCATTTCACTGCTTAAAAACTTATCGATGTTCGCTTGGGTAAAAAATTGCTCCATCATCAAGGTTTTAATTGCGGTCTTAAACTGCTCAAAACGGGCCGGAATGACGCCTGAGCCATACAATCCGGGCACCTTTTCAAACAGCATATGGATGGCAAGCCAGTTAGTGATTGCACCAGAAAAAGCAAACAGACCCGCATAGAAAGCAATTTGATTGTCGGCTTGATAGCCACCAGCAAGCAGGGCCAAGGCAATAAGATTAGTCAGTAAACTTTTGTTCATGTTAAGCGTAAAGTCATGGGTTTAACAATGGGCGCAGTATATACCAAGTTAAATCGACAGTGACACCTATTCTCTATACGTTGTTGCGCCTTTCTTCAGCATCCGCAATGGCTTGCCTAACGCTATCGGGGAGGTCGGCTTTGCTGTTGTTTTTGAAATCAAACATCACACAGGTCGCTCGCCCTTGGGTGGTCACTTTACCTTGGCGCTTGCTGACAATTTGGTACTCCATGGTGAAGCGATCTTGTTGCAAGTCCACCACTCGCGAGCCGATCAACAAGGTGTCTGGAAACGTCACCGGTCTGATGTATTTACACTCAGTATGGCCGAGTACAGGGCCAATTTGGCTTTCTTTAAGGTTGACCAGTAAATCGATCTGCTTGAAGTAGTCGAGACGAGCGGTCTCAAAATAGCGGAAATAAACGACGTTATTGACGTGTTGTAGCGCGTCCATCTCTCCCCAGGCAACGGGAATCTCAGTGATCACCGGGTAATCGGCAAGTAAATCGTCCATGTTGTGTCTCCTTGTGTTGGAGCAATTAGTCTAAATTGTTTTAATGGTGATGCATGCCAGTTGTTAACAAAATGTGATCAGCCAGACATTGAATTAAGAGAGGACAATAAAAAAGGACCCTGAGGCCCTTTGCATGATTAGGTACGATACTGTTTGAGGATATTGGCCAGTGACACCGATGCTCTGGTCAAGTTGGCGACGCCCAACGAAGATTGCTCGGCGACACTGCGTATGGTGTTGGACTGGTTGCGAATATCGCTGAGTTCGGAGGCAATATCATTGGCCACTGCACTTTGTTCTTCGGCTGACGTTGAGATTTGAATGCTCATGTCCATCAGTGAGCGTGCAGACTCGGAGATCGATTGAACATCATTGCCGATATCGGCGACGAGTTCACTACTCGTTTGCGCTTGGCTCACGGTTTGTTCGGTGATGGAAGCAATGCTGTGAGTTTCTGATTGCAACTTCTCTATCATGGCTTGAATCTCTACCGTCGCTGCCTGAGTGCGGCCAGCAAGAGTTCGAACCTCGTCAGCAACCACGGCAAAGCCACGTCCTTGTTCACCAGCACGGGCCGCTTCGATGGCTGCATTCAACGCTAGCAAGTTGGTTTGCTCTGAGATGGCGTTGATGGTGGTGATCACTTCGTTAATCTGAGTGGTGTTCTCGGTAAGCGTTGCTACGGACTGTGAGGCTTGAGCAATATAATCCGACAGTTTGGTGATTTCACTGATCGCAGAGCGAACTCGTTGATAGCTTTGCTCAATATGCTGTGAGTCGTTTTCAGTTTGCGCGGTGGCTTGCTGTGAGATATTGGTGACTTCTTTCGCTGACGCTGTCATCTCTTCCATCGCAGTCGCAACAGAGTCTAAAGAGGCGTACTGCTGACTGATCTGAGACTCACTGGTTTTCATCTCTTGCTCAAATGAAGATGAGGTCTCGCTCATGGTGGTCGCATTCTGCTTAACCGTTACGACCAGCTCAGTGAGTGTGTCCATCGCTTTGTCGAGCGCACAACCAATGGTACCAAACTCATCACGACCTGGATGGAAGCCAAGACGTGACGTGAGATCGCCTTCACCGATACGCTGCGTGGTGGTGTACAGCACCCAAAGCGCACCACCAATAAAGGTCGCTACCCAGTAAGTAAAGATGGCAAATGGGATAGCCCAAATAAAGCTGAGCGCGAGGCTGGTAATCGCTTGTGATTTAACTTGCTGAGCCTCAGCGCGTTTATCGAGGGTGAGCTGGTAGGCTTTGCCATCTTTGGCCACAGCCGAAACCATTGCGAGTCCTTGGTCGTAGTTGGCGGGCATCTTACGGCTCACTGGTTGAATTTCTCTCCAAGCAGAAAGCGTCTCGGAAGTGCCGACCGCAATGGCACCTTCAAGCTTATGTTCGGCTGCTTGCAGGGTACTTTGTTCGAATGCATTGAGCGTGTGTACATATCTGCCACCGGCTATCGTGGCCACTGAGATCAAAAACAGTGCAAAAATGACCCACATCTTGTCATTGATGGACATTTTGATAAACAGTCGGTCTATCGTTCGAAATTCAACTTCTTTCATATTGGGATTCCTATTCCGCCTATGCCGGAAGGCTAATTGAGATTGGCTAGTAATACATCTGTTAATTTATCGGTCAAAACGCCAGAATTATGAGTGTTAAGTCGCAATGATTTGCAAGGTATGTGAATCTTTGTTTTAACTTTGTGACTCTGATCTTGTTTTTGCTGTCAGCGGCCACCAGTGCACCTTCAGTCATTGCCAACCTTGCAAGTGTTTATCTGTACAACGTATAAAAATGATAGCAGTAATTTTTTGCTCTGCTATCGCTACGATTGGTTGGGTTAAGAGGCGGCTTGCTCTGGTTGGGAACGGTCGAGTAACCGACTTAGCCTAAATCCGGTAACCAACATAGTGCCAGCTAACACCAGCGCGGTGCCAAATAAAGTATTGAAACCAATGGGTTCGTCTAATATAACCGCGCCCCAGACAATGCCGAATACCGGAATAAGAAAGGTGACAGAGAGGGCTGAAGTCGCGCCCTCATCCGCGACCAAGCGAAAGTAGAGCAGATAAGCTGCTCCAGTGCAGATAACGCCCAATGCCACGACAGAGAGGATTTCAACCTGTGTTGGTGCTGCGCGCATTGGGATAAAGGGCAGTAGAGGAACGATAAGTAAGGTGGCTGCCCACATGTTGCCATGCGCATTGTCGAACGACGCAATTTTTGGTGCGCCTTTGGTGTAGTTTGTGGCAATCCCATAGCTGAATGCGGCCAGAAGACTGGCGCCAATAGGCCACAGTGACTCGCCACTCATAGTGGTAGAATCAAAACCGACTAACGTTGCTACCCCCGACAGCCCCAAAGCCATCCCTAACGCAACGCGCGCGGTGATCCGGGTTTTATACCAGATGGCGGCAATCAGCGCGCCCCAGATGGGCGCAGTGGAATTGAGAATGGATAAAGTAGAGGCATTGAGTGACTGCGCGGCGTAAGCAAAAAGCAAAAAAGGTAATGCGGTATTAAAAAGACCAATCGTCATGAAATGTTGCCAGTGCTGCCTAAAGGCGAGTTTACGGCGCAGGTACAAGGCAACCATAAACAAGCTAAGTGCGGCAAACCCAACGCGAAACTCAATTAAATACGCTGGGCCGAAGGTATTTGCGGCAATGCGCATAAATAGAAACGAACCACCCCAGATGGCCGCTAGACAAAGCAAGCGAAGAAAACTCGATGCACTCATATCAATCCCCTAAAATGTTAACCTAATGTGAATCAAAAAAGTCGAGTAAGCAATAACAATCTGGTGGAATAATTCCTGCTTAGACGTGATGTTTTTATCAGCGATTTTCATCTGGTGAGAAAAAAGATGAACTCCTCGGTCGTAATTATTAGCGGCAAGCCATAATCTAGACTGATGTTTGAACATTAGAGATAAGTGGTTATGAATCTCATCGTCAATATTCACAAAAGCGTGAGAAAGCACGGATTTGAAATGGCGACACGTCAAGCATGGAAGTGTGGCGTCAAAGCAAACTTAGTGAAACGAGTTATTGGTGTCGCTAAGGGGCAAATTGTATGTGTGGTTGAAGGTGTACGCCCGGAATTATCTACAGAACTCAACAACCCATGTCACGATGAGGAGAAGCAAGGCCGCTACGTGTTTGTCGGCGGCATTGTTTGGCAACCGAATGATCTGCTAGCACCGGGCTTCCCAGATTTTATGTTTATGCACGTACGAAACTTGGGCAATAAACACAAATACATGACGGACGACGAACTGTTTCTCAATCTTGCCTAATCGAGGTTCGAGAGATAAAAGAGATAAAAAAGCCTAGAAAAACTTCTAGGCTTTTTTCGTTCTTAGTGATCAAGATAGAGATAGTTTTGCCAGCTCTTCATTCTAATCAATACTTTGCGCATGACTGAAACATGAGTGAACTTGTCAGAGTACACGGCAACTTCAACCGCAGTACCGAGTGGTAAGTTGTATGGCGTCATGTCGTCGGTAATTTTAAGTTTGACAAACACTCGCCCGCTGGTTCGCAGTGCAGCAGTGCCGAGTAACGCTCCACGCGCTTGAAACTGGCTCTCGCCAATGGCGGGGATGATTTCAACCACTTCGCCCTTAAAGACTTTCCCTGGTAGCGCTCTGAACAAAAACTCAGCTTCATAGCCTGGTTGCAGGCGTTGAAGGGAGTTTTGTCTAAACGCAGCGGTATAATAAAGTTCTTCGCTGTGAACGAAGGTCATTACCGGTGCGAGTGGCAGAGGCACCGCCATCACCCCTGGTCTTAGAGCCAACTGAGTGGCAAAACCGTCGGTTGGCGCTCGAACCACGGTTTGCTCCAAATCAAACTCAGCTTGACGCAACTCTTCTAGCAAGCGAGCAACGGTAGTGTTCTCGCCACCGATTTCTGAGTCCAGTGCCAACTGAGCTTGCTCAACTTTAGCGGTTGCAACGTTAACGCTCGACTCGGCAGCTTTATAGGCTTGGCGACGGGTGTCGAGTTGTTGCTCGGTAAAGGCGCCTTTGTCGAAGCCGCGTTGATAGCGGTCAAATTCGCGTTGTGCTTTGTCGCGTTCTGCTATTGCTTTGGATTGAGCCGCTAATGCTTCCTGATAAGATGATTCAAGCCCGAGCGCGCCTTGGCTCGCCTCTTTGATTTGAGCGCGCTTTTTCGCCACTTCGGCTTGATAGGGGATAGGATCAATGGTGAACAGCACATCACCTTGTTTCAGCGGTGTGTTCGGCTCTACCGGCACGTCGATAACACGCCCACGCACGCCAGAAACGATTGGGGTGGTCGAGTACACTTGATTACCAATTTGAGTGAAAGGGTGGTTGTAGTTCATCAGCAAGATCAAGGTGCCGATCAAGACTACGCCACCTAGTACCGCTGTGGGGACGGTCCACTTATTCAACGGAATATTGAAGACTTTAAAGATGGCGATACAAATGGCGGTGTAGGTCAGAATGAGTAGTAAATCCATTATTTGTTCTCCTCATTCGTGTTCGCTGTGTGAGTTGCAGTTGAGTCCTTTTGACTTTGCTTAAGATCGCTCACCTCTTGTTTTAGCTGAGCCACTTGGTCAATGAGAGCATCAACCCGGTGATGAATGTCGTGCTGCTCAGCCTCGAGTTTTTGAAAGCCCCAGCCGCGCTCTTTGCGCCATAAAGTCGCCCAAATCCACAGAAAAGGCCAGAGAGCATGGAGAGTGAATAGGCTGACCCAGCCAGCATAATGGATGGCGTCTTGATGAGGGTGTTCGCGTTCTTTGGCGATCTCATAGGGAATGTCGTGGATGACAATAATGCCGTAAAAAATAACCAGAGCGACGAAGATCAAGAGTCCAAGCGCAAAGTAGTCCAAAAACATGGTGAGGTTCCTTACTTAAACAGTGAGCATATCGAAGAGTACGTCTATTCCAATACAAAGTATAGGAATAAAAACAATACATTAGACACGCAAATGTTATAGTCTTGTGACCAATAGTTGAGAATTTCTGGGAATGAAGATGCCGTATCAAGGAGAGATAGCATCGGTCGGCGCTGCGTTTGTTTGGGCACTGGCTACGTGGATTTATAGCCAGTTTAGCCATCGATTTAGTGCGCTGCAGCTTAACATCGTAAAAGGGGTGATTGCTTCGGTGATGATGCTGCTTTTGCTGCCTTTGGCTCCTGCTAGTGAACTGACGCTTTCGTGGCTGCATTTTTCTGTATTGGCTTTTTCAGGTGTTCTTGGCATTGCCATCGGAGATAGCGCTTATTTCGCCTCGCTTAAACGGATCGGCCCGAACAAAACCTTGCTACTTGAATCACTGGCTCCTCCGTTGTCCGGAGTGTTGGCGTTGGTGGCGCTTGGTAGTGTATTACCCCTGCAAAGCTGGGTCGGCGTTATCGTTACCACGTTCGCCGTCTCTATGGTTGTATTTCATAACGATGGTCAAGCGGTAAACTGGTCGGGCGTGGGCTTTGGTCTGTTGGCGAGCGTCTGCCAAGCAAGCGGGGTGGTGATCTCTCATTATGCATTGGTGGCAGGCGATATTGCGCCGCTCTTTGGCGCACTGATTCGGTTGATGGCCGGCGTTATGGCGTTGGTTGTGGTGATAAGTTTTGTTGAGCGTCAACCGTTTAAAGCGCTAAATCAAAATTTGCGTTCGCTGAGTCGTCACAATTTTGCTTGGCTTATGGCCGCGATTTTTGTTGGTACCTTTTTAGCCCTTTGGCTACAGCAAGTGGCCCTTAAATACGCTAATCCTGCGGTTGCGCAAACACTGATAGCGACCAGCCCGCTATTTATGTTGGTGATTTATGCGGTGAAAGGCCAACGTATAACCCGAAGGGCTCTGTTTGGCACACTGTTGGCTCTTGTCGGGGTCTCTCTGTTTTTTATTCGGTAAACAACAGGCAATTATTGCTCAGTGCACACTTGATTTCGGCCGTTGGCCTTGGCGCGATAAAGCGCTTTGTCGGCTCGATAAAAGGTGCGCTGGGTGTTTTCTCCCTCTCGATGCAAGGTAATCCCGATACTGACGGTCAGCCCGCGTTCTCCTAGTATGCTTTGCCATCCAAAGTTAAAGATGCGTTCACGATAGGCTTCGGCATGCATTTTCGCTTGCTCTAGATTTGAGCGTTCTAAAATAACCAGAAACTCCTCCCCACCAAAGCGCACACATGAAGCGCCGCGAAACTTAAAGTAGGCATGAAGCTCAGCGGCAACATTGACGATCGCTTTATCACCCACCAAGTGGCTCAGTTCATCGTTGATCGATTTAAAGTGATCGATATCGACCACCATGAGCGCAAAAGGAACGTCGTGCAGCAGTAAGTCTTTCAGCTTTACATCCAACCAGCGGCGATTGTGCAAACTGGTCAGTGGGTCAGTAAACACATCCTGTTGCAGCTGTGCCACCGTATGTTTTTGACTCTCAGTGGTCTCTTTCAATTCACGGTTTTCTTGTTCCGACAATATGAGCTTTAGTTGCAATTCAAAACGAGACAAGCGACGCAACTGGCTAGCACCAAGCTCACCAATTGGGATTTTTTTCATCAGATCACTTTCGATGCGGTAGGCTTGCTTTTCATAGTTGAGCGCCCCTTGAAAGTCGCCGCTCTCTTCACATACCGCGGCGAGAGAGTTATAGAGCTTAAGGCTGAGCACCGGGGATGCGTAAAGACGAATTCGCTTCTTCGTCGATTCGAGCAACCAACGGGAGATATGTGACTTGTTCTTTGCGCTCAAACAGTAGGCGAGCTCTAACCGAATCATGTTTGATAGCCAGTTCGAGTGAATGTTGCCCGCTGTGTATTGCACATTACTCAAACACTGCATCGCCAAGTCGAGTTGTTGAGTTTGACGATAGATCTTTGCTTGGTAGAGTAAAATCTGGCCGGAAAGTACTTTATCACTGACTAGGATGCTGAGTTCTTCACACTCTTTGACCAGGTCGTTGGCTGCGGTGGTGCGATTGAGCTCTATGTAACACGCCAGCATATGCAGCTTATAACGCAAGCGCAGAGAGCGGCTGCTGATGGCGTGATCAATGCTGTCGATTTTTTGGTAGTAACGCAGCGCGCGATTGTGGTCGCCGTAGGCATCACACAGATTTCCCATGCCTAAAACGGCCAACACATAGGCATCGATAAAGCCATTATCGACAGCGATGGTGGAAGACTTAATAAATTGGTTGAGAGCGCCATGAAAGTCGCCGTTTTCTACCAGACGTTCGGCGAGACCAGAGCGAACTTCGAGGATCAGTTCCGCGTCCTGCGGTAGCGTCAGAAAGGAGAGGGCCTCATTGAGTTCATCGATACTGGTTTGCAACTGTCTCAGTTCAGAGCGGAACTCAGCGCTGATGATCAAACACTGAGCTTTTTCTTGCGTTGTGGTGGCGACGTGCTGGCGTACGTGATTCCAAAAAATTAACGCTTCTTCACCGCTAACCGAAGTCGCGTCTAGGCCGGAGTCAGTAATTTTCTTTAACAATGCTTCCATGTTGTTCTTCCTGTCTCTGGCTTTCTTCGAGTTGGTCTAGGGTAAATGGGAAAGAAAGAATATCGTGATAGACCACTTTCGGCAGTTCGCTGGTTAATCCTTTTCTGTGCCAAGGATAAAGTTCGATCATTTTGGCCAAGATGTGGAACACACTGAGGGCTTCGTCGCCTTTTTCTGCGAGTAAAATACCCAATCGGTCGCTACTCAGGCGCGACAGCAAATCCTGCTTATTACACATAGAGTGCGCCAGCTCGGTACAGACTTGAATATAATTGCTGTCAGCGTGTTGGATAACAATCACCGAGTGATTCGAGCGCTTGAGCTCGGTTTTAAACAGCACTAACTGCTCCCACCAATAGGTTTCGGACACCATCTGGCTAAGCTGTTTGTCTGGATCAAACTCATGTTGACCACGAATTCGATTAATCAGCTTGCGCGCCCGTTGCTCAAGTTGTCTTTTCGAAGCTCGGGCCTTATCGTTGCTGACACGCGCTGTTTGCTCACGTAGCATATCGGTGGCGTGCTTGCGATATTTGCGAAACGCTTTCAGCGCCCGCTTGTGGTCGCCAGACTCTTCGGCAACACGAGATTGCTGGAAACAGATCTGAGAGAGCAGTTCGCCGTTATCGAAGTTGACCGCAGACTGCTCGGCTTTGACCAGCAGCTCTGCGGCTTTCTGCGGCTGTTTACGTAGCAGTTCTACCCGAGCTCGACTGATGTAAGAATGAGCCTTCATCCACACTAAGTCGTGGCGCATGGCCAAGTCGTGCGCCTTTTGGGTGGCTTCTTCGGCGTCTTTGATCCGTTCAAGCCCAAGTAGTGCAAGGCCACGAAAATCCCACACTTCTGCTTGCCAGGTTTTATCATGATGATCTTTGAGCGCTTCGGCGGCGCCATCGAGAACCGACAGCATTTCGACATAATTTTTGAGTAGGTAGTGATCCCAGGCGAGCAAGATACGCGCCTTACCTTCCAGCCATCCGATTCGAGCACTGTTGGCGACGGTCACGGCCAGTTCATGTGTGGTTCGCGCTAAGTCATACTCATGGGTGATGCGCCATACATTGCCGAGTCCAATCAGCGCTTCAAGCTGCACTTCTTCTTCGTCTACCAGTGCTGATTGCTCAAGAGCGTTAATCCAGTATTGCTGCGCGGAATAGTATTTGGCTTGACCCCAGTAGTGGAGTGCATGGATATGCAAGATTTCGGGGAGCAGATCGTCGGTATCGAGAGTGTTGAGCTTACTGTGCGCCTCTTTGATGTACTTGAGCCCTTTGCGGTAATCCATGGTGCACCAAGCGCAACGAGACATAATAACAAGTGACTGGATTTCGCCTTCTGGATAGAGGATTTGTGCAGAACGCGACGCACACTGCTCGGCGATCGCCCAAACTTTTTCTGGGTCGGATTCTATTCTGCTCTTAATTTGCTCTATTTCGACTTCTAACAGTCGTTGGCTTTTATCCAATGAATCAGTCCTTTACTGCCTAGTGCCTCAGTACCCTGTTTGCATTATATGAATAGCTAAAGAGTCAACTCTACAAAAAATGGTAAAACAGCTACGGTTTAACGGCACTCGTCACACTACTAATGATTATGAAAGCAGCTCACTCAGTGTCAAAGGAGATTGGGTCAGCTCTAAGACTTGCGCGGCTGTTTTGCCTTCTTTATTTTGATAGCACAAATTATGCCAAGCCCTAAAGATATCGAGCATTGGCAGCAAGCCACCGGGGCGTAACTTGCGTCTTGGTTCATTGATAAAGCTCTCGAATAGCGTTGCAAAACGATGTTGGAAGAACGCCGTTTGTCGAATCGATGCTGTTTTAAGCCACTGTTTTGGCTGGCTGTTATTTCCAGCAAGATAGCAGATGCCTTTGGCGGCGTTGCCGTGAGTTGTGATTGCCCAGCGATCGCGCCACCAGCCCATATGAACAATGTCAATTTTCTCAATAGCGAAGTCTGATTGCCAGCTCTTGTCTTCTTCAACGTATAAAAGGTCGACATTTTGACGTTGAATTCGCGGCAGGCACACGCTCAGCGCCGCCGAACGCAACACCGGGTCTTGTGGCATATAAATCGAGACCTGACGATCGCTCTGGCACATGTCTAGCACGTGCAGAAAGTGTGCGTAAGAGGTGTAGGGCGGACGAATCAACGCGCCTTTTGAGGGGTAATTGAACACGGTTAAGTTACCCATAGGGTCTTCGACGTTACCGCGCGCGAGTATGGTTTGGTATTGCTGGTCGATACGTTCACGTAGCAAAGGTGAAGGACTCGGCGTCGGCATATTGGCTTCCGACGAGTGGTCACGCGAAACGAACCGAGCCGGAAACTTATATGGATCGTGGTCGACTTCACCGCTTGGTTCTTCATGCGCCGAGTAGTTGACATGCTGGCACAAGATGTAGCCACTGTGCGCTTCCCCGGTCGCTATCCACAGTACGCCGTTATTGCTTTTCGGTTGCAACGCGGTGTAATGCGATGCCAGCTCGTAACTGGCTGCGTGGTTGACCCAACGTGCATCGAACATCGCCAGTTTACGTCGACAGCGACTCGCGATGTGATCCAGATGGTCGTAGAACGTCTTTGGATTGATCTCTAATTTTCGGCAGATCTCGCGTACCGAGTAGCCCATAAAGAGCAAGCCAAGGAGGTTTTCTTGAAATTGAAGTTTTTTGTTGGCACCTGACCATTTATCAACAAAGGTCGACTGGCACGCTTTACAACGATAACGCTGACGATCGCCGCTGTAGCCAAACGCATGGTATAGGTGTTTATGGGTATGAACAGACAGGCCAAAATTTTCACACTGGTCATTGCGACAAGCGGGTAGGCCATCACTGTGCAGGTGGCGTAAACGATGTAGCTCGTTTAACACCTCTTGATTGTTAAGTAAGGGGGGGAAAGCACCGCACTCCCGACAAACCATCGCAGGTCGCTTAGGGTTAGCATGCTGCACAACGTAACGATGTGCATCACTCAATCCAAAGTTGTCACACGCCAATGTTTTACAAAAGTTGAGCTGTAACCCGTCTGCTTCCTTTGGCAGTTTGCCAGTTGTCACTATCTCCCCCTCGGGATTATTCTGGCCACCAAGTGATTACTTGGCGGCAAAGTAAATCGAATTAGATGTTGATCGCTGTTTCTAGTGCGACTTTCATCATGTCATTGAATGACTTCTGACGCTCTTCAGAGCTCAGTTTCTCGCCACGGATGATGTGGTCAGAAACGGTTAGGATAGTCAGTGCTTTTGCACCTAGGTCAGCTGCAACGCCGTAGATACCGGCCGCTTCCATATCGACACCTAGAATGCCTAGCTTTTCCATCTTCTCGAAGATATCTGCTTCTGGAGTGTAGAAAAGGTCAGCAGAGAAAACGTTACCCACTTTAACTGGCACTTGTTGAGCGCGAGCTTGGTTAACGGCTTCTTCTAGTAGGCCGAAGTCAGCAATGGCGGCGAAGTCGTGGTCGTTGAAACGGATACGGTTCACTTTAGAGTCAGTCGATGCACCCATGCCGATAACAACGTCCATCAGTTTAACGTCGTCACGCACAGCACCACAGCTACCGACACGAATCACGTTCTTCACGCCGTACTCAGCGATGAGCTCGTGAACGTAGATACAGCATGATGGGATGCCCATACCGTGGCCCATCACAGACACTTTCTTACCTTTGTAAGTGCCTGTGTAACCAAACATGTTACGAACATCACAAACTTGTTGTACATCTTCTAAGAACGTATCGGCAATGTACTTAGCGCGAAGTGGGTCGCCTGGCATAAGAACCGTTTCTGCGAAATCACCTGGGTTTGCATTAATGTGTGGGGTTGCCATAGTCAATACTCCAAATTTATTAGCAATTGCTGTTTCTAATTACTAATTATGTTGATTTTGAAAAATCTGTTGAGGCAATACTAGCTGCATCTAGGTTCTCTCCATGAGAGATGAGTCACAGAAACCAGCGGAATGTACCAGCCTTTGGCTATATATAACTAAAAATGTTGAAACTGATTGGGCAATCGATTCGTAAAAACGTTTGCCTGCGGTTGTGAACCAAAATTGACTTCTGATCGTAGGAAAGGCTCGAAATTGTACAAATATTTTTTTTGTACACCTGATGAAAGTTGTGCTAAAACTTATACAACAAATAAAATTGTATAGCTTAGCAATGTCAAGGAGCCAGTCATGGACCAGCAAATCAAAATCGGTATTAGCTCATGTGTACTTGGTGAAAAAGTGCGTTTCGACTCTGGACACAAGATCAGTAAGTTTGTGACCAAGGAACTCGCGCCCTATTTTGAGTTTGTTCCTGTCTGCCCCGAGGTGGGCTCTGGTATGCCAGTACCACGTCCAACCATTCGTTTGATATCTGATCAAGAGCGCATTGCGCTGGTAGAGACCAAAGATTCGACCAAAGACCACACTGACACCATGATCAACTACTCCAAGAATAAAGTGGCGCAGCTTGAGTCAGAAAAATTGTGTGGCTACATCGTTTGTGCCAAATCGCCCACCTGTGGCATGGAACGCGTCAAGGTGTACAGCAAGAACAATTCAGAAGCGATTGGGGTCGGTCTTTACACCAATGAGCTAATGAAGGCGATGCCTTGGTTACCCGTAGAGGAAGATGGCCGTCTCAATGACCCTGTGCTAAAAGAAAACTTCATCACTCGCATCTATTCCCTGTATGACTTCTATCAGTCGATGGGTGATGAGCCAACCCGTGGCAAAATTGTCGCCTTCCACTCTCGCTACAAGCTGACGTTGATGGCGCACCATCCCGCCTCTTATAAAGAGTTGGGTAGCCTTGTCGCCAACATTAAAGAGTATGATATCGATGAGTTCTTCAAGCTTTACCGTCTTGGCCTGATGAACGCGATGGCACATCGTGCCAGCCGTAAGAACAACACCAACGTCCTAATGCACATCCAAGGCTACTTCAAGCGCCATCTCGATAAAGAGCAAAAACAAGAGCTACGTCGAGTCATCGATGAGTATCGCGAAGGTCTGTTGCCTCTGCTTGCGCCGTTGACCCTACTTAAACACTATTTGAATGCTCATCCTGACGACTACTTGGCGGGCCAAGCATTCCTTCAACCTCACCCACAGGAGTTACGTTTACGTTATGGATTGTGAAAAAAAGCTGTACGCAATTCGCGAAGTGTCAGAGATCACTGGCGTCAAGCCGGTCACATTGCGAGCTTGGCAGAGACGATATAGCTTAGTGCAGCCTCAGCGCACCGAAAAAGGTCACCGTCTCTACACGGACAAACATATCGCCTTGATTGGTGAAATACAAAGTTGGCTCAACAAAGGTGTGCCTATCGGTAAAGTGAAGTCGGTACTGGAGTCCAATAGCGACAACGATGGCGATTTTGTTACTGCAGAGTTTCAACTTGAAGAGGTAGAGAAGTTTCTGCAAGCCTTGGCTGATTTGAATAGAGGCAAAGCGGAATCGATTGCCAGTACAGTGCTGAAAGAGTACCCGCTTGAGGTGGTTGAGAGTCAGTTTATCCAACCTGCTGAGAAGGCGCTGTCGCTGGTCCGTTTTGGTTTGCGGTCACTGCAAAAAGGCTTGATGGACGCCATCTTATCGGCGCGATTAAGTTCGATTTTAGAAGCAGAGAATAAAGCCGCTCGAGCCGGCCGCTGCTTACTGGTGAGTTACGATTCTGTAAATGATGTGGGTTCACGATTGTGGGCAATGAAACTGTCTGAGTTGGGCATGAATATCGTCATCATTGATGGCGTCGATGACTTATCTGGGTTGATTGACCACCCAGGGTTAGACAGCTATCAGGCGCTGGCATTGTATAGCTCTCGCCCTTTAAGTGCGGCACAAAACAGCATTGTAGAGCGCATTCAACAAAACTTTGAGGGCAAAGTGCTGGTGTCAGAACTGATAAAAAGTGAGAGGGTAGAATGAAACTGGTTTGGCTTCGCAGGGACTTACGCGCAGAAGACAACACGGCCTTATATCATGCCTCTATCAGTGGCGAGCCGGTTCTAGCTATATATGTGGCGACACCAGACTCCTGGCAAGCACATGACTTGGCGCCGATTCAGGCCGATTTGATCTACCGCCGCCTATTTGAGGTGCAAAAGGATCTCCAGCAAAACAACATTCCGCTCGTGTACGCCCAAGTTGCGACGTTTGCAGAGTCTGCTCAGTTGGTGGCTAAGCTTGCGCGTGAGCATGCTGTCACTGGTGTTTACTTCAACAAAGAGTACGAAGTGAATGAAGTGCAGCGTGACAGCCAACTGGTGGATCTACTAGCGGCCGATGGCATTGAATGGCATGGGTTTGACGACAAGTGTTTGTTACCACCAGGCAGCGTTAAAAATAAACAGGGTGACTACTTCAAAGTGTTTACCCCGTTCAAGCGAGCTTACTTGGCGAAAATGTATCAGTCACCTTGGCGTGTGACGAAATTGCAGCCGCTGACGCAACAAGCGGTATGGCGAGATGAGATTGTAAGCGAACTGTCACCTCGGTCTAGCTTTGATTATCCGCGTCAAACGAGTGAGCGATATGCGGTCGACACAGAGAGTATTATCAAGCAACTACGTCAATTTGATAGTGACAGAGCCGACGCTTACGAGAAGCAGCGCGATTTTCCTGCAGTAGCTGGCACCAGCAAGTTATCTCCGTATTTGGCGATTGGCGCGCTTTCGGTTCGACAGTGCATGGCACGATTAACTTACCAGCAAGCACTGCCCTTAGTCGGAGGCCGTGAGATTTGGCAAAGCGAGCTGATTTGGCGTGAGTTTTACCAACACCTGATTTATTTCGAACCAAAACTCAGTAAAGGGCGCAGCTTTACCCCTTGGGGTGATGCGCTAATTTGGAAAAACAACCCAGCATGGATTGAAGCGTGGAAAACGGGCACCACCGGCTACCCGATTGTTGATGCTGCGATGAAGCAACTCAACGCCACTGGCTGGATGCACAATCGACTGCGGATGATTGTGGCTAGCTTCCTGGTTAAAGACCTGCACGTCGATTGGCGGATTGGAGAGTCGTACTTTATGTCTAAGCTCATTGATGGAGACTACGCGGCGAACAATGGCGGTTGGCAATGGTGTGCGTCGACCGGATGTGATGGTCAGCCCTATTTTCGGATTTTTAATCCGGTGACTCAGGGGGAGAGATTTGATCCAGAGGGCCACTTTGTGTGCACATGGATTCCCGAGCTCGCTAAGCTGCCGAAAAAGTACATTCACCAACCTTGGAAAGCACCGAATGCGAAAGCTTTGTCTTATCCTGCGCCAATAGTTGATCACAAGACCGAAAGGGAGATAACCTTAGCCCTCTATAAAGAAGCCAAGGATAATGGGAATGGTGCGTAAATTAATCGCATGGTGCTGTTTTATCAGTTCGCCGCTGTTTGCTGCGACCTATGAGCTGCCGATGGAGGGCAGCAGTATTGTCGGTCGAACCCAGTTTCACCAAGTACAAGAAGGCGAGACGCTGGCTACGATAGCGAAACAGTATGACGTGGGATTTCTCTCTTTGATGGCAGCCAATAAAGGGGTCGACCCTTTCTTGCCAAAAGCGGACTACGTACTGACGATTCCAACTCAGATAATCCTACCCAATGTAGAGCGTCAAGGCATTGTGATCAACTTGGCAGAGTTGCGCCTCTACTACTTCGAGCCTGAGATTAATAAGGTGCATATTTTTCCGGTGGGTATCGGTCGCATTGGTCGCGACACGCCAGAAATGGAAACACGCATCAGTCAAAAACGGCCAAATCCGACTTGGACACCGCCAGCGTCCATTCGCAAAGAGTATTTGGCCAAAGGTATTGAACTGCCAGCCGTGGTGCCAGCAGGGCCAGACAATCCGCTTGGCGAATATGCTTTGAGGCTGGCTTATGGCGTCGGAGACTACCTGATTCACGGGACCAATAAAGATTTTGGTATTGGCTTGCGGGTGAGCTCTGGTTGTATTCGCATGGAGCCTAAAGATATTGAGTGGTTGTTTGCTCAGGTTGAGTTAGGTGAAAAGGTGAGGGTCATTAATGAGCCGATCAAAATTGCACTTGAGCCGGATCGAAGCGTTTTTCTCGAAGCCCATGAGCCGTTGACGCGCAGTGATGGTGTAAAGAAAGACCTTGAAGTTCCGATTGAGCTTAGCTGGTGGCTTGAAGAGTTTGACCATTCTGATGTGAAAGCTCGCGCCGCCATCTTGGCGCAAAATGGAGTGCCGGTTGAAATCGTTGCCGCATCGTTTATCTATTAGACATAAAAAAAGAGGGTCAGCTTGCTGACCCTCTTTTTAGGAAGACTTATTACTTAGTGTAAGACTGAGCAATGTTGTCGATACGCTCGTTAGCGCGTGCTGCTTCTTCTTGAGCTGCCATCGCTGAGTCGTTCGATTTACGTACTTCTGATTGTAGAGCTTGAACGTCTTGGCTTAGTTGGCTGACTTGGTTGCTTAGCTCATCCATTTTCGCTGTAGTTGCTTCATCAGGACCAGAAGCACAGCCAGCTAGTAGAAGAACAGAAGACGCTGCAGCTGCGATCAACATTTTGTTCATAGAGAACTCCTTGCATGTATAAGTATCAATAAACGCCCTATAACTTCTTAATCTTATAGTGACGTGTTCAGTGTAGCTCTAATTATAGGCATCCTAAAGTAGGTCAAAGTCAAAAAAACCCAAGAATTGAAGCAATTATCGAATTAGTTGATCAATGTCTCATTGGCGAGAGCAATCAGTGCAAGGTGATCTATCGACTGATTTTGCCAATAATTTGTGTTCTGAGATTATTTTCTGTGATCTCTATCCTCTTTCGTTGAATACAGTTATCATAGCCTGTTTTTTATTTTATTCGTGTTCAATCGGCACCCTTTGACGTCGTGCCTGCAACACACAGTTCAATTGGAGAATACTTTGCAGTTTAAAGATTTAGGCTTAGACAATCGCTTACTTAAAAACTTGAAACATTACGATTTTAAGCAAGCAACAGAGATACAGCAGCGCGCCATTCCCGTGGCGATTGCGGGCAAGGATCTGTTAGCTTCTTCAAAAACAGGTTCAGGTAAAACGCTGGCATTTGTTCTACCTATGTTGCACAAGTCTTTAAAAAACAAAGCGTTTTCAGCAAAAGACCCTCGCGGTTTGATTTTGGCGCCGACTCGAGAGTTGGCTAAGCAAGTTTATGGTGAACTGCGCTCAATGCTTGGCGGCTTGTCTTACGATGCTACCTTAGTGGTTGGCGGAGAAAACTTTAACGATCAAGTGAAAGCACTGCGTCGCTATCCTAAGTTTATTGTGGCAACGCCTGGACGTTTGGCTGACCATTTAGAGCACCGCTCACTATTTCTCGATGGGTTGGAAACCTTAGTGCTCGATGAAGCCGATCGTATGCTTGACCTTGGTTTTGCACCTGAGCTGCGCCGTATTCACAAAGCGGCAAAACATCGTCGCCGTCAGACATTGATGTTTTCAGCCACCTTGGATCATACCGATGTTAATGAGATTGCGAGTGAGATGCTCGATGCGCCGAAACGCATTGCGATTGGCGCCGGCAGTGAAGAGCACAAAGACATCACGCAAAAATTTTACCTATGTGATCACCTAGATCACAAAGAAGCGATTCTTGAGCGCGTTCTTAATGACGCCGAGTATAAGCAGGTCATTATCTTTACCGCGACTCGCGCAGACACTGAGCGTCTGACTGAGAAACTGAATGAGAAGAAGCTCAAAGCAATCGCCCTGAGTGGCGGCCTTACTCAGACTCAGCGCAATACCATTATGAGTCAATTTGAACGCGCAGTGTTTAAGATTCTGGTGACCACAGATATCGCATCCCGAGGTTTAGACATTGCTAACGTGACTCACGTGATCAACTTCGATATGCCAAAACACAGCGAAGAGTATGTGCACCGAGTTGGCCGCACGGGACGCGCGGGCAACAAAGGCGACGCTATTTCTCTCGTTGGTCCAAAAGACTGGGATAGCTTTAAGCGTGTAGAAACATTTTTGCAGCAAGATTTGAGCTTCTCTGAGCTAGAAGGGTTAAAAGGTAAGTTTAAAGGCATCAAACCACGTAAACCCGATTTTCGTGGTAAAGGGAAAGCCGTTAAGAAAGCTAAGCCTCAAGCGAAGAAAGCGGCTAAGAAGCCGATTAAGCGAGACAAGAGCTTCCATCAAAATGTGGCGGTGGGGGATAGTGTATTTATCCCTAAAAAGAAAGTCGCGCCAAAAGTTGACGACGAGTAACAAACAAAAAAGGGTTGCCATTTGGCAACCCTTTCGGTTTTTAGACTTTGAAAAAGCCGAGTTGCTGTTTTTGGTTTTCAGCAAGTGTCGATAACTCTTGGCTCGCCGCTGCCGCTTGAGTAATACCGGTGACATTTTGACTGACTAACTCGTAGATGTTCCCCAAGTTTTTGTTCACATCCGAGGTCACTTGACCTTGTTCTTCAGACGCGACGGCCACTTGAGCGTTGAGGGAGGTCAACTCGGAAATGGAGTGGCTAATGTCGGTCAGGGCTTGGCTGACCTGAGCCGCTTGTTGCTGGTTTTGCTCCAGCAGGGTCAAGCTTGATGCCATGCTGTCATTGGCTGTGCCTGATTGGTGCTGCAGGTCTTCGATAATCGTCTGAATCTCTTTGGTCGACTCTTGAGTACGCGCGGCCAGCATGCGTACTTCGTCAGCCACTACCGCAAAGCCACGTCCACTTTCACCAGCACGCGCGGCTTCAATCGCAGCATTGAGTGCCAATAAGTTGGTTTGCTCTGAAATACCTTCGATCATTTCGATGAACTTACCGATTTGCTCAGATTGATCTTTCAGATTGTTCACCACGTTGGCGGCATGGGTCATCTGCTGTGCCATTTTGGCGCTCTCACGAATATTTTGCTCGAAGATAGCCAAGCTCTCTTTGGCCATTTTGTTTGCGTTACTTGAGGCTTGATCGGCAAGGTTCGCGTTTTGAGTCACCTCGCTTGCAGTGCTTTCCATTTGATCGATAGCTGAAGCGACTTGTTCAACTTCGTTTTTCTCTTGGTCTGAGTTGACACTCGACTGGGTCATCACAGCAGCGAGTTCAGTAGAGGCAGAGGCAACGTCAACACTGATGCGAACTAAAGAATCAACGGTCCCTTTTAGTTGAGCAATAGTTGAATTGAAGTCTCTCGACAGTGCACTAATTTCGTTGTTGCCTTCTTCCTTGACACTAACTTGCAGGTTGCCTTGAGCCAATGCTTGCATCGCTTTTTGCAGCTGTTTGATCGGGGTGACGATAATGCCGGCCAGTACCCAACTGATCACTATCGCGATCAGCAACACGGCAGCTAAGCCTACAATGGCCTGACTCATAACCCCTGAGTGGATGGCTTCGTTGTGATTGAGCTCCTCCAAGGCGAGCACATTTAGCTTAGAAGAGAGATCTTCGATGCCCTTCACCATAAGATTGCCCTTGTCACGGTAGAGGGCAGAGGCTTGATCGTAGTCACGTTGAAACGCTTGTGAAACACTCGCTTGGCCGTGCTTAACATTCAGCAGTGGCACCATAGTGTTGATTGAGTAACTGACATACCCCTCAATCGCATCTTCCATTTGCTTCACTTCTCTTTCTAAGCCTTTTACGTCGCGAAGTGAATCGAGCAAACGCAAATTATCGTTTTGTTTGGCGAGTAGGGTAGATTGAAGCTGAGCCACGTCGTCAGCGCGGAACAGGCTGTAGATGGCCTTGATGCGCATACCGTAGGTGTTGTCGATGATTTTAGTCAGATCATCTTTATGATTGATGACATCTTCGGTGGATACGGTCACTTGGTTGAACGCGTTTCTGAGACTAGTGGTGCTATACGTAATGCCGACGATGAGTACGACTAATGTGAATACTACAGGTACAACAACCTGTAGCTTGATAGACAAGCCATTAAGTAACTGGCGCATTGAAAATCCTCTTCGATGATTAAATTGAGTATATTGTTATTATTATGCGAATGATTCTAATTTCTTATAGGTATATTTCAACCAAGAAATTAAGTTGAATGAAACAAAATTTGAACACACGTTATGCAACAAGATTTCACTTTGTAATCAATAGGTTGTTTTGTGTTCGATTTGGTACTGCGATAAGGTTTTACAGAGGGGTATCCAGTTTGTTGCTCTGGGTAGAAATCTTACAAAGCCGAATTAATCCTGTCATAGAGGCTTCAACGAAGTGAAACACAACTGTCACATTTGAGTCCTAAAGTGGGCACCGTTCAAGTGAAACACAACGGCAATAAAGCCACTTAAGGAAATTGTGATGAAAAAGACAGTAATCGGTGCAATCGCACTTCTAGGCGCAATGGCAGTGACTTCAGTTTCTGCTAAAGAAACGATCTCTGCTGTAGGTTCTAGCAGCGTCACTCCACTGATGGAAGTTTTCTCTGAAACATACATGAAGTCGAACTCTAACGTATTTATTGAAGTTCAGGGACCTGGCTCTTCTGCTGGTGTGAAAGCGGCAAAGAACGGCTCTGCTGACCTTGGCATGTCGTCTCGCAACCTAAAAGAGTCTGAAAAAGAGCCTACGCTGAAAGAGTTGACGGTTGCTCTAGACGGTATCGCTGTGGTTGTTAACCCTAAAAACGGTCTAGACAAACTGACTGCAGAGCAAGTAACGGCAATCTACAAAGGCGAAATCACTAACTGGAAAGACGTTGGTGGCGCTGACAAGCCAATCGTGGCTATCACTCGTGATACCGCTTCAGGTACTCGTGGTGCATTCGAAGACATCATGAATCTGAAGAAGAAAATCTCAGGTAAGAAAGTGTCTGCGATTTCTCAACGTGCTCAAGTGGCGAACGGTAACGGTGCACTAAAAACTATGGTGGCATCTAACCCATACGCTATCGGCTACATCTCACTAGGTACCGTTGACAATTCTGTTAACGCATTGGCCATCGACGGTGTTGAAGCGAACGTAGACAACGTGAAGAACGGCAGCTACAAAGTGGCTCGTCCATTCCTTGTTCTGTACAAAGAAGGCAAGCCTTCAGCTGAAACACAGAAGTTCCTAGACTGGATGGTAACGAAAGACGCGCAAGCGCTTGTTGATAAGAAAGGTTACATCTCAGTTAACTAATTCAGTTTTACCCCAATCATTTGCTCAGCCCAACTTTTCGGGCTGAGCGTTTTCAATCCAATTCGATGTTGCTTTGGCAGCTCTCGAACTGTGAGATTTAAAAATGACCATCGCAAATAGTGAAAAGCTTATGAGTACTGAAGCGACTTCCTACACAAAGCCAGGTTTACGCAGTCAAAAGCGTATTGACTGGAAAGAGCGAATCTTTCATGGCCTGTTTCTAACCAGTGCTGCTATCGGTATTGTTTCTCTAGCAGTGATCGCTTACTTCATTATTAAAGAGAGTATTCCAGCGTTCCAAGAAGCCGGCGTGTCTGGCATTGTGCTTGGGCAAGACTGGCTGCCACCGGCGCTGTATGGTGTAGCAACCATGATTGTTGCTTCGGTTGTTTCAACCTTAGGCGCGGTAGTGGTAGGTGTGCCGATTGGTGTGTTGACGGCGATCTTTATTGCCGAAATTGCACCTAAGCGCGTTGCCGATGTCATTCGCCCAGCGGTTGAGCTGCTGGCAGGTATCCCTTCTGTCGTGTACGGTTTCTTCGGCCTAGTCATCATCGTTCCTCTTATCCAAGAGATCTTTAACGTGCCAGCGGGTAATACTATTTTGGCCGGTATTATCGTGTTGGGTGTGATGATTCTACCGACGGTGATTACCGTGTCGGAAACGTCGATTCGGGCTGTGCCACGCACTTACAAAGAAGGTTCATTAGCACTGGGTGCTTCCAAGGTTTACACCATTTTCAAACTGCTGGTGCCGGCGGCGCGAAGCGGCATTATGACTGGTGTGATTCTTGGCATTGGCCGCGCTTTGGGTGAAACCATGGCTATTATCATGGTCATGGGTAACGCGCCCGCCATGCCACAAGGTATTCTCGACTCTGCGCGTACATTGACCGCGAACATCGCGATTGAGATGTCGTACGCAAGCGGGGTGCATGCAAATGCGCTTTACGCGACGGGCGTAGTGCTGTTGGTGTTCATTATGTCGTTGAACGCTGTACTACTTTACTTGAATCGTGAGAAGGCGAGGTAATGACGATGTCGACAATAAATAATACTCAAGACACAGCGAAGTTAAAAAAATCTCGCCAAACCAAAGACATGATTCTTAACGTGTTTGTGTGGGCCTCAGCGGCGCTAACTGTCGGCTTCCTGTTTTGGATTATCTGGTACATCTTGTCCAATGGTTTACAACATGTCGATTGGGCGTTCATAACTGATAACTATACCGCGACGGGTGAAGAGAAAGGCATCTTCCCAATGATTGTTTCGACCATCTATATGGTCATTGCATCGATTGCCGTAGCGGCGCCACTGGGTATCATGACTGCCATCTATCTAACCGAATATGCCAAGGTCGGCAGTCGTTTAGTCAAAGTCATTCGTTTTTGTACCGAATCTTTGGCCGGCATCCCGTCGATTATTTTTGGTCTATTTGGTATGACGTTCTTTGTGGCGATTCTCGGTCTGGGGTTCTCCATACTGTCGGGCGCGTTGACCTTGAGTATTTTGATTCTGCCGGTGATTATTCGTACCACAGAAGAAGCTTTGATGGCTGTGCCACAAACTTATCGTGAAGGCTCCTACGCATTAGGATCTTCAAAAATCTACACTATTTGGCGCCTCATTTTACCGAGTGCAACGCCAGGTATCTTAACCTCGGTCATTCTAAGTATTGGTCGTGTTATTGGTGAATCTGCCCCTGTATTCCTCACAGCAGGCATGGTTGCTCGTATTCCTGATTCTCTGCTTGATTCAGGACGTACACTGACCGTTCACCTTTACAAGCTGACGACAGAGCTGTTCACCATTGAAGAGTGGAACCAAGCCTACGGTACAGCGACAGTGCTGATTGTTGTGGTGTTGTTGATCAACATGACAACCAAATTCATCGCGAGCCGCTTCAACAAAGCAACGTATTAATCGCACTCAGCACAATCACACCAATGTAGAAGAATTTTAAGAGATCAAGAAAATGAACAAGTTTGATATTGAAAACCTCGACCTATTTTATGGCGAAAACCAAGCGCTGAAATCGATTAATCTGCCAGTACCAGAGCGTCAAGTCACGGCGTTGATTGGTCCATCTGGCTGCGGAAAATCGACCTTGCTACGTTGCTTGAATCGCATGAATGACCTTATTGAAGGGGTGAAGATCACCGGGCGTTTAGAGATGGATGGCAACGACATTTATGGCAATATCGATGTGGCTGACCTGCGCATCAAGGTGGGCATGGTATTCCAGAAGCCTAACCCATTTCCGATGAGCATCTACGAGAACGTGGCCTACGGACTGCGCGCGCAAGGCATTAAAGATAAAAAGCACATCGACCAAGTGGTGGAGAGCTCTCTACGCGGCGCGGCGCTGTGGGACGAAGTGAAAGATCGCTTAAAATCCCATGCGTTTGGCTTGTCTGGCGGTCAGCAGCAGCGTCTATGTATTGCACGAACGATTGCGATGCAACCTGATGTTATTCTGATGGATGAGCCGACCTCAGCGCTTGACCCAATCGCAACCCACAAGATTGAGGAGCTGATGGAAGAGCTGAAAAAGAACTACACCATAGTCATTGTGACCCACTCCATGCAGCAGGCTCGACGCATTTCTGATCGCACCGCTTTCTTCCTAATGGGCGAGCTGGTGGAGCACAATGATACCCAAGTGATTTTCAGTGATCCGCAAGATGACCGCACTCGCGGTTACGTGAATGGTGATTTTGGTTAAACCCGTTTACTGGCACGATAAATTATAACTATAAGCGATGGTACTTTGCCCCTCTTTCTAGAGGGGCTTTTTTATGCCTGCTCGCTAGCCATACCAAGGTGCAGATTCATCTAGTCACCTATCTATCCTGATGGGTATAGCTGACTGTCTCAGCCGTCTCATCTGTCTCACTTCTGTGTCTCAGTTGAGACATGGGATGTCTGAGTTATTTTGTAAATCACTGATTTATATAAGTATAAAATCTGGCATAAGGGTTGCGTTATCTGTGGTGGACACAATGTTTACTCGAGCAACGGATAATGCGAACGACCCTTTTCACCCTAACACTGTTAGTCACTCAATCCTTATGGGCACAAGATCTTGTGACCATAGGTGCAGCGTCGTTTCAAAACAGTGAAGGGGCGCTGGCGGTCAATGTGGTCGCGGGTGATCTCAATATTCAAAGTTCCACTTTTGTCTATTCATCGGAGACTGAATATCAACTCACCATCTCTTCGTCACCGACTTTTAACCGTCAATCGGTTTCTGCTGTGGTCAAGGTGGAGAATGGCGCCTTTAACCGGGCTGAGGGTTACCTCAGTGCCAACCTCGCCGCTGGTAACAGCAACCAACAGCACAACATTGTCATTTTTAGTCCAGATTCAGAACTTAGTTGGGAAGTGGCCGACTTGGCTAAGCAAACAGCAGCGATTGATATGCCGTCTTCGTCAAGCGATACCTCTCAACTCACCGTTGAACTAGCACCGCAAGCGCTCTCGGGCGCCAGTGGTGTGATTCAAATGAGCCAAGTCGCCGGTAATGGCAATACCGCGCGAAATTCATTCCAAATGCCAATAACCATAAATTGATCTCAATGAGATGAGGAAAGAACACCATGGAAAAACAATGGAATAAGGTGCCACTTGCAGTGATTATCGGGGCGATTTTGTCTGCGCCTGCATACGCAGATGGACTCGAAGTCGAAGCGAATAACTTGCAAGTCTCTGCTGATAACTGGGTTGACGTGACGTTTAACGGCCCGGGCAGTACAGGGATAACCAATGAGGCCAGCTTAGACGGCGGCGCATTTAACAATGCTCAAGGCGTAGTTCATTCAAACGTAGCGGCAGGTTTCTACAACCAAGGCAGCAACCAAGCGTCAATGGGCACGCGCGCTGATGGCAACTTAGACCAAGCTGCGTCTGTCGATGCAGCGTCAGTGCAAGCGAGCAGTGGTGAAAACCTCACTATGCAGAAAGATTTTGGTGGCGATGGTGATAACAGTGCCACACTAAACGGCGCTTTCAAAAGTGCTTCTGGTATTGTCGGTACTAACATCGCTGCAGGCATTTCGAATCTACAATCGAACAACGTTGCGATGGGGAATGCTGAAGATGCCAGTGAGCTTGAACTCAGTGCCGCTTCAAGCCAAACCATGGGTTTGGTGCGCTCGCAGGGCGGCGAGGTTGAAGGGAATGTTATTCAATCTCACGGCGCAGATAACGTTGCAGATGTAAAAGGCGGCGCATTCAACAATGCCAATGGTGTCGGCGGTGCTAACGTTGCCTCAGGAATGGGGAATCAACAGGCGAACTCAGTAGCACTAGCCAACTTCGTGACGGTAGAGTCTCAAGACCCATCACAAGGCGATCAAGCCGCGACAGTGGGCAGAACGCAGGGCCGAAGCGGTCTTCCAGCTGACACAAACAACAACACTCCACTAGAGAACCAAACCGAGACTACCACCGCGACTTTGGCGGCGTCTGGTACCCAAACGCTGCAAGGTAATGAAGTTGATGTAAATGGTGCGCCACATAACTTCCAAGACAATACCTCGTTGGTTGCCGATGTATTCGACGCAGTAAAAGGTATCTTTGGCCTGAACGTCTCGGCAGGTGATGCCAATGCTCAGAGCAACAACGTTGCCTTGGGTGTGACGGCTTTGCCAGAGAATAACGAGCCAAGTCGAGTCAACGTGGCCTCCTCTGGCGACCAAGCACTCTCGGGTAACCAGGTCAGCTATACCAACAACGTCGGTAACTCGACCAATGACTCAAGCATTACAGGCAGTTTTAAAAAAGCCAATGGTATCGTCGGTGTCAACAGTGCGGCAGGTCAGCTAAACGGTCAAACCAATAATGTCGCCGTTGCGGTTACTGAGCCGAACGGCAACGGTCCGGTTGATACCGTTAATGTGACTGCCAGTGCTGAGCAAACTGTAGCTGGTAACACCCTAACTCAGCAGCAAGATACAACTTTAGGTCAGGTCACTAATAATGCCACTATTACTGATGGTGCATTCTCAAACGCGCAAGGTATCGTTGGCGCTAACGTTGCAGCCGGACAATACAATGCTCAGTCGAATCAAGTGAGTGTAGCGACAGTTGCTGGCTGGATTGATTCTCAGGGCAGTGAGGATGCTAACAATAAAGACGTCGTGAAGGCTTCTTCGGTGCAGACTGTAGAGGCAAACCAAATGACCACCGCAGTCGATGGTGACTTTACCGCTGACTCTACGGCAACGCTCACTGGCAATGCGTTTGACAAGGTGCAAGGTATTGCGGGGGTCAACATCGCCGCAGGCCAAGGTAATGCTCAAACCAACAATGTGGCGGTCAGCAGCGCGACTGGCGACGTCGACTCTTCGAAAGTGATGGCCAATAGCACGCAAAATGTGCAACAAACTCAAACCGGTATTGCGAGCCAATCTGATCTGACGTCTAAAGCCAGCATCAAAAATAACTTTGATAGCAGCGTGACGGGTATTGTTGGAGTGAACGTGGCCTCTGGGCAATCCAACGCTCAATCGAATAATGTCGCTCTTGCCTCTTACAATGACCAAAACGAGCAAACCGCCGATTCATTGGTTGTCGAAGCAGCAAGCACGCAAACTGTGACCTCAAACGATGTCTTTGCCAGCGGCGATGGCTATATCGACAATGATGCGTCGGTATCGGGTTCGTTCGATAAAGGGGCAACCGGTGTGGTTGGCGTTAACGTGACATCGGGTCAAGCTAACGCGGCGTCAAACAACGTGTCTCTTGGCCTGTACAGCAGCAAGCAACAAGATGACTCACAAGGTGATGTGATTAAGGCTAAGGCAGGTTCTGATCAAACCGTACAAGGCAACACCAGCTCAGTGGCAGCAGACAACGATACCACCGCGCCGATTACCAACATGGCATCGATTACTAACTCGTTCACTGACAATGTGTCTGGTGTGGTTGGGGTGAACGTCGCGTCTGGCCAAGGCAATGCTCAAGCGAACAATGTTGCGATTGCAATGGATGATGAATCCGATGATGGTGCCGGTGCGGGCTCTGTGATAGCCACCTCTGGTCAAGATGTGCTGAGTAATAATGCACAGTCTGAGCTAGACCAAGGAATCGCGGTGCAAAATCAAGCATCACTGACAAACTCGTTCACTCAGGTTTCTGGGGTTGCGGGAGTTAACTTGTCAGCAGGTCAAACCAATGCACAAGCAAACAATGTTGCACTGAGCAATGGCTCTGGTGGTGGCGCTTCTGACCCATTCAGTAAGGCTAAAGGTATCGACACAGACTCTGGCTTCTCAGGTGTGCTGGCAGCCAGCGTGCAAGAGATCGACGGTAGTGATGTAACTTTAGGTGCGATTGATAGCGATACCGTGTCTGAAAACGTGGCGCAAGTTGACAAAGCATTCGGTGGCTCAAGCGGAATCGTTGGCGTGAACGTCGCGTCGGGTCAGGCCAATGCTCAAGCGAACAATGTGGCGATGGCGGCAGATGGTCAGTCTCCTGAAGCCAACCAAACCTTGGCGGCGGCTGCGGTTAGCTTGCAAGAGTTTGACGAGGTGGATGTTTCACTGGGTAGCGGATTTACCAATAACGCAGAGATCACCAACTCGTTCAATAACTCGACCAAAGGTATTGTCGGTGTGAGCGTGGCTTCAGGTCAAGCGAATGGCCAAACCAATAACGTAGCGCTGTCATCGAATGATGCTCAGCCATCGGTAGCGGTAGCGGGCAGTGCGCAAGTCATCGGTGCGCAGCTAAACGGCAGCGGCACAGGTAATACTGGCACCAACAACCCAATGACGGTCACCAACGAGTTGTTCGAAAGCAACGCATATCTGACTAAGTCGTTCAACAATGCTAAAGGTATTCTGGGTGTTAACATTGCGTCTGGTCAGCTAAACGCACAAGCGAACAACGTTGCGGTAGCGGTGTCGGGTACAAATGCTGCGGCGCCGACTGGAGCAATCAACGTTCAAGCGGCTGTGATCAACGAAGTGCAGTACAACGCAACCGGTGCTTACACTGCGGAGCTGGGTGGCAATGCGTTTAATAGCGCGCGTGGCATCATAGGTACTAACATGGCAGTCGGTGTGGCCAATGGTCAAACTAACAACGTCGCAATGCAAATCGCTGATGACAACAAGTCTGGCCCTGCGGTTGCGGCTAACGTACAAGGTTCGTTTGCCAATGGTGCCGATAGCCGAAATGCTGATGGCAAGGTTGACGTTGATGGCTTGGCGCAGTTCTCAGGCCTAGCGGTTGAGAATGTTCAACTAAGCGAGTTTGCGGTAGCGGATAACGGTGCTGGCAATAGCACATTGGCTAGCGTTGGTAATACAGCGACCATTACCAATAGCTACAATGGAGCGAAAGGCGTTATTGGCGTTAACGTCGCTTCGGGTCTTGGCAATCTGCAAAGCAACAACGTGACTTTGGTTGCTTCTCGTAAGTAATCACAGTGACTTAACGGTATGCCCTCTGCGGAGGGCATATTTTCATTTGAGGATAACTATGAAATTTTGTCTCTTGGCTGTTGTTGCCACGGTTTCTTTTTATACCCATGCCGCCAATGTAGTGCTGGATGGATTAATTCCAGGCGTCGGCTCGATGGAAAAGCAGGTGGTCAGCATCAAAGAGAGAAAGTTTCAAAACGTCGTGCGCCAGCAAACCGACTTTTCTTGCGGCGCGGCTTCGTTGGCCACTCTGCTTCGCTACGGCTATGGCGTGGATACCGATGAGCAACAGGTGATGAATGGGATGTTCCAAGTCGCTGATGCTGAGACGGCCAGGAAGCTCGGTTTCTCGATGTTAGATATCAAAAACTATGCTGAGCAAGGATTGGGTATGCGCGTACAGGGCTACAACATTCCTGCTGAAAAGTTGGTGGAGTTGCCCATTCCAACCATTGTCTTGGTTGATATTAAGGGTTACCGACATTTTGTGGTGTTAAAGCGGGTAGATAGGCAGGGCAATGTCTATATCGCCGACCCAGCATTGGGTAACTTGATTTTATCACTACAGCAGTTTGAGCAGAGCTGGCAAGGGGTGGTATTGGCCATTGTAGGTCAGGGGTACAACCAAAACTCTCCGTTGGCGACACCGTCACCACCGGTTACCGTCCGAGCACTGGATGATCAGTTTGCGCCAGTTACGGCATTTAATTTGATGGACTTCGGTTTCACAGCCGCTGAGCTATTTTAGAAGGGAATACGATGAAAGTGAGATACTTGGCAGCGTGTCTTCTCGTGACTTTTCAAGTACAAGCAAAAGTCGATTGGGATGGAATGCGTGCCACTTTGGTTGATACACAACAATTGTCGGAAATGCGAGGAAAATACCGAGTCTCTCGCTCTGGAGAGGACCTCTATTTTGGCGTTAGGATGTTAACGCATTGGAGTGACAGCAATGGTTCAGGTAGCGCAGGTATGGATGTGGTCATTGAAGGCAATCAGGTTAGTGTCCGTGCACATGATGGCAGTGAAGTGGGCGGCGAGGTAGATAGCAAGGGTATCCATCAAAACGGTTCTGGTATGGTTCAGTTGGTGCAAATTGCGGGCAACGGCAATTCGGCATCTAACCAGTCGGAGCTTAAGGTGGTCGATACTCGTCAACTCGATGGTTCGGCTGCTGGTGGCGGCTCTCAAGTGCAATACTATCAGGTGTCTGGGCAAGACAATCGTGTTGGTTATAAGGTGACCATAGGCGAGAGTATTGCCATCCAAGAAATTCGCAGTTTAAAGTCGGCCCATGGAGCGTATCAAGGGATCAAGATCCTCGACAATGACCTAGTGGTACAAAACAAAATGTTGATGGAAGTCAAACTTCCCAAGTCTTGGGCGGAAAATAAACAACTGCGTGTATCTCATTCATTACTCAGAGGATTGTAGCTAAGGAATAAAGTGCATAGTCGTCTTATCTCATATATGACACAACTTTATTTAGCAAATTAAATTAACATCAGGCGAGTTCATATTCAGGAGGTAAATATGAAAAAGGGCTCGCTAACGATAAGCTGCGCCATGATGGCGTTAAGTCCTGTTGCTGTTGTTTCTGCAAACGAGCAAATCGACGCTTTAGCCAAGCAACTTGCTGAGCAAAAAGCGCTAAACGCGAGTTTGAAAGCGGAGTTACAGCAGCAGCAACAATTAATGCAGCAGGTGATTCAAGCGGTCAACAATCACCAGCAGGTATTAATCAATCATCAGGACAATATTGATACTCTGGTTGAAAAAAATCAGCGTGTGTCGGCAGAAATGCAGTCACAACTGCCCGAGCCACAGCAGCCGGTTGCTCAGACGAGCAAAGTGGCGGTTAGCGCAGACTCACCAGCCATTCAGCCTCGACCTGAAACTAAGGTCGCCGCCGCCAACGAGCCCGCTCCCACGGCAACAAATCCTCCCGCCCAAGAGAGTGCACCTAAAAGTCGCAGTGCAGAAGATGTTTACCAAGAAGCCGGTAACGTGTTTACCCGCAAGTTTACTTTGGAAACCGCTTTTCGCTATAGCTACTTTGACCGCAAAGACCTATCGCTCAGTGGCTTCTTAGCACTGGATTCAATCTTCTTAGGTGATATCAACCTCGATCGCGTTCGCTCTAATACCTTCAATGTTGACTTTACCGGTCGATATACCATTAACGACCGTTGGCAGGCTGAGCTTAGCATTCCAACCGTTTATCGTTGGTCTGATTATCAAACCGTCGGTCAAAACAACTCCAGTGACGGTTTAGAGTCTGGCAAAGTCGACAGCTCAGGCATCGGCGATATTAGTGCAGGTATCTATTACCGTCTGCTCAAAGAGACTGAGGATATGCCTGATCTGGTATGGAACTTAAGGTTAACAGCGCCAACTGGGAAAGATCCTTACGGTATTGCCACCACCTCGTCAGATTCAGGAAACCTAACGATTCCAAATGAACTCCCCACAGGTAACGGTGTTTGGGGATTGGGCACCGGGATTTCGCTGGTAAAAACGTATGATCCTGCAATTGTCTTTCTTAACCTCAATTACAACCACCAGTTTGAAGAGAGCTTCTCGGATATCAGCAGTGCACAAGGGAACCAAGCAGGAAAAGTCAAACTTGGTGACAGCTGGGACTATGGGCTCGGTGTGGCCTTTGCTATCAGTGAGCGTATGAGTTTAGCCATTAACTTTAGTCAGTCGATGAGTCGGACCTCGAAGCAAAGACTTGATGGGGGCGACTGGCTAGAAGTCATCGGCAGTGACAGCAATAGCGCGACCTTAGGTATTGGTTCGACCATGGCTTTGACACAAAACTTAAGTATGGTGACTCAAGTGAGTTCTGGCTTGAGTGATGATGCGGCTGATTATGCTATCAGCGTCAGATTCCCTTACCGTTTCTAATTAATCTGGCGAAGGCATAACAATATGAATAAAGACAACAACACCATGTCGATTTTGGTGATTTCGCAAGATTTCCAATTGTGGTCGAGTATCCTCTCAGAGCAGAACTGGAGTTAT
This sequence comes from Vibrio sinaloensis, assembly GCF_023195835.1. Lineage (NCBI taxonomy): Bacteria > Pseudomonadati > Pseudomonadota > Gammaproteobacteria > Vibrionales > Vibrionaceae > Vibrio > Vibrio sinaloensis. The sequence goes on along the minus strand of NZ_CP096200.1, from coordinate 449,934 downwards.
CGGATTGTCACATCTTTCGACACCGCTAGGCAGATAATGAATGAGGTTGAACGCTTTGTACTAGTGTTTGATTTTTCTTGCGGTCGCTACAAATGCTCCGAGTTGGAGTCAGTCAATGGGATTGGCAAAGGGATACGCACCATCGCCTATCTAGACAAACGCCAGCGCGATCAACTAACCGTCGAGGAGCTGGCCTATGTCTCATACTACTGTGTCGATTATTACACTAGCCCACTGCCTAAGGAAATGGTGATCAGAACCCTTGGGCATCAAGTGGGGATGCTAAATATTCATAATGGTAAACAGACTCAGACATTGGTTAGTGGCAGCGCGCATACGGTATCTGATTTAATTGGCCAATCTACAGTCATGCGTAAACTCAAACAGCAGGTTGCCAAAGTCGCGCCGACCGACGTCAATACTCTGATTTGTGGTGAGAGTGGCACGGGCAAAGAGCTGATCGCTCGCGCGCTGCACGATGCGTCTCCAAGAGCAGAACAAGCCTTTGTTGCGGTGAACTGTGGTGCGCTTAACGAACAATTGATCCACTCTGAACTATTCGGGCATGAGAAAGGTGCGTTTACGGGGGCGAACAGTAGCCGAGTTGGCAAAATTGCTTTGGCTGACCAAGGCACTTTGTTTTTGGATGAGATCGGTGACTTGCCGTTATCACAGCAGGCGAATCTGCTGCGCTTTTTACAAGAGGGAACCATCGATGTACTTGGGGCAACGGAACCGCTAAAAGTGAACGTTCGAGTGGTCGCTGCTACGCACGTCGATCTTGAAATGGCCATCGCTGAAGGGCGTTTTCGCCAAGATCTCTACTTTAGACTCAATGTGTTACGTGTTAGTGCGCCTCCGCTTCGTGAGCGTGGTGCTGACATTCTGTCGTTGGCGGATTACTTCCGCCACAAGTTCAGCAATGAATATGGTTGCCAAGTCCACGGATACGACGAGGCTGCTCAGCAAGTCTTGATGAACTACACTTGGCCTGGCAATGTCCGAGAGTTGATTAATATTATTAAACGCGCGGTGTTGATGAATGAATCGGGCTATATCACCGCGCAAGATCTCGATATTCAACCCAAGCGTAGCGTAAACCACGTGACGTTAGATAAGCACGAGTCGTTGCGTTCAGCGCTGGAGCTGCATGATGGCAATGTACTTGAAGCGTCCAAGTATCTTGGCATCTCCCGCGCAACGGCTTACCGGCTGATTGATAAGTATGATCTAAAAGCAACGCTCAACCGAGCGCGCGGTCAACACTTTGGCGTACTCGGTTAACTCTGCTCTGCGTAATCTTGATACTTGCTGCGTTTTTCGCTGTACATTCTCTCGTCGGCGAGCAACATCAAATGGTTGATTTGCTTTGCATCAATAGGAAAGCATGCCGCACCAATACTGGTGCTCATTTTAATATGCGAATCGTCAATGGCGATCGGTCGGCCAACCTGCTGGTGCAAGGTCTCGATCAATTGTTGCAACTGATGCCGCGATAGATCTTGCGCAACAATCGCGAATTCATCGCCGCCAATCCGATAGCTGTCAATCTGCATCGTATTCAGTCTTGATGCTATGGTTCTCAACACTCGGTCTCCTGCTTGGTGGCCGTAGTGATCGTTAATCGGTTTAAAGCTATTGAGGTCGAGCAGCAAGAAACTGAACGGTGTTTGGCGCTCGATGCGTGCCGAGAGATCTTCAAACAGTGCCAGCCGGTTGCCGATACCCGTTAAGGTGTCGGTAAGTGATTGCTGCCGATGGATTTGCGACTCTTTGTGCAGGATATAAGTCACCAAGACTACGCCGAAGACAAGCAACAGCAAGGTCGTGAGCAGCACACCGTTGAGCTTTTTCGCTTGTGCCAGTTGATTGATATAAGTAGGGCTTTGCACTCTAAAATGCGTGTTGACATACTCAATCATGCTCAAGTAGATGGCGTTCAGCTCTTCGGTGAGAGAAGCGGCGTAAGTCGGTTGGTTGATGAGTTCGATCTGTGACTCAAGCTGTTTGTATTGATTAAATAGATGGGTAAAAAACGCCATGGCGCCCGGCAGGTTGATAAAAGTCTCCGCTTCTCTGCTGGTGAGTAGAATGTCAAAACGGCTCCAAGTCAGTTCATATTTCAGCAGCGCTTTTTGATAAACCTCGGGGTCAAGGTGCGCGTAAGGCAAAATGGCATTCAGTTCAGAAAATTCTTTGTTTAACTGGAACAAAAACCAGGTCGCTTGGCTTTGCTGCTCAGTAAAAGACTCGACATGCTGACGGGTGGCAGAAACCACGTAGAGGTTGGCAAAGATCATCACTCCACTGAGCAGTAACAGCAGATATTTAGCGCGTTTCAGTAGAAAAAGTTGTTTATGCCTGTCGTTATTCACTCTGCTCTCTTTTGTGTATCAAAATTTCATCGATTTGCCACACCATCTGTGCATGATACCCGGGGTGATCAAGCTGTTGGTGCTTGTCTAGATTAAAGACCAGCCAATACGGACCTTTATTGCGAATTTTTATATTTTTGTGGTCCATTTGATATGCCACTATGGGTTGATAGCGTTGGATATCTTCAATCACAGTCGTTGCGCCGTAGTCATTGAGCGCGATAAAGGAGACAGCACTGGCGTCATTAATACTGAGGTGGTCGAGCAAGTCGCTTACTTTGAAGCCACTAAAATGACGAGACTGTTCAAACCAGGGCAAGTGAGTGGTGAACTCTGTAACGGGAAACTGATCGACAATCGCTTGATGATCTAACGTGACGGGAGGTTGCTGGTCAATTCGAATGACCAAACCGTGACTAAAGGCTTGGAAGGCAACCGCCCACATCAATAAGGTACAGACCAATCTCACTGAGCCCCTCCGCAAGTCTCTTAATTAACAACTTTGTTAGTAAGTATATGCTGAACTGATAATAGAGAGAACGATTATATTGCGAGAGTGAGAATTTGCGGGTATCAGTTTAGAGAATGGCGAACAAAAAAAAGCCCCTTGCGGGGCTTAGATGAGTTAGAAGATGAGGTGTGCAACCCCGGCAATCACGGGTAGGGTGATTAAGGTACGCAGAATAAAGATGGTAAATAGCTCAATTAGGTTGACCGGAATGCGGCTTCCCAACAGCAGAGCACCCACCTCAGACATGTAAATAAGCTGTGTGACCGACATTGCCGCAATCACGAAACGTGTCATTTCATTGTCGATAGAAGCGGCTAGAATCGCTGGAATAAACATATCTGCAAAGCCGACCACAATCGTTTCAGAGGCTGCAACGGCTTCAGGTACGCCAAGTAGCTCCAAGAATGGAATAAACGGTTGACCTAGAATGCTAAATACTGAGGTGTATTCTGCAATCACTAGGGCGATGGTACCCAGACCCATCACCACAGGTAACACGCCGAACACCATGTCGATCGCGTTACGTAGGCCTTCAGAAAACACGCTGCGAACCGATTTCACCTGAGCGGCTTTATTCAAAGCCAAGTTCATGCCCCAAGAGAAACTGGTGTGTCCGTTTGGAATGGCATCTGCATCGCTATCAGGCTTAGTACCGTCAATGAAGGTGTCGCGTTTTAGACTCAGAGGTGGCAGGCGAGGGATAATCACCGCCGCAACAAAACCTGCTAAACAAATGGCACCATAGAACGGCAGGAACAAGTGCTCTAGCTCTACCTGTGCGATCACCACCAAACTAAAGGTGATAGAGACTGCAGAGAAGGTTGTGCCTACTACCGCTGCTTCACGTTGGGTGTAGAACTTCTCTTCGTACTGTTTGCTGGTCAGCAAAATACCGACTGAACCATCACCCAGCCATGAAGCCATACAGTCGATCGCACTGCGTCCTGGTAAGTTGAACAGTGGGCGCATGACTTTACTTAGCAAGGTGCCAAACAGCTCCAAAAGGCCAAAATTGAGTAGTAAAGGAAGGAGTAGGCCGGCAAAAATGAATACAGAGAAAAGGGTTGGTAGCAATCCTTCTAATACCAGTCCACCTGTGTTCTCTTCCCAGATCGCTTTAGGGCCGAACTGGAAAAAGGTCATGATCACGGCTGCACCACCGATTAAACGGACCGCAAGCCAAAGTGGGGTTGGATTGAAAAGGCCGTTAAGAAATGCATTGTTGGCGATAAAAGCAGGCGTTTTGATACGGCATAGCACCGACGCTACTGCCATAAAAGCAATGACTGCAGTAATAATGTGAACGAGGAAATCACCAAACAGAGCCTGAATCGATTTCGCCAGGACAGCGACAGGGATCGTGATGTCGCCTTGATAGCTGATCGGAGCCATAAATAGAAACAGACCGATCAGTGAAGGAATTAGGAACATCCAGAAAGTGGCTTTGCCTACTTTGGCTTGTTCAACAGATTGAGCGCTATTTTGCATATACTTCTCGAGTTACAACTAGTTAATATCTCAGCCACTCCATGTGGCATAGTTATTCACTAAACATCCATATCTTATCAAATTGGCGCAAGAGTAATCGCTTTTCACGTTGCTTGCAATACTATTCAATAAATATCGCTAAATATTCATGATAAAACGTCGAATAATTAGTCATACTTAGTTTAATGTGTCGAGAATGTTAATTTGTTTGAATTTCTGTTTCAAGTGGGATGTTCGAATTAGTGATTTGTTTGTTGATTGGCGATAAACAGCCAGTAAGTGATAGCGAGTGCCAATGCTAGTCCTACTGGAACAAGCAGCGCACTGATAGCGTAGTGTGCATAAAGGTTTGCGCCGACGACACCGCCCACTAAAAAGCCACAGAAGATAAACAAAAACAGCTTCGCTTTGCGAAAGTCGAAGCTCTCTCCCCTCAGTTTGGCGCCAATCATAATACCAAGGTCGGTAATGATCCCTGTCATATGAGTGGTGCGCACGATGGCACCACTGAAAGTAGTGATCATGGCATTTTGCAGACCGCACGCCGCCGAGGCAAAGTACTGTCCGCTCTGAAAATCATGTTTAAGCAGGTAATACGCACTGGCGAGTAACCCGCTTTCTATGCATAAAGCCACGCCATAACGACGCCCTAGCTTTAGTGCAGCGCCTTCGATGAAAGTGCCACTGAGCGTCGCACCCAACAAGAAGTTGACGATGATGAGTAATAGGTGGGTAGTCTGCTGGTTGAACTCGGATATGGACGTGCCCAGTAGCGTTACTGTGCCGGAAATATGAGAGACCGCTTGGTGCTGAAAGCCGAGTAGCCCGATGGCGTTGACAATGCCAGCCAATAAAGCGAGTAGAAAAGCGCCATATTCTACCCAGCGTGGAAGTCTAGAAATCACGATGCGCTCCTTTAAATGAGGGGCGCAATTATAGTCTTACTAAACATCAACGAATAGGGTTTACGGTAAAAAACAACGAACGAAATTAGGTGTTGGGTTCGAGTTGACAATCAAATTTCACCCAACCACTTTTACGCTGTAGGTATATCGAGACGCCCGGGGCAGGAAAGGTTTTGTCATTGTATCTCCTTGAGTTAGCCTGCTAACATACTGAACCTAACAATGATTACTGAAGAAACCTCACCTCAAATGAAAAAACGCTGGTTACCCATCCCGTTGATATTATTGATACCTATTGTCCTGCTCGTGATTGTGACCGCGGCGGGTTTATATCGATTTAGCTTATCCGATGAAGAAATTTTAGCTAAGTTTCCCAATCAAGCACCACGAAATGATGCAATTATGGGCGAGGTGTTTGAACGGGCGACGGCGAACCCATGGACAATCCAAGTGCCAGAGAGCCAGGCGTTCAGTTTTATCAGCGACCAAGTGGCGCCAGGCGTTTACCGTGGCAGCTATGAAGAAGGGGCGGAGCGAGGCGATATTGTAGTAGACACTCAGTATCTGCGCCAAATTGATGAGACGCGTTACCTGCATCCCATCGTGGTGAGTAATCAAGGCTCTGGACGCTTTACCTACTTAGCGCTGAGTCAGTACGACAGTTTCCGCCAACGTATGGTCAGCACCGAAGCTGAGTTTATTGGTGATCGAATTGTGCTCAAAGATATTGAGCAAAAAGGAAATTTAGTCACGGTCACAATTCAAGAACGTGATGCTCATCAATCTATGGCAGAGGAACCGAGCCAAATAACCACTATACTGTTCAAATTGACCGAACAAGATAGTTTGGCAAAGCAATAGTTATGCGGCTAGCCTCCGGTATTGAGTATGTGTGATGTATTGCTTATTATTTAACCTAACAAGTTATGAGATGGACCTTAATTGTCGTTAATGGAGTTAAATATGATCAATAAACGTTTTTTCAAAACCAAAGATGAGGTCGAAGTGACCTTTGAACTCGATGCCGCGCAGGTGAACCAATCCGTGTCGATAGTGGCAGACTTTCTCGATTGGCAACCTGCCGAAATGAAGCGAGTCGCTAAATCAAAGAGCTACAAGTTTAAAACCCGCTTACCCAAAGATCAGCATTTCGAGTTTCGCTACTTAGTTGATGATGAAAAGTGGGTCAATGACCCGCAGGCAGACCAGTACCGACCAAACGGTTTTGGTGAAGACAACGCGTTAGTGTCGACTTATCAGTAATTGTTATGGTTTTGACCTTTTAGGTTAAATTCTGTCAATAGAGGCGCATTTTGCGCCTTTTTTTATTTGAATTTGACTCATGTCAGATGACAACGCAGATAGAAATTCGTACTCTTAGGCCTTTGGTAATTTCAATGATTAGGTCAAATTGTGCAGTCTAGAAGTTTGAAGTCTCGCTTCCAAGGGCTATCGCGGCCAAAGAAGATGATGGTACTTAGCTTGCCTATCCTTGCTGCGATTTCCCTCTCTTCTCCGGAAAACGGCCATTATCAACGCACCATTGATCTCTCTCTTCCTGAATCGAGCCTGGTGAATGACATCCTTCAAGAGAGTGATGTCATCGCAGATGTGCCCAACTATGAGTACACCATTCAAAAAGGCGACAACCTCAGCAGCATTTTTCAGCAGCTAGGCTTTGGCTACAGCGAGCTGATGAAAATCATGGAAACGGACCTCAACTTTCTGGCGTTAGACACCTTGAAACCGGGCAACGTCTTACGTTTTTGGCGAGATGAGGAGACACAAGCGCTGGGGAAAATGGAGCTTGAGTTTAGTTTGGTCGAGCGCGCGGTTTATACGCGAATGGATGACGGTAGCTATGAATTTAGTGATGTCACCATACCGGGTGAGTGGAAATCCTTTGCGATGGTCGGCGAGATCAACGGAAGTTTTTCCCAATCTGTAAACACACTTGGACTGGGCAAAAGTGAAATAGAGCAGGTGGTGAGCTTGCTTAAAGATAAAATCAACTTCGCCCGTGATTTACGTGCAGGTGACCGTTTTGAAGTGGTTCAGTCTAGACAGTTTGTCGGTGAGCAGTTAACCGGCAATCGCGAGATTCAAGCGGTTAAGATTTACAATCGCGGTCGAGTGTTATCGGCGTACTTGCATAGCGATGGCCAGTACTATGACGCCAAGGGTGACAGTTTGCAGCGCGCGTTTCAACGCAGACCTGTTAATGGCGGCTATCGCTTAAGCTCAAACTTCAACCCTAACCGAAAACATCCGGTGACTGGGCGAGTTGCGCCACACAATGGCACCGACTGGGCGACGCCAACTGGAACGCCGATAGTGTCAACAGGTGATGGGGTAGTGGTGATGACACGTAAACACCCATACGCCGGCAACTACGTGGTGATCCAGCACGGAAGCCGTTACAAAACCCGTTATCTGCACTTGAGCAAAATCCTAGTCCGCAAAGGACAGAAGGTGTCGCGTGGACAACGTATTGGCCTTTCTGGTGCGACAGGGCGAGTGACAGGGCCGCATATTCACTATGAGCTGATCGATCGTGGTCGTCCAGTCAATGCGATGAAGGCGAATATCCCGATGGCAAACTCGGTACCCAAGCAGCAGATGGCCGCATTCAAGGCTAAGCGTGATGAGATGGACAAGATGTTGCAGCAGCGTGAAATTGAGCTGGCGCAGCAGACGAAACCGCAAACTACGAGTTAATGTAAAAAAGGCTTCCAATCGGAAGCCTTTTTTCATCGTAGATGTTACTTACTGACGTTACCCAACTGCAACCAGGTATCGATGACGGTATCAGGGTTGAGCGATACCGAACTGATGCCTTGTTCCATCAACCATTCAGCAAGATCTTCATGGTCAGAAGGGCCTTGGCCACAAATGCCGACATATTTGCCAGCTTTAGTCGCCGCATCAATCGCCATTTTAAGCATGGCTTTAACCGCTGGATTGCGCTCATCAAACAGGTGCGCGACATCTCCTGAGTCTCGGTCTAGGCCCAGTGTCAATTGGGTCATATCGTTGGAGCCAATAGAAAAACCATCAAAGTACTTGAGGAACTCATCGGCTAGCACGGCATTCGATGGTAGCTCGCACATCATAATCACTTTCAGTCCTTGATCGCCGCGGCGAAGATCGAACTTAGCCAATAGATCAATCACTGATGCCGCTTCGCTCGGCGTGCGGACAAACGGGATCATGATTTCGACATTTTTCAGGCCCATTTCATTGCGAACACGTTTGATCGCTTGAGTTTCGAGTTCAAAACAGTCCTCAAATACCGGAGAGATGTAACGCGAGGCACCGCGGAAGCCAAGCATCGGGTTCTCTTCATGCGGCTCGTAGTCTTGACCACCGACTAGATTGCTGTACTCGTTCGACTTGAAATCCGACATACGCACAATGACACGCTTTGGCCAGAATGCGGCGGCGATGGTCGCAATGCCTTCAGTCAGTTTGCTGACATAGAAGTCGATAGGGTCTTGGTAGCCACGAATACGCTGACTGATTTCAGCTTTCAGTTCGTCGCTCTGTTGGTCAAAATTGAGCAGGGCTTTGGGATGAATGCCGATCATCTTGTTGATAATGAATTCGAGTCGAGCTAGGCCAACCCCCTCGTTCGGGATTTGCGCAAAGTCGAAGGCGCGGTCTGGGTTACCGACATTCATCATCACTTTGGTTGGCAGCAGTGGCAGCTCGTCTACCGCTGAACGCTTAATTTCGAAATCTAACTCACCTTGGTAAACATAACCCGTTTCACCTTCGGCACAAGAGACAGTCACTGTCATACCATCGGTCAATTGCGTGGTCGCCTGACCACAACCGACGATAGCTGGAATGCCCAGTTCACGCGCAATGATTGCTGCATGACAAGTGCGCCCACCTCGGTTAGTCACAATCGCAGAGGCTTTTTTCATGACCGGCTCCCAGTCTGGGTCTGTCATGTCGGTCACCAGTACGTCGCCGTCTTGAACCAGCGACATTTGATCGAGTGAATCAACCAAGCGCACTGTTCCGGCGCCGATGCGCTGACCAATAGCTCGGCCTTCAATCAATACTTCAGCTTTGTTGTTTAGCTCATAGCGCTCAATGACGTTCTGCTCGCTTTGTGAACAAACGGTTTCTGGTCGGGCTTGCACTATATACAGCTTGCCATCAATACCATCTTTGGCCCACTCAATATCCATCGGACGCTGATAGTGCTGCTCAATGATCATCGCTTGTTTCGCCAGCTCTTTAATCTCGTCATCGTTTAGCGAGAAGCTCTGACGCTCTTGCTCATTGGTATCGATGATGTCTACTTGCTTGCCAATTTCTTGGTTGGCTGAGTAGATCATCTTGACCAGTTTAGAGCCGAAGGTTTTTTTGACGATTGGCTGGTGACCTGCCTCGAGTAACGGCTTGTGTACATAGAACTCATCAGGGTTAACCGCGCCTTGAACCACCATTTCACCCAGGCCCCAAGATGAGGTGATGAACACCACCTGATCAAAGCCTGATTCCGTGTCCAAAGTAAACATGACGCCAGAAGATGCTTTGTCTGAGCGCACCATGCGTTGGATGCCTGCCGACAGCGAGATACCACGATGATCGAATCCTTGGTGAACACGATATGAGATCGCGCGGTCGTTAAATAGAGAAGCGTAGACATGCTTGGTCGCTTCAAGCACTGCCTCTATGCCTTTGACATTGAGGAAGGTCTCTTGTTGACCGGCAAATGAGGCGTCGGGCAAATCTTCGGCGGTCGCAGACGAGCGCACCGCAACGGATAACTCGTCGTTGCCTTCGATGAGTGTGTGGTAATTGTCGCGAATCTCTTGCTCGAGATCAGCAGGGAAGGGGGCTTCTAGTACCCATTGACGGATAGTAGCACCTGTCTTGCGCAGAGCGTCTACATCGTCAACGTCTAGTTCATCTAACAATTGATGAATACGGTCATCCAGTCCTTCGTAATCAAGAAATTGGTTAAACGCATAAGAAGTGGTCGCAAAACCGTTCGGTACTGAAACGCCAGCGTTGGCTAGGTTAGAAACCATTTCGCCAAGTGAAGCATTTTTACCGCCGACTTTGTCGACATCTTCCATCGATAGACCATCGAACCAGAGGGTGTTTTTTTGCATGTCTTTCTCCAGAAACATTGCAGCGTAGGGATTTAAGGCAAACGATTACGTATAAGCTCAAAAAAATTCACTAGGAATTGTTAAAGCTGTGGGGGACGTAACAGCCAGCCAGGTTTTATTATCGATATTATGGCTAGTATCCTACTCAAAAGAATTTGAAAGTTTAAAATAAAATGCAAATTGAAAGTCAAAGTCGTGATGTGTTCTATGTTTCTGACGGAACCGCCATAACATGTGAGACATTGGGCCATGTTGTTCTGGGTCAATTTCCATTTCAAGCCAACGAGAAAACCTTTCCCTTTGTTGAAAGTGAAGACAAATTGGCTGATTTGGTCAAAGAGATCGACACTTCATACCAGAAAAATGGTGTCAAACCGTTAGTGTTCTTCTCGTTGGTATTGCCTGAGCTGCGAGAAAAACTACTCGCCGCCAACTGCTACGGTTACGATGTGCTCGAAAGCATCGTCCAGCGGGTGCAGGATGACATTCAAATGCAGCCCAAGCCGAAATTGCAGCGCTCACGCAGTGTTGGCCGTGACTCAGACAAATACTTCGATCGAATTGCGGCAATAGAGTACACCTTGGCTCACGATGATGGCATCACGCTCAAAGGGCTTGAGCAGGCTGATATCATCTTACTCGGCGTATCGCGCAGTGGTAAAACTCCAACTAGCCTTTACATGGCGATGCAGTTTGGTTTGCGAGTGGTTAACTATCCGTTTATTGATGATGATTTGGCACGTATGAAGCTGTTACCAGAATTTGAGATTTATCGTCACAAGCTGTTTGGGTTAACCATTAACCCCGAGCGTTTAACCGAAATTCGCGAAAACCGCTTGGCGGGCAGTGATTACGCCAGCAATGAGCAGTGCGTGCATGAACTACAAACCGTTGAGGCGCTGTTTCGCCGCGAAGCGATTCCTTATATCAATACCTCTTCTTTATCCGTAGAGGAAATCTCAACGCGGGTACTAGAGCGTACCGGTCTAAGGCGACAACTACTCTGAGCGCGCTTCCTCTACTCTCAGCTGTTGAAATTGCTCATCAAGCAACGCTTTGAGGCTGTCCGCGCTTTCGAGCTCTCGGGAAATAAGCATATAGAACTTATGCGGTTCCATATTTGGAATGGGGTGAAAGACAAACTCCTCGTCGATATAAGGTTGCTCTCGGTGAGTTTTGTTGCCATACAAGATTTCGCCCCAGCTTAAGTAAACATCGCACTCACCACTACTGAGCGATCTGAGCAGCTCTGGAATCGAGTGGCCGACCGGTTCAATATCACTAAGCTGGAAGTCTTGGTAGTTGTAGCTAAAGTTGCCGCATACTCGATAGGATTCGAGATCTTTGACATCTTTGATGTTCAAACCATTTGGAAATTGTTGGCTTGAAAATAAATAGTAGGGGGTGATGGTGTAATACCAGTCGGTATAGAGGTAATCGTCCGCACGCTCATCGCTATAAGAGGCACTGACCGAGAGATCGAAGGTGCCATTTTTTGTCCCTTTCAAACAGCGTGACCAAGAGGTGATGATGAAGTCATAGCTAACACCATGTTTACCAAGCGCGGCATCGAGAATGCGCTTATCAAACCCATCCACTTCATCTTGGCTTTGGGTTTGATAAGTGTAGGGGCGCCAATCAATCGCATCGCCACAGACAGTTAAGTGAGGAATATCGTCGAAGGCATGCCCGTTGACCACCTGCATATAGAGCAAGGCATTCGCTAAAACAATGGCTTGAATGAAGCGACGCATATCCATCTCCTTAGTTTGACGCTTTCTCCTGAGTATAGTTTAGCTTTGCGTCTTTTCCGTTAAGCGGCGGGATGTATGTAGGGAAAGCCTAAGGTGGGGTGGCGGCTGATGATCGCGTCATAATGGTAAACTTGTTTAAGTAATTGAGCACTCAAGGCGTTTTCTGGCCTGTCGTCACAGACTATTTTGCCATTGTGTAGCACGACCATACGGTCGGCAAACTGCGCAGCAAGGTTTAAGTCGTGTAGCACAACCACCACGGCGGCGTTGGTGTTTCGCGCAAGTTCGCGGGCAATTCGTAGCGTGTTTTGCTGATGGGCGAGATCGAGCGCCGAAGTGGGTTCATCGAGCATTAAAATTGTCTGCTCTCCTGAATAGGCAAGTTGAACCAGCACACGCGCCAGATGCAAGCGCTGTTTCTCTCCACCTGAAAGAGAGGGGTATGGGCGCTTCGCGAGGTGTAAGACGTCGGTCATTTCCATCTTCTCTTTTGCCAGTGAAGCCACCACCTTGCTTGGCTCGTCTAGCGGTATTGCGCCTAGTTCAACCACTTCATGGGCCAAAAAAGGAAAGCTGAGCGTGCTATGCTGAGGCAACATGCCCAGGTGCTTGGCGAGTTTTGCCAATGGCCATTGCTGTTTGGGAAGGCCGAAATAGCGAATGTCATTGTCTGATGGGATCTCGCCGCTAAGCAGCTTGAGTAGGGTACTTTTGCCCGCACCATTTGGCCCGAGCAATGCGGTCACTTGCCCACAATGAATATCAATGTTGATATCGTCGAGTACGGCTCTATCGGCAAATTTGAGCGATAGGTGACGGCCCGATAACGCAATCGTGCTCATTAGAGTATTCTTCCTCGTTGCTTAAACAATAGATAGATAAAGAAAGGGGCGCCGATGAGCGCAGTGACAATCCCGACCGGAAGCTCGGCAGGGGCAACAGCGATGCGCGCGAACATATCGGCACTGGTCAGCAGTAAGGCACCAAGTAGCGCCGAGAGAGGAAGCAGTGATTGATGGTTTGGTCCGGATATCATTCGACCTAGGTGAGGGATCACTAAACCGATAAAACCAATCATGCCAGCGACACTCACGGTCACCCCTACGCCGATCGCTGTCAGTAGGATCAATTGACGCTTGAGCGCTTGAACTTCAATCCCGAGATGACGCGCTTCCGCTTCGCCGAGCAGCAGCGCATTGAGCGCGGTGGCCTTGCGCAGAAACAGGGCGAGCAGCGTCGCCAATGTGACAGAGCAAAGCAGCAGACTGGCAGTGTTGGCACCGGCCAGAGAGCCCATTGACCACAGTGACAAGTCTCGTAGCATTTGGTCATCGGCGACAAAGTTCAAGTAACCAATGCCGGCTCCCGACAGTGCACTGATAGCGACACCAGCCAGTAGCATGATGGTTACCGAGGTGCCCATTTTACTGGTGCCAAGTTTGTACACCAAGATGGTCGTCAAGGCTCCGCCTATAAACGCGAACAGCGGCAGCGCCGCCACGTTCATAAATAGTGGATAACGCTCAGAGATAGAGGCAAACAAAACGATGGCAAGGGCAGCACCAAGCGAGGCACCGGCCGACACGCCAATAATCCCCGGCTCGGCCAGCGGGTTGCGAAACAGCCCCTGCATAACCGTGCCACACAGAGCTAAGATGGCGCCAACCAACATACACAGCAGAGTGCGTGGCACGCGGATATCGTGAATCACCAAATTGATGTGAGGCGCTAACTGCTCAGAGCGAAACACCAAGCTTTGTAAGCTTTGAGTGAAACTGATTTCCATTGGGCCCACAGTAATCGAGCTGAGCGCAGTTAGGGCAAGCGCTGCGGCAATAAACAACAGCAGATAGCGAAGCGGAGGACGACGTAACAACATATCGGGGTGCTCACTAGTCAATCAGAGCGCTAAGACGCTCAGCTTCAGCCAAGCTCTTAAGCCCCAGACCACCCACAAGGGCACGACCATCTATCTGGATCAAGCGCTTGTTTTTTCCGGCAGGAGTAGCAGCAAGCATCGGCATTTTCTCTAAAATGGCGTCAGCGCCGCCCAGTTTGTCGTAACTGCGGCCACTGACCAAGATAATATCCGGTTGCATTTGCACCAGAGCTTCAGTCGAAAGTGGCTTGTAAGAGGTGATCGTATCTGCGGCCGGGTTGATACCGCCAGCCAGTTCTACAATCGCATTCGGTGTTGTCTGTGCGCCGGCGACATTGGCGGGTCTGCCCTCGTGCAGCAGCAGAAACAGCACTTTTTTAGCGCTAAGCGAGTTGTTGGATTGATTGGCTTGCAGACGGGCAATTTGTTGACTTACTTGTTGGGTCAGCGCTTCTCCTTGCGTTTCAGCCCCGGTTAATTGGGCAATCTGTTCAATTCTTTTGATCAAACCTTGCGCTGTCGGCTCACTATTGACGATATCCACTGCCACTCCAGCGGAGCGAAGTTGACTTAATGTCGTCTGTGGTCCCATTTCATCAGAGCCAATAATCCGGTTCGGCCCTAATGCCAAGATACCCTCGGCGGAAAGTTGGCGATGGTAACCGATTTTAGGCAGTGTCATTTCAGCGGGCAGTGAACTGGTCACATCAACGGCGACGAGCTGTTGCTGTTGTTCTAAGGCAAATACAAGCTCAGTTACCGCGCTGCCCGCACTGACGATTCTAGAATCGGCAGCGCTGGTTGCGCTAGCAAGAGCAATAAACACGGCGCCAACGGCGCGAAAAAAGGTGCGATTTAACATAGGAGAACTCGATTATTGATTTTCTTCAGTAAGCAACTGAGTTGCTTGGATGCCATTTTGTTGCAAAAACCCGAGCAGCTTGACGAGGTGTTGCACCTCTGCTGTTTTATCGGCGCCGATAACAATCGGGGTCTGCTTAGTGTTGTGCTCATCTAACAGCGCTAAGGTAAAGTTTTGCCAATCAAGATAACGCTGACCATTGATCGCCCAATAAGGCTCCTCGGCTAATAGATTGACAGTAATTGATTTTTGGTCGACCTCAGCCACTGCGGGTGAATCAGACGCGGGCAGATCGACATCCAAGGATTCCAACTTTACTGCTGCGGTGAGCATTAAAAACACCATCACGATAAAGATGATGTCGAGCAGAGGCGTGAGATCAGGGCTTAACCCCATACTCGTGGTTGGTTGTGGTGCTTTGATCATTGAGTGACCTCAGTAAGCGCAGTCTCAGGTGTTGACTCAACGTCGGTGCAATCAGGTTGCCAACCGATCCCTTCTAACCATAAGTTGACGTAATTCAACGTATGTTCGAGCTTGGCCATCACTCGGTCTGCCCATAAACCCAGTAGTTGAGCGCCGGCAATCGCAGGTAGAGCGATCATCAAGCCAGCGGCAGTGGTGCGCATGGCGAGGCCCAATCCATCCGCCAAATCATTCGGGGTAATGTTGCCAGTAGATGCGGCGACGCCTTTAAACATGTCAATCAGTCCCAGCACGGTACCGAGTAGACCAATCAGCGGACTGATAACACCAATCAAAGTCAGTAAGCGTAATCCAGAGTTAAGCTGGTGGCGTTTCTCATGTAGCCACATTCCAGCGGCATCTTCGCGAAGAGACTTGGCAAAAGAGTGGTGCGATAACAGCATCGCCACACCCTGATACAGCAAGGGGCGTTTGCTCGACATCGAATCGGCGAGCGCTTCAATTTGCTGGCTATTGGTTGGACTGATCGTGAGTAGCTGTTTGCGAATCGCGCGTTTGCCCACGCCTAGGCTCAGTAACACTTGAAATAGGCGCTCGGCAATGATCATCACCGTCAGGGTTGAACAAATCACCAACGGCCAGGTCATCAAGCCAAGGTGCTGTTGTAGTTGTTGTATCTGTTCCATTATTAATCCAATTTAAAACGAATAGGGATTTGCACGCGATGGGCCATTTTTTGTCCATCGACAGAGTGGGGCGAAAATTGCCACTGCTTGATCGCCTCTAAGGCCGATTTGTCGAGCACGGTTGCACCAGATGAGGAGATCAGCACTTGTTTTAATTGCTTACCCTCTTCATCAAGCCAAACTTCATACAAAGCGACGCCTTCGATACCGCGTTTGCGCGCGAGTCGAGGGTATTGCGGTGCCGAGGGACGCGATAAAAACGAAGGGCGAGTAACTAAGACCGGCTGTGAACTCACGCCGCTGTTGACCTGCTTTTCTTGCGTCTCAGTCGGTGGTACCGGCGCTGGGCGCACTTCTTCCACCTTGCTCTTTTGCTCTGGCTTATTGGGGGCTGTATCCGGCTTTTTGGCGACAGGTTCACGCGCGACTTTTCGCGATGGCTCAACCTTCTGCTTGATCACCTTGTTGTTTTTCGGCTTTTTAACAACGGGTTTAGACACGGCTTTGGTCGCCTCAACCGGTGGCTTAGGTTTTGCTGTTGTCGTTTCCTGTGGTGTTGTTTTGGATTGCGCCTTGGATTCACTTGGCGCAGGCTTAGGTTTTGGCAGCGCAGCAAAGTTAATCGATACCGCGTTCGACTGCGCGCCTGCTGGCATGGCGAATGCCTTTTGTTGCTGCGTAACCATCAGCAGTGCAGAATGCGCTGCCAAAGAGATACCTGCTGCAATAGCGTATCGCTTGATGTTCACTTCTCTCGCCCTCTAACTATCATTGATAGTAAAACTGCGCTGATTATTGCCTAGAATGCAAATAAGATCAATTATCAATTGCATTATCATTATTGGCAAATTATGATCCGCTGCAGATTTGATAATTGTCGTTTAAGGCTAGAGCCATTAAGCGCTGAGAGAGCGATAAAATGCTTAACATCCATCATTTTGGTGAATCTATTTTAGGGGCGGATCATCCCGATCCGCTTCGGTTTGCGTTTGAGCAAAAGCGCTCTGCCCATGCGGGAGGCTTTGGCACAGTAGTGTCACCTGCGCAGCAGCAACCGACACTCAACCATCTGTATCAGCATCAAGCTGGCAAGCATGAGAAACGCTGTTTGTACATTCATATCCCATTTTGCCGAGTGCGCTGCACGTTTTGTAATTTCTTTCAAAACGCAGCCAGTCGGCAAATGGTGGATGACTACTTCGATGCTCTCGTCAAAGAGATTGAACATAAAGCGTCGTTGCCGTGGACTCAGTCTGGCCTGTTTCATGCCGTCTATGTCGGTGGAGGCACGCCCACCGACCTTTCAGCCAAACAGATCGAGCAATTGGGTCAGTTGATTCGAAGCCGATTCCCACTTAGCACCGACTGTGAAATTACCTTGGAAGGAAGGATCAATCGTTTTAGTGACGAGATGTTTGATCGAGCGCTGGAAGGAGGGTTTAACCGTTTCTCGTTTGGCGTGCAAAGTTTTAATACTCAAGTTCGCCGCAGTGCAAAACGCCTCGATGATCGCGACGCAGTACTGGAGCGAGTGGCAAGCCTCAGTGCGAGTCAGGCAGCGCCGATTATTATCGATTTGCTGTATGGATTGCCTTACCAAACTCTCGAAGTGTTTGAACAGGACTTAAACGATTTTCTCTCCACTGGCGCGCATGGCTTGGATTTGTATCAGCTGGTGGTGGGGGGGAGTGCCCCTATGCTCAACTTGGTGGAAAAAGGCAAGCTGCCGACACCGGCGACCAGCGCGCAAAAAGCCGACATGTATCAGCTCGGAGATGCCTTCATGCGTTCACATCGGATCAAGCAATTGAGCGTGAACCATTGGGCGCTCGACAACCGCGAACGCAGTCAATACAACTCGCTGGCCAAGACTTACGCCCAAGTGCTGCCGATAGGTTGTGGAGCCGGGGGCAACATTGGCGGCTACTCTATGATGAACCACCGCACACTCAACACATACATGGAAGCGATGAAATCGGACCAAAGTACGATTGCCATGTTGAGCAAACAGCACCCCCTAGAGCCTGTGTTTGCGGCGTTGAAATCGGGTTTTGACTCAGGCTTTCTCGCCAAGCGGTTGATGCCAAGCGTCTTCGGTGTCAATGCGTTTGACTATTTGGCGCCACTCTTTGGCGTATGGCAAGAAAAAGGCTTGGTCCAGCTTGAGCAACACACGCTGAGTTTAACCTTGGCAGGTCGCTTTTGGGCAGTGAGTCTCGCCCAAGCCTGTATTGAGGTATTAGATTATCAACAACAAAGCGCGATTGATGTCGTTGCAGTATAAATGGAATCACCATGAATCAATTATCACAACAAGTGGCTTTACTGCTTGAGCAAGAGCCCACTTTACTTCCTTCGGCAATAGCAGAGAAACTCGGTGTGTCTGAGTATGACGTAGTGGCTTC
Organism: Vibrio sinaloensis; assembly: GCF_023195835.1. Taxonomy (NCBI): domain Bacteria; kingdom Pseudomonadati; phylum Pseudomonadota; class Gammaproteobacteria; order Vibrionales; family Vibrionaceae; genus Vibrio; species Vibrio sinaloensis. The sequence continues at coordinate 431,511 of NZ_CP096200.1, read as the reverse complement.
ATTGCCGGCTGATATGGTTACCCTAGTGGAGGGTGAACAAGCTCAATCCATCCTTGAAGGCCTGGTTGGTTTTGGTCCAGTGACCACAATCGTGCACTCATTTGGCTCTATTTTTGAGGTGAAAGCGCCGTTTCCGAAAGGCAAAGTCGCTCGTGGCTATTACAACTTAATGGGGCGAGAAGGTGAGTTACATGGTCACCTCAAGCTTGAGAACATCAAACACGTCGCTTTGGTCAGCAAGCCGTTTATGGGCCGAGAGAGCCACTATTTTGGTTTCTTTTGCGTGCAAGGAAACAACATCTTTAAAGTTTACCTTGGTCGCAATGAGAAGCGTGAACTGATTGCCGATCAAGTTGCCCAATTTAAACAGTGGCAACAAGAATTAAAAAAATAATCAATTTAGAGAAAGGTAGGAGAGCCAACATGGATCAAAAGGTCAAGCAAGAGCGACTACAGGGGCGTTTGGGACCAGAAATCAAAGAGTTTCGTCAGCAGAGACAGACGCTACAATTGGCAACGGTGGATGAGCAGGGGCGTCCCAATGTCAGCTATGCGCCATTTGTGCAAAATCAGCAGGGCTACTTCGTGCTAATTTCTGAAATCGCTCGCCATGCTCGTAACTTGCAAGTGAATCCTAATGTGTCGATCATGATGATTGAGGATGAACAAGAAGCCAAACAGCTCTTTGCGCGTAAGCGTCTGACTTTTGATGCCGTTGCAACCGTGGTCCCCCGCGACAGTGAGCAGTGGCAACAAGTCATTGCGCAAATGGAGCAGCGATTTGGTGAAATCATTGAGGGTTTGAGTCAGCTGCAAGATTTTGTTTTGTTCAACTTCAAAGCAGAAAAAGGGCTGTTTGTGAAAGGTTTCGGCCAAGCTTACCAAGTGGCTGGAGACGACTTAGTTGATTTTGTTCACTTGCAAGAAGGACACAAAAAAGTCTCGTAGTGACTATTGGGTCATGAGCCAGTAATCTACCACCAAGGAGCCAAGTCGGCTCCTTTGTTGTTACTAAGGAATTTGATATGCGCCCAGTGAGCAAAGATCACGGAGAAATCTGCTACCCATTCATTTACGAGCAAAGCCCAGTTTGTGACTTTGAAATTGCAGCTGATGAGTTGTGCAGTCGTATTGGTTTAGTGCTGACCATGGACTTGGATGATTTAACCCGACACATCTTGAATCGGGTACAACCCAACGTGTATCACTTGAACGGTTCTGTGCGTGGCAAAATGGCGATTGAAGAGTCGCAGTTGCAGGAACTCTATCGCGACTACAATACGCTACGTGACAAGCTGGATGGCGGTTTCAAAGGTTTTGTTTTGCCAGGTGGACATCCGATTGCTGCGGAACTGCATCTGTGTCGTACACAGGCAAAGAAAATCGTGAGAGCTTTGGTCGCCGTTGAACATTCTGGTAAAAAATCGCCCGCGCCGATTCTGTTTCGATATGCCAATCTACTGGCCAACGTCATGTACGCATTAGCTTCCTACACCAATCATATTCATGCGGTGCAGGAAACTGAGTTCGTTAGCCGCAGTTACTGACGATTAAAAGCTAGAGTCCGGCTGTTCGAGGAAAGCTAACTCTTGCTCACTACTTTCGCGACCCAAAATCTTATTGCGATGCGGGTAGCGACCAAACTGGTCGATAATGGCTTTATGTTTAAGCTCAAACTCATAGTTATGTTCTAGGCCTGGTGTATTGAACAACACCAGCGCTTGGGTGTGAATGAGAGCCGACTCGCTGTGCATATAAGGCATGTAGAGAAAACTGCGCTGCTCAATAGGCAGTTTCTGATCAACGCCTAAACTAACCGCTTCTTGAGCGAGGGCTAAGGCGAGCGGGTCTTGACTAAATGCACGTGGTGTATTGCGGTAGATATTTCGTGAAAATTGGTCGAGGACGATAATTTCCGCTAAACGCCCTTGCGCACTATCACGCCAGTGGGCAAGTTCGCATTGTGCGGCGCGCTCTAGTAGCGGTAAAAACCGAGAGGTGATGCGCTGGTCTAATTCAAGGCTGCTGCTAAACCAATCTTTCGGCTCGAGCTCATGAAACCAAAACTGAATTACGTCGTCTGGCTGAGTGTGTTCCGTCATCGCATGCTCCTTATTCGTTTACTTGATGATGGATGAGCCTCGCCAGCTTTGCAACTGCACCTTGCCAATCGGGGTGAGAGGTATAGTTAGAGCAGCTAAACCGAATGCAGTGACGATACTGGCCTTGTGTCGCAAACAAAGTGCCAGGCAAAATTGAAATAGCGTGTTGTTTGGCTTGTTGGTAAAGACGTTCGCTGTCTGTGCTTTCGGGTAATATCAACCAAACAATAAAAGAGCCTTGTGGGCAGTGCAGCTGATACTGACCAGTTAAGTTGGGATATTGGTCAAGCGCCGATGACAACTGAAGGCAAAACTGGCGCGTTTTTGTCTGATAGTCGCGTTGCATTTTCTTCACGTGCTGTTTGTATTTGCCGCGACTAAGAAAGTCTGCTACCGCCGACTGCATTAGGTTCAAGCTGCCCATATTATCGCTGACCAAGAACTTTTCTATTATTCCTTGATAGCGCCCGGCGGCAATCCAGCCAATGCGTAGCCGAGAGTCGAGCATTTTAGACAGCGAGTTCACATAGATCACTCTATCCTGAGTATCCAGCGCTTTCAGTGTGGGCAGAGGCGCTTCAAAACTGAGAGCGCCAAACACATCATCTTCAATGATAGCGATGGATTGTGCCGCCTCGAGTAGAGCTATTCGCTTGTCGAGAGGCATTCTCGCCCCGGTTGGATTGGTGAAGTTTGGTGTGACCACGATAGCTTGGATTGGCCACTGCTCAATCGCATCTTTCAACTGTTTTGGGTCCATTCCGGTGCGCGGGCAACTGGGGATCTCGACCACTTGCAAGCCCAATGACTCCATCAGCAATAGATTGCCAAAGTAGCAAGGTGACTCTACCGCGACGATGTCGCCGGGACGGGTAATCGCACGAAGCGCCAGACTGATCGCTTGCTGAGCGCCATGAGTGATGGCGATGTCACTACTTGATACCGGAGCACCTAACTCACGGCTGATTTTACTGACGTGATCGATCAGTAGCTGATTGCCGGGAGGGAGCTGATAGTGACTTGGGGTGTGACTTTGCTGGCGACTATGGCGTCCTATTTCGGCATAGAGGGAGCGAATGGCAGGGGAATCAATGCATGGGTGCGCAGAGCCGGTTGCCAACCACTCTAGTTGCGATGAGTAACTAAGGATCTCTTTGCAGCGTGACAGCAGATCGACGGGATTCGGCGGTGAAACATGCGTTTTGACTATCGGCGCTGAGCATACCCGGTAGCCAGACTTTTCGATAGCTTTGATAAAACCTTGTGCTTCAAGCTCGTGATAGGCCCGGATGACGGTATTTTTGCTGACGTTGAGTTCGTTGCTCAGCGCTCTGATTGACGGAAGTTTGTCGTCTTTGCTCAGGTGCCCTTGTTCAATCTTCGCTTTAATGTATCCCTCGACCATCAAGTATTTACTGCTGAGGTTCATAAATCTGTACCCATATAAAAAATGCCACCTGTGCCTTTAAGCTTTTTCTGTACCTAATAAAGTAACTGTATTCACTATAGAAAAGCCAGAGTAACAGCAATGTTGATTCGATTAATTCCATTTGTGTTTGTGGTGCTGTGGGCCTCAGGCTTTGTCGGCGCCAGGTTCGGCCTTCAATACGCTGAGCCTGCGACCTTACTTTCAATCCGAATGCTCGCCAATGTCGCCCTGTTTGCGCTGCTTATCGTGTTGCTAAGGCGGCGTTTGCCAACAGGCTATGCATTACTTCACTGCGCTGTGGTTGGGGTATTGATTCACGGGTTTTACTTGGGCGGTACCTATATCGCGATCGATTTGGGGATGCCGTCAGGGTTGGCCTCACTGCTAGTCGGCTTACAACCAATTGTCACCGCTTTACTGCTCGTTGGCTTTGCTAGGCAAACGTTTAAGCCCTCGCAGTGGCTGGGATTAGGACTGGGTTTTGTGGGCATCAGCTTAGTCCTGCTTGGCAAAATGGATTGGCAGTCAGAGCAGCATCGAGCATTAGCGGTGATGGTGTGCATGATGTCTCTGGTTGGTATTACCTTGGGCACCCTGTATCAAAAAAAATTCTGCCAAGGGGTTGATCTTGTTGGCAGTGCGACAGTGCAGTATTTTGCTGCCGGCTTGCTATTTGCCCCCTATGCACTGAGTTTTGAGACTATGCAAGTGGAGTGGAGTACCACATTTGTTTTCACTTTGATTTGGTTAGTGGTTGTCCTCTCTTGTGTGGCGATTCTGCTGCTCCTGTATATGGTCGAGCATGGCGCAGCGGCAAACGTAGCATCCGTTTTTTATCTTGTGCCACCCACCACGGCACTCCAAGCTTGGATCATGTTTGGTGAGAGCTTTGACGAGTTAGGCTTACTCGGTTTTATCTGCGCTGCTGGCGCGGTTTATCTGGTGGCCGCAGCACCCTCATTTAAGCTATTTAAGCCCGCGTTAAAAAATTAATTCTCTTCCGGCTTAGAAGTTCGTTATTGATTGAACTAATTTTAAATAAGGAACCAATGGAGGGCGAGAGAGTGTGTGATTATAAATCTATCCGTCGCTGGGCAATGGCGACCATGATAACGCTCTGGGCCAGCGCAGCCCTTGGGGCTGGGAATGACTTGCGCGACATTAAGTTTTACACCGAAGCTTACCCTCCAGCTAACTACATGAAAGATGGGAAAATAACCGGCTATTCTGTGGACCTGCTACTGGCAGCGAGTGAAATGGTCGATGAGCCCATTTCCCTGTCGCAAATAACTCTGCAACCTTGGGCGCGCTCCTATCGAATGGTGCTGACGCGTAAAAATTCTGTACTGTTTTCCACCACGCGCTCTGAGCATCGAGAACAGTTATTCCGCTGGGTTGGACCTATCGTTGATATCAATGTTGTGGTTCTCGCTCGTAAAGATGCCAACATCGTCATCAACGAGCCGCTGGATATGGCGCAGTATCGAATTGGTGTTATCCGCGACGATATCGGCGAGCAGAGCTTACTAGAGCTGGGTATTCCCAGAGACGCGATGCAAGAAGCCTCTTACGTCACTGTGCTTGCAGAGCAGCTAATGAAAAAGCGGATTGATTTGTTGGTTTACGGACAGCGCGCCGCCTATTGGTGGTCGAGACAAGCGGGCGTCGACCCAGAGATGTTTGAAACCGTTTATGTGGTGAAACAAGGTGATGTGTATTATGCACTGAACCGAGAAACCCCGCCTGAGGTAGTCAACAAGCTACAAAAAGGGCTAGATATGCTCAAACAAACCGATGCAGAAGGGCGTAGCCGCTATCAGGAAATTTTGGCTAACTACTAGTTTGGCAAACAACAGCGAAGGCAGCGATAATGCTGCCTTCTGTTAGTTTCACACTTTGGCTTTTTTCACAAAGTAAGGGTTGTCATATTTCTTCGGACTACCCAGTTCAGACACCACTAACTTATTCCACAGTGCAAGGTCAAACTCACCTTTGGGGATAGAAGGATACAGAGTGTCCGCCTCCTCGTTAGCAAAGCGCATAAATTGCTTTTTCTTAATCTGATTGTATTTGCGCGCCACGCGGTTATGCTTGGCGATCCACTCTTGCTTAAATGCGAGAAGCCCAGGCTCTGCTTTCTCCAGCGGTAAACGAGACAAGTAAATGCGTTTGTATGAGACTTTTCGATCCAGCATAGTTCGCATCGCGGTTTGAATGTATTTACCGTGATGGGTGATCGAAATGTTGTTCTCGTCGAATGGCTGTACACACCAGCCAGTAGGCAGAAAGCTGGATTTGCGATACTGCTTGTTTCTTACTTCAATTGCCTGGTGCATGACAAGATCAGAAGTACCATTAAAGGTCTGTTGCCATTTTCCAATGCGGATCTGGATAGCGGTCGGCAATCGATAAATATTGGTAAATTTATCTTGTTCCATATATGAATACACTATGTTACGTCGATAGAATAAAGACAAAGTATTGGAGGCGATCTCGGTCACCCGATGGCCATCAACCCAAGAAAGGGCAGAGCATTATCGGCATAGTGTAGTGAAAAGCGTTGCGACTAGCTAGTTGATAATGACAATAATAAGTCGATTGTGAGACGGCTTAAGCTAACGTTGGTTATATAACTTTGCCGCCAAATATGCATTATCACACATATTTATAGATAGATTTGTTACAAAAAGCCCTTATCAAGATGATAAGGGCTTGGTCTAAAAACGAGTGAATCGTTAGTCGTAAATTGTTGGAATCGGCTCACGTTTATGTTGGGTGACGGTGTAGATGTGTATTAGGCGGTCAACCACTTGCTGAGAGACAGGTTTGCCCTCCAAGAAGTCATCGATTTGGTCGTAAGTGAGATTGAGTGCATCTTCATCGGCTTTTTGTGGGGCAAGCTCTTCTAAATCAGCGGTCGGTACCTTCTTAACCAATAGCTCTGGTGCGCCTAGGGTCGCGGCAAGTTGGCGAACCTGACGTTTACTGAGTCCGAATAGCGGTGCCAAGTCACAGGCACCGTCACCAAATTTAGTGTAAAAACCGGTGATGTTTTCTGCCGAGTGATCGGTGCCAATCACCAATCCACCCACATAGCCGGCGATTTCATATTGTGCCACCATGCGAGCTCGGGCTTTGACGTTACCTTTTACAAAGTCAATTTTCGCGCTGTCTTGTGGTAGCAATCCGGTGCCTTCAAGAGCAGTGTGGCTAGCCGCATGTAAACCGTCAACGCCGGCTTTGATGTTGACCGATACCGAGTGGGTTGGTTGGATAAACTTAAGAGCAATTTGCGCTTCGTCTTCGTCTTTTTGCTCACCGTAAGGCAGTCGCACTGCGATGAACTGATAGCCACCCTCAGTTTCTTGGTTCAGCTCGTTTACCGCTAGCTGCGCCAAGCGGCCACAGGTGGTAGAGTCGACACCGCCACTGATACCGAGTATCAGTGATTTGCAGCCCGCTTCTTGTAGTTTACGTTTAATGAACGCCACGCGTCGTGAGATTTCAAATTGAGGGTCAATCGTTGGCAGAACACGCATTTCATCGCGAATCAACTGTTCCATTATGTTTCCTTCCTGCAAGCAATGTATTCAAAAACGGATAAATTTATCAGGTCTCCCTCACCGGGATTTCTCAGTGATGAAGAGGACGTGTTAAACTCTCCGTGCCTTATCATACCTTAAACAACAAATTAGAAAACCGTGATCACAGTTTTCGTCAATAGTGAATGGGACCCATGAGTAAGATTGCTGTATTTGGAAGTGCATTTAATCCACCAAGTTTAGGCCACAAAAGCGTGATTGAGTCTTTGTCTCACTTTGACAAGGTTGTTCTGCTGCCGAGTATTTCACACGCTTGGGGCAAACAGATGCTTGACTACTCAGTGCGTTGTCAACTGGTCGATGCATTCATGCAAGATCTGTCGATGGTCAATGTTGAGCGTAGTGAGGTAGAAGAGCGACTGTTCGAACCTGGTAACAGTGTGACCACCTATGCGGTATTAGAGGCGCTAGAACAGCAATATCCAGACAGTCAGCTCACCTTCGTTATTGGCCCGGATAATTTGTTCAGTTTTGCCAAGTTTTACCGCGCCGAGGAGATCTTACGTCGCTGGTCATTATTGAGTTGTCCCGAGAAAGTGGCCGTGCGCAGCACTGATATTCGCTTTGCGCTTAGTCGCGGTCAAGATGTCAGCCATATGACCACCTCTTCAGTGGCCAATTTGCTGCTCGAACACCAGTGTTACGCCAGCATACAATCTCAGGATTAGCGTCTGTGCTAACCATTTGAAACGCGCTGTTTATCTATGTAAGCCAAGTAGTTAGCGACAATTCGTTTTGGCGGCTCTGGTTTTGAAAAGTAGTAGCCCTGAATTTTTTTGCATCCCATCTGATACAGCTTGTCGAGCGTGACTTCATCTTCAACCCCCTCTGCAATCAAGCAGACGTTGAGTTGCTCGGCAAGCTGAACCATCAACCAAACCAAGCGCTCTGCTGTCTCGTTTTTCAGCATATTCTGAATGAAACTGGCATCGATTTTGAAGCAGTCGATCGGGTAGCTGTGGATGTAGTTGAGGCTCGAGTATCCGGTTCCAAAGTCATCCAGTGCTACCTTAAAGCCTAAAATACGCAGCTTGGACAGGATCTGCTGTACTTCACTGGTCCGTGTCAGCAGCACGGTTTCAGTAAGCTCGATGGTGAAATCTTGCGGCGAAAAGTTATATTGAAGAAGGCTGTGCAACAAGTGATCTAAGTAACGCGCTGAGTTGTTAAACTCATGAGCCGAGCAGTTAATGCTAAGAGATACTTTATGTCCTAAGCCTTGCTCTAACTCGTATTTTGCCTTGCATGCCAACTCGACAATACGCTCACCGAGTTTAACGATCAAACCCGACTGTTCCGCTGCATCGATAAACTCAACCGGGGACACACTGCCAAGGGCCTTACTTTGCCAGCGAGCTAAGATTTCAAAGTGATCCCAAATGGGGTTATCCCTACATACAATCGGTTGTGCGACGACATATATCTCACTGTTACTGATGTTGTCGGTGCTTAGCTCACTGCGCAATGCATCAATCACTAATGCGCGGCGATAATATTGAGCACTAAGATGAGTATCATAACATTGCACGCTGGTGTGGTTGGACTGTTTGCAATCTTTTAGAGCCAAGCTAGCGTTATTGAGAATTTGATCGGCGGAGTGGATTTGCCCGCCACTGGTGGCAAGGCCAATACTGATATTAAACTGAATATTATGCGCTTGATCTTGATAGCCGCGCTCCAACCTCTCAATGATGGTGTTACATACCTGGAAAGGGTCGCCCGACAAGGTGATGAATGCGAACTCGTCACCGGCGATTCGATACGCCAGCTGTTTATCTTTAAGTGCCTCTTTAATGGTGTTGGCAACAAAAATGATGATTTGGTCACCGATATAGTTGCCGTATAGATCGTTGATCGATTTGAAGTTGTCGATATCGACGTACGCTAAAGTGAACGGACTGTTGGGTGACGCTATCAGTTTTTGTAATTGGTCGGATAAATAACCACGATTGAGCAGCCCGGTTAAATTGTCATGGGAGACTTCATAACTGAGCTGATCGACCAATGAGTCTGCGCGAGCCGTGAGCCACTTAGCCTTGAGGTGATGAGTGACGATGTTGGCGACCAACTTATGGAAGTAGACTAATCCCTCGACGTCTTGCTTATCGATTGGCGCAATGTAGGTGGAAAGCAAGATGCCTAAAATCTCACCATTGTGTGTTTTCAGCGGCACACCGATATAAGCCTCAAGACCATTCTCGACGATATAGGGCTCATCACTGTGGACCGCCTGTGCCTCTTTGTCGCACACAATCACATCGTCACTCGACTGAGTGATGATGGTGTAACTAGTACGGCTGATCGGCGAGAGACAGACGCTGCGTTGTAGCTTCTGATTTGAGGCTGACGCAAGCAGGTTGGATTTGGCAGTGAACTGATCCAACTCAATGATACAGGTACAAAACGACTGAGAGTATTGGTGCAACTCTTGGGTCGCTTTATTGAGCAGTTCTAGCCCATCTAAACCAAGAATACCATTAAGTGTTTCCACACTTAACGGTGCCTTAACCGACATTGTCCTAACCATAATAGGTAACTCACTTATTACTGTGGCTTGGCCACTTATCAATTGATTGGGTTACCTATTAAATATGGTACCAGTCGCATAACATTGCAAACGGCGATTACGTTACGTCGACTGAGTTACCCTTGTTCTTGCTTAAGGCGCTGTTTGAGGTAGTCGAGAAAGAGTTGGGTACGCGTGTGTTGATAATCGAGCTTAGGGTAGTAGGCGAAAACAGTCGCTTCATCAGCAGTGATACCATTAAGTATCGGTTTGAGCGCACCGGATTTTAAGTCTTCTTTGATCATCACATCGTTACTCAACAATACTCCCATACCGCTTTTTGCTGCATAAAACAGCGCTTCTGGGTTGGTAGTGGCGAAGTTACCACTCAAATTGAGTTTTTGGCCGTTGGTGAGCGTTATTTCACGTTGGGTTCTCTCCCCCCAGACCAACATGTTGTGCTCGGTGAGCTGTTTGGCTTCAGTCGGCTCTCCATACTTTTCGATATAGCCAGGCGAGGCGTAGAAACCAGAGCGGTGCTCAAATAGTGGCGTTGCCTTAAAGCTTAGCGAGTTGAGCTGCTCTATTTCTCGACTGATAAATAGGTCGAGACTCAACGTAGGCAATTGGCCCGGCGTGGTGGTGATCAGTTGAATACGAATCTCTGGGTACATTTGCAGAAAGTCATTGAGATACTGGACCAAAAACTTGGAGCCAACCGCTAGGGTAGCGCCAATTTTTAACAATCCCGCCGGGGTTTGAGAGACCGAGCGTGTCTCATCGACGATGGACTGCCAGCCATCGAGTTGCACCTTGGCTCGCTGATAAAACAGCGCCCCCGCTTCGGTTTGTGTGACGGAGCGGGTAGTGCGCTTTAGCAGCTGTACACCAATTCGCTCTTCGAGCCAATGTATGCGCTTGCTAATCGCAGAGCTGGTGGTATTGAGTTTGCGCGCGGCGCCATTGAAGCTTCCTTCATCGACGACACGAATATAACTTTGCACGCTCTGTATCCAATCCATACGCCCTCCAATTGATTCTTGCTTGGAATTAATTACTTTCCAAAACGCTATATTATCATTTGGTAGTGGTCAATCTAAACTGGTTGCTAATCGATTAATCAGAGGAGAGCCGCGATGAAGAAAACGCCGATGTTATTGGCGATGATGATCATTGCCACAGGGCAAGTGGGCGTTAGCATCTACCTGCCATCACTGCCTCTGATTAGCCAAACGCTCTCTGCCAGCCAAGCCGACGTGCAGCTACTGGTTACCTTGTTCTTGGTTGGCTTTGGCGCATCGCAGTTGTTCTATGGGCCACTTTCTGATGCGATTGGTCGTCGTCCGGTGTTTATCCTCGGACAAGGGATATATTTGTTGGGCACCGCCATTTGCTTGCTGTTTGCCAGCTCATTGCAACTGCTTATCTTGGGGCGACTCTTACAGGGGCTAGGTGCAGGCAGTGCCTCAGTGCTTGGCCGCAGTGTGCTTCGTGATAGTTATGACGGCGCGCAGCTAACTCGAGCGCTCTCGTATATTTCTGTTACCGCATCGATCATGCCGATACTGGCTCCGGTTTTGGGCGGGTGGCTGGCGTTCTACTTGGGTTGGCAATCGGTGTTTGTGTTCGTGCTGATCTACTTGGTCGCGATTTTCACTTTGGGCTATTTCGTGCTGCCTGAAACCATGACTTACGGTAAATCTCGCTTTAGCTTGACCCAAGTAATGGCCAACTATGGTGAACTCATCACTAATCGCCAAGTGCTGTCGAGCGCTAGCTACAATTGGATAAGCTATCTAGCGAGCTTGGTATCGCTATCGGTGATGCCGTTCTTGTTGCAACATCAACTGGGCTTAACCGCTGGGCATTATGGCTCGATTATGATTATTCCATCAGCAGGCTTGATGATTGGCAGTGTGACGCTGAATATGCTCAATCGCTCTTTTTCCGCGAGACAAATTTTGGCGCTGTCGATCATGCTTATCGTGACAGCAGGGATGTGGCTGCTATTGGCGCCGATGACCTTGGTCAACCTAGTCGCACCCTTTACCTTGCTTGCGGTGGCTCAAGGGCTGTCGTTTCCGATTTCAATTAGCATGTTGTTAGAGCCGCACAAGCGCAAAGCGGGCGCAGTTTCAGCGCTCTCTGGCTCGATTCAAATGTGCCTCGCTGGATTATTTGGCGGCTATCTTGTCGAAAATTGGGTTGATAGTCCGACAGCGATGGGGCTCTTCTATTTGGTCTGTGCGTTGCTCATGAGTTTGGTGCTCCTCAGCTCGAGATTGAAACACAGTGTGCAACAAGAGTTCGCTTGACGTACAATGCGCGCAATTATTCAGATGAGAGAATTCAGATGGAATACAACCAATTTTCAGCACTGGTTATGTCTTTATGTGAGCAAGAGAACTTGCCTCAGGCGCTAGCACTGCTAAAAGAGTGTCAAGACCAGGAAGTCGCCGAGGCGGCTGAGTCATTAACCGGTCAGTTTGCATTGGCAGAAGTAGACGGTACCAAGCGTATTTACCATGTGACCTTGCAAGAAAATGAGCAGGGTGAAGAGCAAGAGTACGTGGAACACGTAATGGATGAAGGGGATGACGTCATTCGTTTTGTCGCTTGGTTCTTTGAAGTGATGTTTGACGTTAAACGCAAAGAAACCTATCAAGCCGCGGGTAAGACTTATCAGCAACCTAAGCGTAGCTAAAAATGCATTAGTGTGATCAATCTCTTGCTTTTGTTTTATTTGTGATTAAAATCACACTCCTAATTATCGAGGAGAGACTCATGAATAACGAACTAGGCAATGCATACCTTGGTCAAATGATCGCTAAACAAGCGATGCATGATGCGCTTTATGGTAAGCCTAAGGCGAAAAAGACTTCTTTTATCAAGCGTATGATGAAAAAGATCGGCCACTAATCGCTGTTTGTGAAACGGATTTTGGCCAGCTTGAATGTCACTAAATTCTGACTGGCATGATTCAAAGCCCCGCGACATCGCGGGGCTTTGTGGTTTTCATGGTTATAACGCGATAACGTTATCAGGTACTTTGTGCAGTCCCTTCTCTTCTAGCCAGGCTGCAAGGTTATCTGACCCACCGATATAGTGTCCATCAAGCCAGATTTGTGGCACCGTCACTGGCGTTTTCTCGCCAATAATCGCTTTCACTTCCGGGATCATCCGATACAGCGCTGCGCTGTCTTTGACCACGTCATGGTATCGGTAGTCGATGCCCGCTTCATCGAGCATTTTCTTAGCTTTGACACAATAGGGGCAGGTCGCTTTGCCATAGACAATATTGCCTTTTAAGCTGTCGCGTTTGGTCCACTCGGCAATCACAGATTGCACCAGCACGCCACGGTTAAGGGCTTCACCTTGGCTAATGACTTTGCCTTCGACCATCACAATCGGCGCATGCCAAGCGCCTGCTTTCAGTGGCTCCCACCAATGTGATAACCAATCTTTGACTTCAAGCTCAACGTCGATGTCGGACAACTCGTTATCAAACACATCCTTTAGAATGTCTTTGGTCAAGGTACATTCACCACAAGGAATCTTAACTTTAAACGGGCCCCAACTGCCTGCCCATCGATAAAGGGTTATCTTGATTGGATCTGCCATAGAGTTATCTCCATTAAATACTATGACTCATTAGAACGAAGTAACGCGCAATATCTTTCACTAAGACGACTTTTTTGTTTCCCAATGAGTAATGAATGCCACAGAAGCAATAATGATAGCCGCGCCCAGCCACAACCGCCCTGGCGGTACCCAGCTAAATACCAGCCAGCCTGCCAGGACATTGAGCGGCAGCTTCGCGTGGTCAAAAGGCTGGACAAATGACGCATCGGCGACGGAATACGCTTTAACAATTGCCCACTGCGCTAAGGCGGTCATCGCGCCTGCTGCGACCAGTACCAGCCATAAGTCGAGTCCGGATGGAGTTTGCCAATCCGGTAGCGCCAGCAACAGATTGAACGGTGTGATCAGCACCAGCAGATAAACCACCATGGTTGAAGGGGAGTCATGAGCCGACAGCTTTTTCACCATCAGTGAGTAACAGGCCCAAAAGAAAGCCGCACCGACCGGCAATAGCGCTGCCCAGCTAAAGTTCTCAGCCCAGGGCTCTAAGATGATCATGGCACCGACAAATCCCATCAAGGTGGCTCCCCAACGCACGACGCCCACTTTCTCTTTTAAAAATAGACCAGATCCTATGGTGGCGAATAGCGGCGAGGTCATCAGCAGTGCAATGCCTTGCCAAATAGGGACCGGATAAGCCAGAGCCCAAAGCCAAAGCTGAATACCAATGACCGAGAGAAACACGCGAAAGATATGCATCGCGAGATGCTCGGTTCTTAAAGAGCGTCTAATACCCAGGGTCGTTAGGTAGGGCAAAATGACGACCAGCGCAATCGCGTACTGGACAAGTGCGACTGTGGTAGAAGAGAGGCCAAAACGAATACTGGCGATTTGAGCTAGGCTGTTAACCACAGCAAAGGCGAGGCCAGCGGTAAGCATCCAGCTAGCCCCTTGAACAGGATGGTGATGATGCGCAGACATGATAGCAACGAGTAAAAAATAAGTGCCCTGAATCATACGTGCTTATTCGCTGAAGATCATCACAGATCTGTCTATCGCGTTGATTTTCGGTTCAATGTATAGACTGACACCACCACTAAACCAAGACCCAATGCATGCCACCCTGTAAACAGTTCATCCAATACTACGACGGCGAATCCTGCTGTGATGGCGGGCCCGATGTTATTGGTCAAACTGAGGGTCGTCGGGGTTAATCGAGCCATGGCTGCGGCGACCAAATACGAGGGCAGGACAGTGCAAAAAATGCCAAGTGCGATACCTAGAGTGATTAACTCACTACTCCAAGAATCAATGGACACGCCGCTTAGTAATAGGTGAACTAAGATTGCGAGCCCTGCGCTGCCCATGCCGATGCTGGTAAATAGCGAGCTGCCCATCTGAGTAATCAACGGTTTACTCCACACCAAGTAAAACGCAAAAACAAAGGCAGACGTGATGGCCAGTAAACTGCCAAGGATGACGCTGTCACCTAAGTTGCTGACATCGTGGGCGACAATAAAGCTGATCCCAAGATAGCCGACCAATGCAGAGAGCAGCACGTTAACCGTTGGTCTTTCGCCGTGAAATGCCCATGAAATCAACACGACAAAGGAGGGGAACAAGAAGATAAGTAGACGTTCCAGTTGAGCTGAAATGTATTGCAGTGAGGCGATATCAAGGTAGCTCGCAAAGTAGTAGCCCATGACACCAATAAGCGCCGCCTTAAAGCCGTGCTGTTGAACCTTGTGGCGATGTACTCTGCTGCGACACAAATAGATTAGGGTCAATAAATAGAGTGGCAGGGAACTAAACGCACGCAGCGACATGATTGATGTGGCGTCGCCACCGTATTGATAGGCGAGCTTAATCAAAACAGGTTTGATGGAGAATAATAAGCAGCCTGCCAAAGCAAGAAGTACGCCGACTTGCGAGACTGTGGAGGTAGTGGAATTAACCGGCTGAGCGTGTTCGGTCATAGATCTCGTATCCTTACAATTAAAAGCTACGAGAAGAGTGGTCTGGCTACGCATCTCGTAGCCAGGCACAGGATTACCTACCGGCTACAGGTATATGAGAGGAGCAGCCAAAGGTAGGTAACGTAAGTGTTCATAGTGATTCCTAAGTGGTGAAATTTTAGCCTAACCGCATACGGCATAGATTGCAATCCACGATTAGGCGTAAGCACCTTGTTTTTGCTCTATTTGCTTAAGCGCCTTTTGATACATCCACCAAGCCACAAATCCGGCCAACAGGTTGCCGATGAAAGCGCCCCAAAATAGCCCCTGGATACCGCCAAGCTGAGAGCCCAACCATAAACATGGCAAGAAGAAAGCAAACAGCCTCAGCGCAGAAATCGTTAATGCGGTGTATGATTTTCCGAGTGCGTTGGCGATGGAGACCATCAACATACATATACCAAGTGGTCCTAAGCTAAAAGGCACCACCATCAAGTGATAGTTCAGAATCGTCCCGACTTGTGTTTCGCTGGTCATCAAATCGGCCAGGAGTCCTGAGCTCAAAAGGGTGATCAGCGCGATGAGAAGTTGGAAGCCCAGAACAAATTGGACTGCGATGGCGACCAGTTTGCGAATATCGGCCAAATTGTTCTCGCCGAGGCGTTTGCCTATCATCGGTGGCATCGACATGGTTAAGGCCAATACGGCCACGATGGCGAAAAATTCGTAACGAGAGCCCAACGCCCACGCGGCAACAGCAGCGGTTCCATAGCTGGCGAGTAACTTGGTGGCTAACATCGATGAGAGCGGGGGCAGTAGCTGACTGACCATCGCCGGGCCCATAATATGACCAATCGAGCGGACACTGTCAGCGATATTGAGAGCGTGCCAATCAAAGCTCATCCACTGTTTGCGGGCAACCTTAGGCGCGACAACCAAAATGCCAATACCAAAGGCGAGAATGGTCGCCATGGCGGCACCGTTAATGCCCAAATCGAACGTAAAGATAAACAGGGGATCAAGCACTAGGTTGAGCGCACTGGTGACCATCATCATGGTACCAGGCAACATGGTGTTGCCGTTGGCTCGGCACAGACTGTAGAAAAAATAGAGTACTGCGCCAGTCCAGGCGCTAATTAACCAGTAAATCCAGTAGCTATCGATGATGGGTAAGACCGTTTGCGGCGCACTAAGCATCAATAAGATCGGCTCGCGCAATAGGTAGAGAATCAACCCAATCAAGGCAACACCAAAACTGCCCATTACGACCACTAATCCCCCAAGTTGTTTGGCATACTGCTCTTTGCCCGCGCCAATCGCTCGCGCAATCACCGCAGTGGTGGCGATACCTAAGCCAACCTGAATGCCGATGATGATCATCTGAATCGGTAAGGTAAAGCCCTGAGCGGCAAGCGGTAATACCCCAAGTTGACCAATGAACGCACTGTCTACCAATTGAAAGCTCATCAAAGACAACACGCCAAACAGCATCGGCCAAGTCATCGTAAACAGTTGCTGCCTCAAAGAGGAAGGCGAGGAGGAATTTGTCATAGCCATGCCACCGTTAGGGTTTTTCTCTAGTGTGAAATGAACAACCGAGGCCTTTTGAGCCTCGGTTATTTCGATACATACAACATCGTACCGCCCTGGTTGTTTTTCAAGGGGGCGGAGCAGTTTTATCTTTGCGAGGTGTCCTCTTGTTGCAGATCGTCGGCATAACCTTTAGGTGGTGGTGTCCAGCCTCTCTCGCCTGCCTCATGGCCATCGCTGCGATCACGGCTGATGGCCTGATGGATTTGTTGCTCAAGATTGATAAACAGTTTGCGATAGTTGTTATCAAACCTTTCGCCTTGCGCATCGTCTTCCCATGCCTGGTAAAGAATGTCGGACTGCTGCCGTTCCACTTCTTTATAAGCATTCTTCTGCTGTTCGACCAAAAATGGATGGTGGTTGAGTGTGCGCATTGCATGAGCGCCTAACTCTAATGCAGAGTGGTAAGTTTCGAGCTCGATAATGTCTGCTCCTGCTTGGCGAAGCAAATACCCATGTCCGCGGTCAAATGCGCGCGCGAGAACCTTTACCCGCGGATAGGTGTGTTTGACGTATTTAGTCAATTCGACACTGGTTTCGCGGTTATCAATCGCAATGACCAGCATGGCTGCTTCTTCAATCCCAGCGGTATGCAATAGATCAGGACGGCTGGCGTCACCGAAGTAGGCTTTGGTGTTGATTTGACGCATTAAGTCAACCTGGGCGGCTTGCAGATCCAGAACCACGGTGTGCACGCCATTGGCGACCAAAAGTCGATTGACTATCTGACCAAAACGACCAATACCAGCAATGATCACTGTACCTTGTTCTTCTATGGTGTCGGCTTCTTGCTGATTAGACTTGTTTTGATAACGCGGCAGCAACACACGGTCATAAAGGATAAACAGGCCTGGTGTTAGGAACATCGACAACGCGACGACCAGCAGTAAGATCTGAGCCGTTGCAGGCGGAATAACATGGTTTTGTACCGTGAAGCTCAGTAATACAAAGCCAAATTCACCGGCTTGCGCCAAGCTCAGGGTGAACAGCCAACGGTTACTGCCTTTGATTCGAAATACCAGTCCAAGAATGAACAGTATCAACGCCTTGAGCAGCATGACCCCAAGGGTTAAGCCCATGATAAGGAAGAAGTGCTCGAACAAGATCGAAAAATTGATGCTCGCGCCAACCGTGATAAAAAACAGCCCCAACAGCAATCCTTTGAATGGGTCAATGTTGGACTCTAGCTCGTGGCGGAACTCACTGTTCGCCAGCACCACCCCAGCGAGGAAGGCACCCAATGCCGGAGAGAGCCCGACCAAACTCATTAACGCGGCAATACCAATCACTAACATCAGTGCAGTCGCGGTAAATATTTCGCGCAGTCCAGAGCTGGCGACAAATTTAAACAGTGGTCGGCTGAGGTAATGACCGCCAACAACTAAGGCTGCGATGGAAGCGACGATCACCACTGCATAGGCCCAGCCCGGCAGGTTGGCGACTAGGCTGAGCTCATCGTGATGGGCGGCCAGTTCACTGGCACCTGCTTGGGCTTGCTCAACCAACTCTGGGAGGGCCAATAAGGGAATAAAGGCCAGCATAGGGATGACGGCAATGTCTTGGAACAACAGCACCGAGAAAGCGTTTTGGCCTCCTTCGGTTTTGGTCAAGCGCTTTTCGTTAAAGGTCTGCAATACGATGGCAGTGGAGGAGAGAGCGAAAATCATACCGATCGCCAGTGCGATGCTCCACGGCTGAGAGAAAAACATCGCGATTGACATCACCGCGATTGCCGTCACCCCAACTTGCAGGCCGCCTAAGCCGAGTAGACGCATTCGCATCGACCAAAGCATTTTGGGTTCGAGTTCAAGGCCAACCAAAAACAGCATCATCACCACGCCAAATTCGGCAAAATGCTGAATAGTTGTCGCTTCTTCTCCGACTAAACCGATAATCGGGCCGATCACTACCCCTGCGATAAGGTAGCCCATGACTGAGCCGAGCCCAAGTCGCTTGGCAATAGGCACGGCGATAACGGCGGCGATCAGATAGATAAAAGCTTGGACAAAATAGAGGGTCATCGCTCTTCTCCCATCAAATGCTGTTTCACATAGTGGTTGAGTTTGTCCACTTGATTGGCTTGCTCAATATCCACTTGTCCAGCGACAAGGGCTCGCAGAAGTCGGCGCCATTTCTCAACGTGCAATTGAATCCGGCCATCTTCTTTGGCGGTTCGAGCACCAAACAGCGCAAAAGGAGCGAGGTAAGTCATACCAGTGAGTGAGGCCATTTGCTCGAGTGGGTAGAGTAGTTGGCGAATAGTGAAGTGGTTGTAGCCATCACTTTGATAGGCATCGGCCTTACCCCCAGCAGACAGTGAGCAGAAAAAGAGTTTTCCGTGCAGCGCGTTGGCATCGTGGCCGTAAGCGAAGCCATATTCGAGCACTAAATCTTGCCACTCTTTCAAGATGGCTGGAGTGGAATACCAATAGAGCGGGAACTGAAAAATTATCACATCGTGCTCGCGCAAGCGTTGCTGCTCTTTATCGATATCAATGTGATAAGTCGGGTACTCATGATAAAGATCGACGACAGTCACACCGTCGATCTGCTTGGCGGCGCGAAATAGCTGCTTGTTGACTTCGGAGCGGTGTGGCGAAGGATGCGCATACAACACCAGGACTTTGCTTGATTCCATAAGCGTCTCATAACCGAGTTAAGACCAGCGTTCATTGTGGCACAGAGGCCAAAAAATCACCACATAACTCGTCGATAAGACTTTAGTTTAGTTAGAGTTTCTCGATTGCGCGATACAGGTTTCTAAGTCGTGTAAATGGTCCACCACCAGAGAAGCCTGATCAAGAAACGGCGTATGTTTACCATGGGTGACTAAACAAGAGGGCATATCGGCGTTGAACGCCGCTTGCAGGTCGTACAGATAGTCGCCGACATACAGCATCTGGTGCGGCTGCAAACGCCACTCATTGGCGAGAAAAAGCAACGAATCTGGGGCAGGTTTGGGTGGAAAGTGCTCGCGGCTGATGACTCGAGCGATATCCAGCTGATTATGTTTGATTTTTTTCTGAGCCGCTTGCGCGCAGTTGCGAGTGATGACGGCAGTATGCAGTTGGTTATGGGTGATGAAATTGAGCAGTGAGTGACACCCTGGCATCGGTTTAGACGATTGGGCGTCGTCGATTTCGTGATCGAGGATCATCTGATGTGCGCGTTTGGCGGCGAGTTCGCACTCTATCTGCTCAACAAAAGAGAGCAAGTCGCTATCATGTGGACAGCCGATTTGCTCTCTCAACCAAGAGAAATTCATATCTGATGTCACTAGCGTGTTATCGAGATCAAACACTATCGCTTTGATCTGCTCGGCGGCAAGTGGCACATAAGACATAAATCGCTCCCGAATAGCTGTGTTAAGCGAACTCTTTTTCTAGGTAAGCGACGATGTCTGAAGATTCATACATCCACTCGACCTGGTCACCTTTCTCTATTCTTAGGCAAGGGACTTTCACTTTACCACCACCGGCTTCTAACTCTGCGCGGTGAGTTGGATTATTTTTTGCGTCGCGCAGTTCGATGTTCACTGATTGGCGTTTTAGTGCGCGGCGAACTTTGACACAGAAAGGGCAAGCTTCGAACTGATACAAAGCGAGCGATTGCGCTTTAGCATCCACTTCTTGCTGCGCTTGCGCGGAGCGTTTAACGCCACTTGGGGAAAAGACAAAGTTAAGCAGTAGGATCACGCGTCCTAAGAACCAACGGATAAATTTCATGACCATCCTATATTGTTGAGCAATTTAACGATTGTTGTTTTTGGGATACGCATTGTAGCTGAGATGTGATCATTTCGGTACAGCAAACTCACTCGAGCTTAACGCGATGTTGTGTCGTGACTTGAATACCTAGGCGCTTGGCCAATCGCGTTAAGTTAGCGCGATCACTCTTTAGTTGCCTTGCCGCCTGAGCCCAATTGAAGTTGGCGTCGGTGAGCGCATCGAGCACCAATTGGCGCTGATAGGCATCGGTGGCTTCTCTTAGCCCCAATGTTGGTGAGTGCGTCTCTTCACTCAATCGTTTCCTTTGCGATGTGGCGCTAGTCAGAGGTTCAATCGAATGAAGCTCGCCGATGTCTTCAACAGAGACGGTGGTCAGTTTTCCTTGCTGACTTCGCGCGCGTGCTTTGAGTGCGGCGCGATTGATCACATGCTCAAGCTCACGCACATTGCCTGGCCAGTTGTAGCGCGAGAGCAATAACTGCGCCTCTTTGCCAAGCTTAAGCTGGACAATCCCTAACTTTCGCCGTGCTTGTTCGAGGAAATACCCCGCTAGCAAGACGATGTCACCCTCTCGCTGTCTGAGCGGTGGTACTGATATAGGGTAGACACTTAATCTGTGGTAGAGGTCAGCGCGAAACTGACCTTGTTCGATCTCCTGTTTTAGATCGCGATTGGTGGCAGCCAATACTCGCACATCAATCGTCTCGACCTTATCTTGCCCAACCGGTTGAATCTCGTTGTTTTGTAAAGCGCGCAGAATCTTGCTTTGCGCAGCAAGAGGAAGCTCACCAATTTCGTCAAGAAATAGAGTGCCACCATCGGCCAAGGCAAACTTACCTAGGCGAGATTTGTCTGCTCCAGTGAATGCGCCTTTAACGTGACCAAACAGCTCGCTTTCAACCAGATTCTCGGGAATCGCCGCACAGTTCACGTAAACCAGCGGCTGCTTTCGTCTTGGAGATAAGTGGTGCAAGCTGCGCGCGACCAGCTCTTTCCCCACTCCGGTTTCACCATGGATGAGAATATTGAAGTTTGAGGGGGCGACAACATCTATGTCACTCTTTAGCGCTTGCATCGCCGGGCTATTCCCGATGATCTCTCCACCATCTCGCTCCCATGCTTCTTCATTCAGCTCCTCAAAACGTTGTTGGGTTTGCCGAGCTTGCTGCTCAAGCTGGCTGACGGTCAGTGCGACTTTGAGCGTAGAGGCGGCGATGGCCGACAATGCCTCTAAACTGCGATGGGGAAACTGGTCGAAAACGCCCGGAGTCAAGCTGTCTAAGGTCAGCACGCCTAATAGTCGGTCGGCGTAGTACAAAGGTAAGCCCATACAGGCATGCATTGGCAGATCGCCATCGTAATCGAGCAATAAATTGTCGAATGGATCGGGTAATTCACAGTCTGCGTCAAATCTAACCGCCGTTTTCGAGGCGCAGATACGCGCAAACCTAGGATGTTGGGCTACTATAAATCGACGCCCCAAGGTATCACGAGTCAACCCTTGCATTGCCAAGGGAACTAAGGTGTCGCCTTGCAACGAAAGTAGTGCTACACAGTCGCACTGAATGGCTTTACGAATGGCATCGAGAAGGTTGTTAAATCTGTCTTGATCATTGTCTCCACGGGCAAGGCCGATGGTCATGTCAATTAACGTGGATACCGAGATGTCTTGCATAGTCATTCCAAGTGAGTGTGCTGATTGGCCAGTAGCAGGCGAGGCTGTTGTGAAATTAACCACAAAGTACAAGGTAATACAACCTAATGATGTCAAATTGACATTATATTGAGTTGTCAATTTGACACGTTTTCTTGTCACTTTAGTGAGTAAACCCAATGGCTTAGGGGTGTTTTGCAGTTGGCATGCATTGTGCTCTGATAAACAACTAAAACTACGATAAATGCAACACCTTGAGGAGAGATTGAAGATGCTTAACAACCAACATATTGAAGTGGTAAAAAGCACCATTCCGTTACTAGAGTCTGCAGGTCCAGCACTCACTCAGCACTTCTATCAGCGCATGTTTAGCCACAACCCTGAGCTGAAAGACATTTTTAACATGACGCATCAGCAGACCGGGCGTCAAAGTGTGGCCTTATTTGAAGCCGTCGCCGCTTATGCCAAAAATATTGAAAACCTAGCAGCATTAACTGCAGCGGTCGAACGTATTGCTCACAAGCATACTAGCTTTAACATTCAACCCGAGCAGTACCAGATCGTTGGTCACCATTTGATAGAGACGCTGCGTGAGTTGGCGGCTGATGCCTTTACTGCTGAGGTCGAGGAGGCATGGACCGCAGCGTATCTATTTTTGGCGCAGATCTTTATCGATCGAGAAGGAGAGCTCTATTTACAGCGCAAACAGGCAGTCGGTGGCTGGCAGAATGCGCGTCGTTTTGTGGTCAAAAGTAAGCAGGTCGAATCTGAATTTGTTACCAGCTTTGTGCTGCAGCCTGAAGATGGTGGGGCGGTACTCGATTATCAACCAGGTCAATACATCGGGATTGAACTCAAACCGACTGGTTGTGACTACAAAGAGATTCGCCAATACTCACTGTCGCAGAAGCCAAATGGGAAAGACTACCGAATTTCTGTTAAGCGCGAATGCGGTGAGTTCGCTGGATTGGTGTCGAATTACTTACACGATGAAGTGCAAACTGGCGATGTGGTGAATCTCTACCCGCCAGCCGGTGATTTTATTTATCGCGAGAAGCTTCAACCTGTGGTGTTGATTGCTGCAGGTGTTGGTATTACCCCTATTCAAGCTATGATGCAGACGCTTGCGGATAGCAAAAAGCAAGAGGTTAGCTTGCTCTACGCTTGCAATGGCGCTGAGCAGCACACCTTTAAGCAAGAATCCAAGCAGATAGTGGAGCAGCAAGGTTGGCAGCACTACACATGGTACTTGAATCAAAGTGGTGCGGATTTTTCCGGGGAAATGGACATCAACTTAGTGGCTAAGCAATTGCCGTTGCAGAAAGCGGATTTTTATCTGTGTGGACCGATTGGTTTTATGGAATCAGTGGTTCGTCAGTTAGAGGGGCTTGGTGTGGAGCGTGAGCGCATTCACTATGAGGTGTTTGGTCCTCACACCTATTTGTAAACGCTAATCTAAATAAAAAGGCCCGAGGGCCTTTTTTAGTGTTTGCTTGAAAACCACATCATGAGGCGTTGCAGTATGCCAACAGACTCTCGTGGACCTGAACTCTGATCCCCTTGATAAAAGCTGGCTAGAAATTGAGTTCTTAGCTGTTGCACGTCTTGTTGCGTGACCTGATTTATCAAGGTGGCACTGGCGAGGGCATGGTCATTGGCCAAGCTAAAGTCCATCTTCAGGTAGCCTTGTAGGTACAGCCAAA
Organism: Vibrio sinaloensis; assembly: GCF_023195835.1. NCBI lineage: Bacteria > Pseudomonadati > Pseudomonadota > Gammaproteobacteria > Vibrionales > Vibrionaceae > Vibrio > Vibrio sinaloensis. The sequence goes on along the minus strand of NZ_CP096200.1, from coordinate 407,660 downwards.
GGTGGGTCACTAAAGCCAGATTAGCCGTGCCTTGGTTGGTGAACTTTTCACTATGCTCGCCGAGGTTGCTGTGTAACGCTTGATGCATCGCCGCCGCAGAATCGCTATGAGCACTAACCAATTGTGTTGCTTCAATATGGGCTTTAGTTAACACACCTAATAAGTGTTGCAGCGGTTCCACCTCCGGTTTTGCTTGCAATGCGCGCTCAAACAGTGGGGAATGTTGCTGGCAGAACTGCTGGTAAAGCGAAACACTATCGCAAACAGGCTGCCATTGCTCAGCACCAATCTGTTGCAAGTAGTGATTGAGTTTAGTCATGGCTCTGTAAGGTGGTCAGCTGAACTTCAAATGACCCTTGTTCACAATCGACAAACAAACTATCACCGGTGATCATTACCGATAAATCCATGGTTCGGGCGACAACCTGCGCGAGTGCTTCGATGGCTTGGCTGTCGAAACGATAAAAAGATGCACTGTACTGATGAGCCTTGTTTTTGGTCTGCTCCCACCATACATCTGATTTAGAGTTAAACGAAAAAATGTCGACTTGTTTAGCCAAGCGACAAGCTTTTTTTACCCGGTCGAGTGATGGCTCACCGATATCCACCCAAAGCTCAATCTGGTCATCGAGCGACTTGATCCACAAGTCGGGTTCGTCGGTGGTTGATAGCCCTTTGGTGAGGGCCAAATTTGGTTGCCACTTAACACAATAAGCCATAATTCGCGCCATCATGCGTTCGACAGTTTCTGAAGGGTGCTGAGCTACGGTCAGCTGCGTTGAATCGTAGAGATCGCGGTTGGTATCCGACAGCGAAATACGAAATTTGTAAATAGTGGGTTTGAGCGCCATAAGTGCTTCTTATAAGTAAAAAAATAGCCAGCTAGAAAGCTGGCTATTGTAAATCTTTAGTACTCAAGAATTAAAGTACTTTAATGTTCTCAGCTTGAGGACCTTTTTGACCTTGAGATACGACGAACTCAACTTTTTGGCCTTCTACTAGGGTACGGAAACCGTCGCCAGTGATTGCAGAGAAGTGTGCAAACACGTCTGGACCGTTTTCTTGTTGAATGAAACCGAAACCTTTAGTTTCGTTGAACCATTTTACTGTACCAGTAACTGTGTTAGACATAATGTATATCCTTGATAAATCTTGTAAAAGCCATACGGCATCGATAGCGTGGAAAAGGAGATTGCTATTGCGCACGACGTTACGGCAGATATACAAGTCATCTAACGGAACGGTGGAAGTAAACAAGTACCGTTTTCTAGCTGCGATCCAGTCTAAAGCGAAGTGCAACTAAGTCAATAAAAATAAGGGACTATGTTCGGTTTTAATGGGTGTTTTCATTAAAAATTTGCGCTAAGTAGGGTTTCGAAAATATTACTGATTTGGGTAAAAATGGTGTAACATTTAGCCGCTCGGTGAGAGGCGTATCACGCCAAGATTTATTGGGTTTTCACTCAATATTCACCGACTTGTGAAAGTAACAATGTGGAGGCCGTATGGCAAAAATGAACAAGCGCAACACAGTGATTGAATCCAGTGTTGAGCTAAAAGTGGACATTGGTCGCGGAGAAGTCAAAGACAATGCGCTCAAAGCGATGGTAACAAGCAAGCTGTTTAGAGCCAGAGTAGAAAAAGCGAAAAAAGGAAAAGGCAGTTACCAACGCAACATGAAACACAAGGGAAAAGAGCCCTATTCAAAAGCCGCTTAGCCAAGCGATGTTTGAATAGGGCTCTTATTTATTTTCTTACCTTAAACCACTTTGGTTAGAAGTTGGTGATCGTTTAAGTAACGTTAGCGCTCGATTTGCGGCGAATAGATCGAATAGGCGGTAATTTGACCGGCGACGATGGCCGAGAACATAAACAGCGCAGAAAGACCGATACTCGGTATCGGTAAAATCGATTGCTCGAACACCGATTGCCCCGCACTCACTAGTACACGGCTGCCCGGTACCAAAATGATGATTCCTTGCACGATATAAATCGAGCCAGTTAGTGCCATCTTCTTCGCGACCCAAGTGCCGTACAGGGTGATCAGCACTGTGGTGACCCAAGTTCCCACAACCCAACCGCTGTCAAAGCCTAGATAGAATGGCCCCCACATCCCAAGCGCTGCCACAGGAAGCCCGAGCAGAATGTCGGTCGGTCTGGCATTAAAGATTACGCTCAATGAAATAGAAATCAAAAACAGTCCAGATACATGGAGCCAGGTGGGGACTTCATTGACATATTTGAGCGACTCCGCTTGCCCCCATATCGCCTCACCGACATTCAATCCCATCACGATACCGACAAACAACTTGATCAAACTTAGCGCGCTTTGACCAAGCAAACTGGTGCCGGAGACCAGATCATTAAAGGCTAGGCACTCCAGTGAGTTGGCAATTGACAAACCGGGCACAAACAAAACAATGGCCGCGATGCACAGCGCCCAAATTGGGATAGCGATTCCGGTGCTGGAGAAAAATGCCACCAAAATACCGGTGAGTAATGCGGCTAAAAATTCCGCCGCAATCGCGCGACGTCCTCGGCACACTTGCTGCGTCAGCCATACAACCAAGCCCAGGAAAGCGGCGAAGTAAATCGCTTCGAGTGTACTCCCGACCAGCATCAAATACGCTGGTGGTATGGCGATATTCGCCAGTGCAATGGCCCATTTAGGATAACCGACTGGCTCAGGTACGGGCTCGCTACTGGGTTGATTGATGCGAATAATGGTATTGGCCAATAGGCTCAAGTTAATCGATGCGGGTTGATGACGCTTCATCACCACGGCGTTGTTGTCATCTGGGAACTGATAGTTGACGGTGGTTGGCGTTGCTTGAATCATCACATCAACACCGTGCTTGCGGGCATAGTATTGAGTGTATTTTTCCAGTTTATAGGGCGCACAACCACTGCGATGAAGCGTGTCGCCGATCTCTACGATCTTTTTAATTCGGTACTCGGAGGGCATGAGTGTTTGTTGGTAAATTGAGGTGGCGCGAAAATAGCAAACAGCTAGTTGGAATTCGAGACACAAACGACTGAACAGTGGCTAACTTCACACATTATTTGCACTGCTCTCTGTTGATGATAAATGGATTTGTGGAAACTTAGATTTCACCGTGCAGTTTTGACTGTCATTGCCCTGCATAAATTTGACTTAGATCACAAAAATAGATTGTTTCATAGTGTTGCATTTGTTGTTTTGTTGTAACAAGTAACGCTGTCTGATTGCGCACAAACTGCGCGATTGCTTGAGTTCAATAGTTTTTGATTATTAAGTGTTTAACAAATATTTTACATCTCAAGGTGGTCATTAAGTTGGTTAATAAATAGACATAAAATGATGCTTGAATTCACTCTATGATCAGCGAAAATATGTGAAAAATGAGTTTGCAAATTTGAAAGGAAGCTTTTCTAAAGTTCAAAAGCGAGGCGGATTATGAAGCTGTTTTTTCTGTTTATCATTTCAATTACCGCAGGTATTGCATCTGCTGAGCACCTACACTCATTTTTGCTAGGCCTATACATTTCAACTCTGGCCGTTGGTAGCTGCTACTGGCTGGCGTTCAGAAGTAGTCGCTTCCCTCAGTTAGCACTCGTGCTACTTATTTGTGGCTTCTTTGCCAAAATCGCCGTGACCGTTGCTGGTGTTGCTTGGGGCCTATCTCAAGAATTAATCAGTTCTCCATTTGTTTTCGCGTTGTCTTACTTGTTCTTCTCTATCGTCGCGACCTACGTCTGGTTCGCATACCGCGATAAACTAGTGACAAAGCGCAAAACACCTAAAGCGGCATAGATTCGACAATTTCTTGAAAAAAGCCAGTGGACGTCCACTGGCTTTTTTTATGTGTGCTCAGCGCAGCTTCAGTTTTCCCAATGAATATTTCCTAGTGAATAGTAACGATTGATTTCAGAATGGCTGAAACTCTCTGTTGCTTGTCTATACTGGGGGAGTTTATCAACACTAACAGTGAGACGTCGCACATCATGATTTTGCGTTTACTAAAATTCTCAGCGCTATTTTCGACACTTTCTCTCTCATTGGCAGTTAACGCTGCCCCAACCATCATTCCAGACCCACCGACTTTGGGTGCGAAGGGCTATATTCTGATCGACTATCATACCGGTGAGGTTTTAGTCGAGAAGAACGCCGATACTAAGCTTAACCCGGCCAGTTTAACTAAATTGATGACGGCCTATGTGGCAGGTCAGGAGGTTAACCGAGGTAACATTTCACTCGATGATCAGGTGCGCATTAGCCGCAACGCCTGGGCGAAAAACTTTCCTGACTCGTCCAAGATGTTTATTGAAGTCGGCACCGACGTAAAATTGATGGATCTCTACCGAGGCTTGATTGTTCAGTCGGGTAACGATGCCAGCGTCGCGATTGCAGAGCATGTCGCGGGTAGCGAAGGGGCATTTGTCGGTTTGATGAATAGTTGGGCAAAAAATTTAGGGCTCAACAATACCAACTACGCCAACCCACATGGTTTGGATAGTGATGAGCTCTACTCAACGCCGCGAGATATCGCCTTGTTAAGTCAGGCGATCATTCGAGATTTGCCTGATATCTACCCGCTCTACAGCGAAACTTCGTACACCTACAACGGGATTACTCAGTACAACCGTAACGGCCTGTTGCGCGATAGAAGCATGAATGTCGACGGGATGAAAACCGGATACACCAGTGGCGCCGGATACAGTCTAGCCACCTCGGCAACCCAGGGTGAAATGCGATTGATCTCGGTAGTCATGGGAGCGAGCAGCACCAAGAGCCGAGAGTCGGAGAGTAAGCAGTTGCTCAGCTATGGTTTTCGCTTCTTTGATACGGTTTCCCCATCTAGTGTTGATGATACCTTAGCTGAAGCTCGGGTGTGGATGGGCAAACAAGATACCTTGCCAGTGGGGGTCGCCGACCCTGTGTTGCTCACCATAGCCAAGGGCGACAGTGACAAAATCAGCGCCGAACTCGAGTATTCCAGTGAGCTGGTTGCACCGATTGGCAAAGGCGACGTAGTAGGCCGCGTGATTTATCGCTTGGAAGATAAAACCGTTGCCAGCGTCGACCTCGTTGCTCAGCAGGATGTTGAAGAAGCGGGCGTGTTTAAGAAAATCATTGACTGGTTCAAACGCCTAATTTCCGGTTGGTTGTAAATGTGAATCGCGGATGCCAAGTGCATCCGCTTTTTCTACTTAGTGATCAACGAGAATTCGTTGATTTCGTCATCACTCATTTCGTGGATGCCATCATAAGGCGCGGCGTGTAAGGTGTAGTAATAGAATTCGCGGCCTTTCTCGGCCAGCATCTGATTAAAATAAACCAATTGATCGTGGTGTGCTGGATCGTTGCGAGGTAAGTCTGCCGCAGTTACCCCCTCGATACAACACCAAGAGTGTACGCCAACTTTCGCACCCGGCTCGACGTTGCGTTTTACACCCGCAACAAACAGATCAACACCGCCCGAGTAGGCGAATCCATCGCGCGGAATGACAGTATTCAGCCCAGATTGACGCAGTAGACGACCAGTATGCATGTTGATTTCGTCATTTAGAGAACCGTATACGGATTGAATCACAATCGTATCGACTTGTGGTTGCTGCTTGACCAACTTGCTGAGCTGCAGGTAGGTGTTGGTGCCCAGTTCTCCAGCGAGCAGTGCTTGGTTCCCTTGGACCGTAAACTCACTAGTACCTGCTGAAACAAGCGACTCGTTCATGCTCAACTGAAATGGTTCGCTGGGGGAACCATTCAGGCGCATTTGACCTTGGTACAAAAAGTTGTCCCCTTGTTCGGTTACCCTCACTTGTGATGACACCCAGATATCTTCGCTGCGTCCAAATAGTTGGCGTGGGTCTTGGTCTAGTGGGGCATTTTGCAACATTAACACGCTTGCCCCAGGGCCGGTCTCAAAGTCAAAGTCTATCCATAATAGCCCTTGTTCAAAGCGCACAAACAGCGCTCCCTCGCTAATATCGACCAGTTGTAGAGGATAACGTTGACCTCGATAGTCAAACCACACCGACTGCTGTTGGTGCTTGAAAGTGTCCAAATAATCAGAGAGCTGACTGGTCGGTAGGTTGACAAAATCAGGTGTTGTTTCGGCCAATGTTTGTGATGAAAACAGGCTCAGAGCAAAAAGCAGCGCAATTCTTTTCATAATCTCATCCTCGTTGTTGATGTCAGCAGTGTAACGTGGCGAGAAAAACATCTCTGTCATCACTTGTTGGCAAGATTGTCATGATTTGTCACTGTGGCTGGCAAGTGCCCCCGTTTGTGTTTTCTCACCGCTTGATGAAGCAACATTCACCATGAGTCCCAACATTGCTATGACTTTGATTTACCGCTCTCTGACACTCTAGCAATGAAAATACCGACAATTCATCCAACAAATTAAATAGGGGGATGAACATGGAATTTACTGATAAAGACAGAGAGGCCTTATACCAAACTTGGATGTCGCAGAAATCAAAAATGCGCTTAACGCAAATGGAGTTTGCCAAAAAGCTCGGAATGAGCCAATTAGCGTTTTCTCAATTGCTGCGTGGTGAAAAACCAATAACCATGTCGTTCGCCAGCCAGTTTTGCCGTCTGTTGCGTCTTGAGCCTAAAGACGTGTTTCCTTCTTTCAAAGAGGCTGAGCAACATGGCCCTAAAGTGGTCTACCTACAAAGCCGAATGACGGTCGATGGTGAAATTCAAAATGCCTACATTGAAGGTAATCAAGTGGTGGTTGAGTATGCGCATACTGTCATTCCTTCTTAAATGCCCTCCATTAAATCGGTGCTAATGGTTACGAAACCACGACATTCGGTGCTATCCTACCGAGCTCCATTCAGGGTTAAAAGAACACCGTCATGCTTGAAAAAGAAAACCTCCTTAAACTCGCACGTATGCAGATGCCGTTTGGTAAATATGCGGGTCGAGTGCTTATCGACCTACCCGAAGAATACTTGCTTTGGTTTGATAAAAAGGGATTTCCTAACGGCGAACTTGGCGATCTGCTCAAGCTATGTTTAGCGTTAAAAATCGAAGGGCTTGATAGTGTGGTTAAGCCTTTAAAGCGAATGTAGCTATCCCAACATGTTCAATCATAAGTAAAAGGCATACGATGAAAGTAGATCTCAATACGCTTAGGCATCATCAATTGGTCGAAGATGGGCAACTTGATGGATGCTACATACATCAGCCTGCTCAGGGCAGTCAGCCCGATGATAAGGCAGTATTAGCAGAGCGCCAAGAGTTAGAAAAAATGGGTTATAAGGTCGTGCAGGTTAAACCTAAAGGCGGAAGCACAACGTTCGCCGAGGCGATGCAGCAATTGGCGAAAAAAGCGGCTCATCAAACCCAATAATCAACGACAGTAAACCATCCTATTGTCTATCAGCTTTTCAGAGCACTTTTTTACGAGTTTAAAGCATAAGTTTGGATCATTCAGGCCGCATGTCCAGCTTGATTAAACTCCATCTGGTAGGGATTGCGTTGCTCCAACCATTGGTAAAACTCCTGAGGGTCAAATGCGGACATAGATTAAATCTCCTTGAGTTTCAATGCCACGATAAACGCAGAGCCACTACTTAATAAAAATAGCACCAGTACCGCGGTGATATCCCATTGTGCAACGGCCGCGCTCACTAGGCCGTATATCAATAGGAGAAAACCAATGACCGTATTACTCACCGACACGTAGTCGGTACGCTGATTGCCGTCGGCCATGTCGACCAGGTAAGTTTTTCGCCCCAAACGAACCCCTTGATGTGTCACCGCGAGAAAAAAGTACATCAAAAGGTAAACGGCTAAGCTCCCCTTAGATGACAAGTTTGGTTCAATGATTGTTTGAAAGAGTACTGTGAACAGAAAAATAATGGCGGACAGCGCCGCGGTGAGCAACAACACATAGCGACTACTGCGATCGGCGAGTAGCCCCCAGAACAGACCACTGACCAAGTTAGCTAATCCTGTCAGTATCACAAATAGCACAGCACCGCTTACATCAATATGAGGCGTAGCAAGTAACACAATAAAGGGAGCGGCGAGACCAGAACTCATCAATAGCGCACGTATCACGACAAAGCGTTGGAATTGAGTATCGCTGCGCAAAAGACTGAGATTGCTTATTGCGATTCTAAATCCGTTGCCAGCACCTTCAGTGGCGCCGCCATATTCAACAATCAGCGCAAAACAGATGGCAGCGATCAGCCAGCAAAGGCTAGCAATGACCAACATGGCAACCATAAAGTTAATCGACTCATACTCCGACACCAGTATGCCGCCACTGATCAGTATTGTAATGACGCCCGACAGACTGGCGCTTAGACCATTTAGGCGACCGCGCCGAGCTTTAGGAATGGTTTTTCCGAGTACATCTTTGTTCGCAATAGAGCAGAGCCCTCGGCTAAGAGAGAAAACAATCAGCAACGCGACAATCGTCCAACCCAGTGTCGCGCCATCTAGTTGAATAGCGGAAACCGCCATTAAAGCAACAGCCGCCCCCTGCAAGAGTGACCCGATGACATAAAACTGCTTGCGCTGCTGAAGTTGGCGGACGATTCCACCTAATAGCAGTTGCGGGATCAGAGAGCCAGATTCACGAATAGGAACCAAGAGCGCGGTGAAAAAAGCGGGAGCGCCAGCGGAGGTAAGTAGCCAAGGGAGCACGACTTTGCTACTGGTGAATGAGTCTGCTAGCTTGGTGCTTAACTGAGCGATGAGGATTTTAAAGAAATTGCCCGGAACTTCTCGACAAGCAGAGTCGGAGATTCCAGTACATGCCCGCGCATCTTCCTCGTTTGAGAGCCTTTGGTAGAGTGTCGTACTGTTGAGTTTCATTGGTATCCTCCAACTTCATGTGTACGAGTGTTGGTCGAAATAAGTTCATTAACGCTATCAATCATCAACTTAAGATCTTGTTTAAGTTGCCACCCAGCGCAGCGTTGTTGAATCGACGGGAGTATTCCTATTCCGAAGATTTAGTAACTTTAAAATGCCATTACTTTGGGCTTGGCAAATGTACATTTCCATTTCGCTGTTTTTGCTCTGGAACTCAGTCTGCTACACTGAGAGATTCATTCTCAACCTTGGTGTCTACGAATGAAATTTAATCTTCCTGCCCAGCACAAAACCGCGATAGGCGCGGATCGACGAGTGGGTTTCGAGTTAGAGTTTACGGGCTTAACTCTTGAAGCTACTGCTCAGCTCGTACAATCCACGTTTGGCGGCAACGTTGAACACAGTACCGCAGCGGAGTTCCTAGTTCACACTGATTCGTTCGGTAAATTTACCATTGAGCTCGACTGGAGCTACCTCAAGCGCAAAGCGAGCGAAGCGAAGCAGCAAGACGACGGTCATGAATGGGTCGAGTTACTTCAGCAAGGCGCTTCAAACATTGTCCCGCTAGAAATTGTCTGCCCGCCTGTATCGATAATGCAACTTTCTCAGCTCGATCAACTGATACCCTGCTTGCGTCAAGCGGGGGCGCAGGGAACCGATAGCTCAGTGCTTGCCGCCTTTGGTGTGCATATAAACCCGGAGCTACCTAACCTCGATGTTTCAACCATTGAGCGTTTCATAAAAGCCTTTGCTTTATTGCAATGGTGGTTGGTTGAAGCACATCAGGTCGATGTGACTCGAAAGTTAAGCCCCTACGTGAACTTGTATCCCGAAGACTACATTTACCAACTTGTGAGTCAGTCATACCCAGATCTTGATGCGCTCACGGATCACTATCTTGAGCACAATCCGACCCGAAATCGCGCCCTCGATTTGCTGCCGCTGCTTACTGAAATCAACCGTCAGCGGGTGCTAACGAAGGTCGATGACCAGCTTATCAACCCTCGTCCTACTTTCCATTACCGCTTGCCAGATTGCCAGATTGAAGACGAAAACTGGAGTCTTGCCAATAGCTGGAACCTTTGGTGTGTGGTTGAGCGGCTAGCTGCTGACCCTCAGGCTATAGACCAGTTGTCGAATAAGTTTATTGAGATGACGCGACCTTTGATAGGTGTAAATCGAGACGCATGGTGCAAGGAGGTATCACAATGGCTCGTCGACCGCGAGTGGGTGTAACGGGGAACGCAAGTCGATGGTCACCATCTTGGTGGTGCACAAAAATGGCCTTGCTACTGGCGGGTGCCGAACCCGTTCGTCTGAGTGTTCGGCATCCATGGTCAGGTGAGGCATTTGATGCGCTAATCATTGGAGGCGGGGATGATATTGACCCTGAGCACTACGGTGGCGATATTAACCAAAAAGTGAAACTCGACCCAGAACGCGACAAGTTGGAAATACGGTGGATAGAGTGGGCTTTAGAGCAGCGTGTTCCACTACTGGGTATTTGTCGAGGAGCACAACTGATTAATGTCGTTAAGGGAGGCACTCTCTACTCTGATATTCGCCACATGCGCAAACTCACTTATAATCGACCAGGACTATTACCCACCAAACAAGTGAAGCTACACAGCGCATCGCATTTAGCTAGCCTATGCCGTAAGAAGCATCTGCGTGTTAACAGTCTTCACCATCAGGCCATTAAGCAACTGGGAATTGGGCTGAAGGTTGTCGGCCAAGATCTTGATCTCCTAACTCAAGCTGTCGAAAGCTCAGAAGGTGAACTGATTATTGGTGTTCAATGGCACCCTGAATATTTGTTCTACTTACCTGCACAGTTCGCCATATTTCGCTGGCTAAAGCAGGCCAGTGAATGATTACGAGTTATCTACTGCTGTTTGGTTCTGCTTTTTTAGCAGCAACCATATTGCCGTTTTATTCCGAAGTCCTCTTATTCATCTTACTTCAGGAGGGCGGCGAACCCTGGAAGTTGATCGCAGTTGCGACCTTGGGCAATACCTTAGGCGCAGTCGTGAACTGGTTTTTGGGACGTGGCTTACTCCATTTTAAGAACCGACGGTGGTTCTACTTCAATGACAGCCAAATCAATAAAGCACAACGTTGGTTTCAGCGATATGGTGTTTGGAGTCTATTGCTAGCCTGGCTTCCGATCGGTGGAGATGCGTTGACCCTTATCGCTGGCATCTTCAAGGTCAGGCTATTGCCATTTCTACTCTTAGTTGGGTTCGGCAAGTGCTTGCGTTATATCGCAGTAGTATATCTAGCAGGTTGGTTGACTTAGATCTCTGCGAATCAACAACGAGGTAATTTCCTCTAGTGGTGATATTAGTTGATGACGACTAGTCCATTACCACTAACATCGTTGCACCAAATAACATAAGATACACGGCCTTTATTCAGCTTCGAGCCACTGAAAGTAATGACAGATAAATCTCAGCCAGCAACATTTGCCTACCTTGGTCTTATTCCTAACTTAATCGAACGATTAGAAGCGTTAGATTACCTGCAACCGACGCCAATTCAATCTCAAGCTATTCCTCTTTTGCTTAATGGCAAAGATATGGTGGGTGGGGCCAATACGGGCTCTGGCAAAACTGCTGCGTTTTCGCTGCCTATTCTGCAAAAGATCCTTCAGCAAGGTGGATCCAACGATCGTCGTGGCAACTATGTCTCTCACTTAATTTTAGTGCCGACTCGTGAGCTAGCCTCTCAGGTGGCATACAAGGTTAAATCCTACTCGTATCATGTTAGAGATAAGGTTAAAACAGTTGCGGTATTTGGTGGCGTATCGGCGAACCCCCAAATGCTGGCGTTGCGTGGTGGGTGTGACATCATTGTCGCTACACCGGGTCGATTGCTCGATCTCGTTTCTAACAACGCCATCAAGTTGGACCAAGTGAAAACCTTAGTTCTTGATGAGGCGGATCGTATGTTGAGCCTCGGATTTACCGACGAACTGAATAGGATTGTTGAACTTCTACCCGAGAAGAAACAGACGCTGTTATTCTCAGCAACCTTTCCCGAAAAAGTCACGACATTAGTCGATCACTTACTCCATGATCCTGTAGAAGTTCAACTACAGAGTGCTGAAGCAAGTACCTTGGTGCAGCGCGTGTTTAGCGTCAACAAAGGCGAGAAAACCGCGGTACTGGCGCACTTGATTAAAAAGCATAAGTGGCGACAGACGCTGATTTTTGTCAATGCTAAGAATGCTTGTAATCATCTTGCGCAAAAACTATCAAAACGCGGGATCACGGCAGAAGTGTTCCATGGTGATAAAGGTCAAGGTGCTCGTACTCGTGTCCTTGATGGATTTAAGTCTGGAGAAATCCAAGTTCTTATTGCTACCGATATCGCCGCCCGTGGCCTTGATATCGAAAAGCTCCCGGTCGTGATTAACTTTGATTTGCCTCGTAGCCCGGCTGACTATATGCACCGCATCGGACGCAGTGGCCGCGCAGGAGAAGTAGGGCTGGGGTTATCGCTTATTGATTACGATGATTACCATCATTTCAAAGTGATCGAAAAGAAAAATAAGTTCCAGCTTGAACGTGAGCAAGTCGCAGGGTTTGAAGTGGAAGATGACCAAAGTGAAGCTTACTTTGCGCCCATGAAGCCGCGTGCAAAGCCTGCTGGAACAGGAAAAAAGAAGAAAAAGCGTAACCAATAGGTGACGTTGGTTGTGAATCGCCTCATTTTTTGACTTTTATGGAAGGCGAAGCGAGCTTGTTATTCGCTCTCTGAATCGCAAAAAAAGAGCCGGACTGCGTGCGTTAAGTTAGGCTCTTTTTAAGAGAGAACTATCTACGCGGCGAGCGTCCACCACGAGGTGAGCGTTTGTTAAATGCAGACGCGGCTTTAGCTTGCGACTTAAGAATAGAATCCACCGTAAGCGGCATCGGCTCTTTAGGTTCAAGACCGTGAGGAAAGGTTCGTGCTCTTGGCGGTAAGTCATATTCCTCAGCACTCGCGCGAGGCATACGCTTAAATCGATACAGGTAAAAATTCTCTAGCTTTTCTCTCGCCCATTCGGTTTTCTTTAAATACTTTACGCTACTCGCAATCGACGGTTTGGTGTGAAAACAGTTAAAGCGCATCGCGGTATCGAGAATGTCCCAACCATAAAAATCCACCAACTCTTGCAACATAGTTTCTAGCTTGAGTCCATGCAGAGGGTTATTTTGTTGCAGTTCGATTCTTTCTTCGTCAGTCATCATTTTCGCGGCCTCACTCGTTGATGGGCGGAGTTTAGCAAAGTATAGAGTGTAGAGATATCTATACTCATGTTAAAGCAGTTGGAACCGTTTATGGATAGCGCTGACTATAGCAACCCCAAGCGTGATGACAAAGCTGGCCTATATCGCCCTAGAGGAGAGCCATCAGCAAGGTAGCCCAGAAGAGCGGGGGTTAAGTCTTGCGTTTTGCTTGGCGAGGTTTCCTACATTTGAAGTAAGCCATCAATTACTAGTAATCTAGCAAGCTCACTGACTGACTTCTGTCCAAAACTGAGCCAGAGAGTGAGACAAACGTTGTGCAATACGCCTCACCTCTCGCTCTTAACAGTCAGCCTCGAGAACGTGCTTTGTAACACTAGACGGCTGATCTCCTATTCATCGTTACTGTTTGGGACTAATGACCACACACGCGGTATGTCGTTGCTTACCAAAGCCGATGACCTGAGACAAGACCGCTTTGCCGACGGTTACGTGCGCCGAACCTAACGCATCCAGCTCAGATTCCGCATGGGGATCATGAATAAAAAAGAACTGCTCGCTCATGCCGCTTAACACAACCCAGTGCGGCTCTTTGCTGCCGTTAAAGCGATAGGTGCTAATAAGCAGCAGTACGCTTGCGCCTTCGTCAACCCAACGTTCTAATTGGATTAGTGATGGCGGAGAATCAATAATATCGACTTGTTGCTCCGCCAGTTGCTGGCAAAAGTCTTGATGAACAATTTCAATGACTTGCTTCTTGTTCTCATCTCGCACACTGTCAATAAACGGTGTGGATTGAGATTGGCTCCACAGCTCAACATCATAACCTCGTCTTGCAGCGGCCAGTGCCAAACCATGACCACTGCATCCCCCGTGACCAGAAGCCATGAAAATCGTCGTCGCCTCGCGCCAAAGTTGCAGCTCTGCACTGCGCGTCAGAGGTTGATCTTTATCGAAATGAGCGAACGCCATAAGTAGTGACGCGGCACCACAGGTAAAGGGGGTGGTTTGAACGTAAAGTGGCATATTTAACAACGTCTTAGGTCCATAATGACTCAAGCGTTTTTGCATCTTTAGTCCATCACATAAATCGTCGTAATAATGGATCAGCAGCTTGAGGGTTTTATAGCCCAATTTCTTGTATAAATTTATCGCGCCTATATTGTCTTCTCGCACTTCTAGTCGTATTGTTGTGAAGCCTTTTTCGACGGCAGCGCGCTCACACATTTCGATCAACGATTGTGCAATATTTCGTCCCCGGTACTGCGACATCACCGCGATAGAATAGAGTCTCGACAGTTGTGTTCCTTGGTGAAACAAAACTAATGCATAGCCAACCACCTGCTCATCGCACTGTGCTACGAACAAAGAAGAATGTTCAGATTGGATAAACCTTTTCATCTGCCGTGGTGAAATTCTATCACTGGAGAAAAGTGATTTTTCCAACTGATTTAACGCACTGAGATCTGTGATTTTCGATTGACGAAAAATCATGCGATACCTTATAAAAACGAAAACTAACAGGTACTCATCATACCTTGAATATAAAGGAACAAGATAGATGGCAAACCTACTAATTGTTGCCGATCAAACCAGTGATTGGCAGCAATACTTTCCGTCCGAACAAGTGGTGAGCGTAGCGCAATACCTCGACAGAGATTGGCAAACGAGCCAACGCAACGTTCAAGTTGTGAACCTGTGTCGTGATTACAGTTATATGAGCAGTGGCTACTACTGTTCTTTGATGGCTGAGGCCCGTCGTCACCGTGTGATCCCGACGGTTACAGCCATTAATGACATTTCTCAACCCATGTTGATGTCGTCAAATTATCTTAAACTCAGCAAGTTACCCAGTGATTTGACGACTTTGGACTGCAAGATCTTTTTTGGCCGCACGCAACAAAAGGGGCTAGAGAAGCTTGCCCGTCATCTTTTTGAGCAGTTTATGATTCCGATCATCGAACTCAAGATGACCAAACACCAAGCGCAGTGGCAAATCGAATCAGTGACTGCCTTTCCGTTCCAAGAACTCCGTGAACAAGAAGAAAACTTCTTTATCGAGTCGCTTGAGCTGTTCTCAGATAAGGTCTGGCGTAAACCAAAGCAGGTAAAAAAGTACCGCTATGATCTGGCAATGCTGGTCGATGAAGAAGAGAAAATGCCGCCGTCGGATGCCTCGGCATTGAAGCGCTTTAGGCGAGCTGCGGGTCGTTTGGGGATGAACTTAGAGACGATTGGCAAAGACGACATTTCACGTCTGGGCGAGTTTGATGGTTTGTTTATCCGTGCGACCACCAACATCAGCAACTTCACATACCGTTTTGCGAAGACTGCGGAAAAGCTCGGCTTGGTGGTGATGGATGACTCTGAGTCGATCATGAAGTGCACCAACAAGGTGTTTTTGACTGAGCTGTTGAAAAACAACAAAGTCCCTGCGCCTACGAGCGTGATTTTGAATCGCTTTGACCCAGATTGGCAAGATGACTTGCTGAGCGAGCTCAACTTCCCGATGGTGCTTAAGATTCCTGATGGCGCCTTTTCTCGTGGTGTGGTGAAAGTCAAAAATCAAGAAGAACTCGAGCGCGAAGCGGCGGGACTGTTTGAGAAAAGTGCACTGATTTTAGCTCAAGCGTTTATGCCTACCGACTTTGACTGGCGTATTGGTGTTTTGAATCACCAAGCGATTTTTGCCTGCAAATACATGATGAGTCGCGGTCACTGGCAGATCTACCAACATCATAATAGCGGTCGTGTTTCATCGGGTAGCTTTGAGACACTCGACCTTAAACAGGTGCCAAAGAATGTCGTTGATGTTGCCGTCAAAGCGGCCAATTTGATTGGTAATGGTTTATATGGTGTCGACTTGAAAGAGATCGACGGTCAAGTTTACGTGATTGAAGTTAATGACAACCCAAGTATTGACCATCATGTTGAAGATGCTTTCCTCGGCGATCTTCTCTATGACCGCCTGATGACGGAGTTTTTGCGTCGTATTCAAATGCGCGGCTTTTAACCCTCTCTTACTTCACTTCACAGGCCGTTACTCCACGTAACGGCCTGGTTTAATGACCAATCTAATCTTTTCCGGCTGGGCTATTGTTTTAAATCGGATTTAGGCCTCGCTTTTTAAGCTCGTTATCAACTAGGTTACTAAAAGCATACTGATTGTATTCAATCTCTAGGTAACTAAAATATACCGTAAGACGCTCGCCATTAGGTGCCCACTCATACACCTAAATCGCCGTGCGGATTCAATAACTCTGAGTGACGTTTTTATTGTCAGTGCTGATAAGTTACGTTACTTCTCAAAATGACGCGGAGCTGTATGAAAGCAAAAGTTGAAGTTGACCCAAAAGGGCGTAAGAGCGTTGTTGATGCGTGTACCGAGCCTTGTGCGATCGAAAAAGGCATGAGGATTTTGGGCTCCAAATGGAAGGGCTCCATCATCTACCATCTGAAAGATGGCCCTGTGAGATTCAATGATCTTTCCAGAATGTTGGGAGGTGCAAGCAAGAAGATGGTTGACCAGCGTCTAAAAGAGCTGGAAAGTGAAAACATGGTGATACGCCGTGTGCTCAATGAAAAACCGCTGGCAGTCAGTTACGAACTCACCGAGTTTGGGCGCAGTGCGTTAACGATTCTCGATGAATTGAGAAAATGGTCAGAAAGCAACAATGTGCAACTCAAATAATGAATGTTCCGCTTAAATAGCGTGAGTAACCTTCATCGCTTCCCTTTTATAACGTAGCAAGGCAACCTAAACGGTTGCCTTGTCGCATTTCGAACTGGAGGTTCAGTAGTCTAGTGTGCCACGGATAGGGTAGTGATTTTCTGGGTTACGAATCCATGCCAAACCTCGGGTCAGGGCACCGAGCTCAGGTCTGACAAACGGGTTATTGGATAGGTCAACCACGTGCAGATTGCTGTGTTCATTGACCACAAACAACCCCGGCTCTGCAAAGTTATGGTCGGTTTCAGCTTCGGAGCGTGGTAGTGATATGTAGAGCCCCAGAGTCTTCATTTGTTGCTCAGTAAGACCATAGGCGATTGGAAAACTGATATCGAGCTTTTCTAGGTGTTGCTCCAATTGTTGCTTCGAGTCACCAGAGACAGCCAGAATATCAACGCCCGCCTCACTAAAGGCCTGTTTATAGGTCTCAATTTCATTGAGGTACTTGGTGCAAAGTGGGCAATGTTTACCACGATAGACAAATACTGCTTGCCATGTTGCATCACCTTGAGGTTGACCTAGCTTGACTTTGGTTCCATCAAGCTTTGTTGCCTCTAATGTAGGAAAAGCGTCACCCGCTTTGAGTTTTTGTGAGTATGTCATCTTGGCTCCTGGGATTGAGGTCACAACGAGTTAGAAAAAGATAAGCAACTAAGAAACAAGTTGCAACCGGTATGCTTTTAGTAACCTAGCTTTAATTTGCCTGAGCCATTAATTCAGCTAAGATCTGTTTGTAGCCTTCTACGGGATGCGCGCCAGAAACGCCATGTTCTCTATTGAAAATCACCGTTGGCACACTCGATACGCCCATTTTTTGCCACTGTTTCTCTGTACTACGGATTGAGCTGCGTCGCTGCGCATCATTTAGCCAGCGCATTCCTTCTTCAGGGTCAAGGCCTACTGAGATGAGCTCTTGCTTGAGCATTTCACGGTCAGAGACGTCTTTTTGCTCACTGAAAAATGCGATAAATAAACGTATTTTTAGTTCAGTCTGCTTGCCCAAACTCTTGGCGTAATCAAGAAGGACGTGCGCATCAAACGTATTCACCATTTTCATGTCATCAAAGTAGTTAAACTTGAAGCCATGCTCCGCACCAATACTGGCGATACGAATACGCGCGTTCTTACTTTCCTCTGCGCTACTGCCGTATTTACGAGCAACGTGCTCTCGAAGGTTTTCACCTTCAGCAGGCATATCAGGGTTCAATTCAAAAGGCTGCCACTCAATATCGATGCGATCTTCAATGCCAAGCTGTTTGATAGCCTCTTTTAAATGGTTGTATCCGATGATGCACCACGGACAGACAACATCACTAATAATGTCGAGCTTAATGGTATTATTCATATAAGTTACCTACTCAAAGCACTGTGCTAACGCGGCAAACAGTGCTTCGATTTGCGTTTGCTATCTTTGACTGAGTTTAACGTTCGCTAGGATGCGTCCAAGCAAACTTCTGGAATGGCGCATCCGGCTGAGTGTGTGCCAATGCGTTAGTGAAGTTTGAGATAAGCTTAGCAGATAAGCCAGTCAGCACTTCCAGCGCTTGACGTTTAGTAAATCCAGCGTCGAAGAATGCTTGCAGTTTTTCATCACCGATATGACCACGGTTATCAAGCAGTGCCTTGGTAAAATCATGCAGTACTTGTAGCTTCGGATCAGGAATGGCGGTGCCTTCACGCAATGCTTCAATCACGTCATCTGGCATTTTGCCGGCCTTCATCATCCATGTATGACCAGGAACACAGTAGTGACAGTTATTTTCAAAGTTTGCAGTCATAAACACCACTTGTTGCTCCAATGGACTGAACGTTGTGTTCTTCATAAACAGGTCGAAAGCTGTGTTGTATGCTTCGTAGGTTGCCGGCGCTTCGGCGAGAACGGCGTGCAGGTTTGGTAACATACCGAAGCCTTTTATTGACTGAGCGACCAGTTCTTTAGACTCATCAGGGGCCGTTTCTGCATTGTAGTAAGTAAATTCAGTGCTCATGACTACCTCCTTAGAAGTGTTCGCCTAGGTGCGCTTCAAAGCGAGCAAAGTCGTTCTCAATGTCTGCGTTTTTCATTACGTCATAGCAAGCAAATGTTGGCAGTGCAGTCATGCCAAAGAAGCGGAAGTTTGCGTGCATGTGGAACATCAAATCATCCACACCGCGACCTTGGAATAAGTATTCGCTATCATCATTAAATGACTCTTCTGGCGCATTGAATGTGAAAGAAAGCATGTATTTGGTATTGGTACGAGTGCCGCCTGTCCCATAATTTTTCTTTGGTTCTTCTGGCGTTCTGCCATCAAAGGCACAGAGCGCACCACCCATCCCCGCTGTGAATACTTCATCCATGTATTTCTTGAAAGACCATGGGATGGTCATCCAGTTGACAGGTGACTGTAGGATAACTCGATCTGCCCATTCAAAGTTCGCCAGTTGCTCGTCAACGACGATGTCATCTTGCATTGTCACTACGCGAACTTCGTGGCCCTTTGATTCTAACTGGGTGCGAGCTTTTTCAACTAAAGCCGCATTGAGTTTGCCTTCAGAAAATGGAGATGGTTCGTGTGCGTTAATGATTAGAACGTTACTCATGATATTAACCCTTCAATATTTGGATGTTTACCGAGCGAATAGTGATTTCGCTGTGTTGCGGTTTATTATGGTTACCTACATTTCGAGTGCAATTAGTTAACTTTTAGTAACCACCATGAAGAACGGTTGAAATGTTCTTAAGTGTTTGTTTAATCGAGTTTTAATTTTTTAGATTGGAGTGGGAATATGAATGGGTAGGTGATGAAAGGTTACCAAAAGTATACTAATTGAAAATATTGGTGGGGTTACCATACTGAACAGAACATGCGGCTTAGCGCAGTGATTTTGTAAAGGACGTAACTTTATGGATTTAGCCAAGAAACATCCATTATGGCGCAAACCCAAGCATCATCTGGATGCGGAGAGCAGCAGTGATCATGTGCACTGGATTGAGCTTTTTTACGATTTGGCTCATGTGGTATCGATTTTCGTGCTGGGAAATTACTTAAGTCATCACCTTGGCTTTAGTGGATTCGCCGTATTTGCGATGTTATTTATCGTGATTTGGTTTGCATGGTTTGACATCAGCCTTTTTAACTCGATTTATGTCAGCACTGATGTACAACACCGTTACATTATGGCTGCGCAGATTGTCACCATTATGATTATGTCATCCGCTATCGTGCATATTGGTGGCGCAGGGTGGATGTACTTTGCGCTAGGTTATGCGCTCAATCGAGCGATAATCTCGCTGCTCTATTTTAGGGCCAAAACGGTAGAAGAAAGTGAAAGATGCCTACCAAGTCATATGTCTAGAAGCTTTGCTATTGCTTCAGTCATCTTTTTAATCAGCGCGTTCCTGTCTGCGCCATACAGTTATATGGCCTTTGCAGTAGGCATGCTGGTTTTAGCCGCGTTGTATGTCGCTCCGAGATTGGGTGCACTGAACAATAAGCGCTTCTTACCACGCTTTGGACATATGGCTGAGCGCTTTGCACTGCTTTTATTGATTGTTGCAGGTGAAGGCTTCTTTAAGCTTGTTATCACCCTTGCGGAAAAAGGCATTGATGATGTGGTTGGCGACGTATTTGTTAACTACGCGTTTGGCGGCCTATCAATTTTCGTATTGTGCTGGATATATTTTGACTTTGTAGGCAATGGTAAGCCGCGCGACAACGCGCCTAACACATTCATTAAGTGGACGGTCTCTCATCTGCTTTTGATGCTGTCTGCGGTCACGATAGGCGTCGCATTGTCAGCAGAGGTCAAAATAGGTTTTATGGATCAATACCCGTTCAAATATGCATTGATAGGCTGTTTGGGCTTAGCAACTTACCTGTATTGCTTACTTAAGATTCAAAATGTTATCGAGCTTCGTACCGCCCACCGATTTGCTACTGCGAACGTTCGCTACTTTGGCATCACGCTTTGCTTCGTGACCTTGGTTATCGTGCCATTTGTTCCTTCAATCGTGGCTAACCTTCTATGGGGAGCGGCCTTGTTCTCTCAGATCCTGATCCCGGTGAGAACCGCATTTAAGACTCTGACTCGAGAGGCGAACCAAGCACTCGATTGAGCGTTTTCGTCTTCAAGGTAGTTCGGCTAAATGTTTCAATGGATTGCTACTATGTATCGCCCCAAAGTACCGGAACACATTACCAGCTTTCAACTAGCAGTATTGGTTCTATCTGTATTTGTTGTTGCTTCCCTTGCAATTGAACTTGTCTTTAACCTGCCACCTGACGTCCTGCAAATTCTTATCTATGTTGATACATTTATTTGTGCGATTTTCTTTATTGATTTTGTTCAGCAGTACCGAGCGGCGCCGTCCAAGCTTGAGTATATGAAGTGGGGTTGGCTTGATCTGATTTCTTGCATTCCATTGATGGAGATGAATCAGTTTGCACGTTTAATTCGCGTTTTTCGTTTGGTGCGTGCGATCAAGTCTATCTCTATGATTTCTCATGCAATCAATGAAAACAAGGCTTCGACGTCACTGCATTTCATGGTGGTGACTTCGCTAATGATGATGCTGTTTGGTTCGATTTACATCCTTTATCTCGAGAAGGATATGCCGGGGGCCAACATCCATACCGCCGGTGATGCGTTTTGGTGGACGTTCGTCACTATCACTACGGTTGGCTACGGTGACTTTTTCCCGGTCACATTGGAAGGTCGCATCGTTGCCATAATATTAATTACAACCGGTGTTGGTATGTTTGGTAGTTTTACCGCGGTTTTAGCCTCATGGATTATGGACGCTTCTGACGAGCGAAAGATGGAAGTTCAGATTCTAGAAGAGGTGGATACTCTCAAAGCAGAGCTTCGGGAGATGAAAGCACTGCTAAAACAGCAAGCGGAAAGAGATGACTAGTCTGCTATGAGAGCAGAAACTCTCCCAATTTGTGTTCGGTCAGTTTCATTCCAACCACGACTGAACTATTAAGTCAGTTCACGCAGGGTGAGCTGTAGAAATTTTCGTGTCGCCTCACTTTGTGCCTTCTCAATCGCCAGTTTATAAAACGTGATGGCTTGAGAATTCTGTCCTAATTTCCTCAGAACATGCGCTCGCGCTGCGTACCAAGGTTGATAATCTTCCAGCTCGGGCTTTAGCTCGTCCAACTTGTTGAGAGCAAGATCTGGGTGACCAGCCTCTGCAACGACTGCCGCCCAGTTTAAAGCGACAACTGGAGTTGGTTCGAACTGCCACAGAGATTGATAGAGCAAACACATCTGATGCCAATCCGGGCTGGGCTTTTGCATATGACAATCCGCAATCGCAGCTTTGATCTGGAATGGGCCGGGTTGTCTTTTCTCTATGGCATTAGCAAGCAAGTCGTGAGCTTCATCGATTGTTGTTTGATCCCAAAGTGTCGTGTTTTGTGCTTCGATTGGTACCATAGCGCCATCGGCACTGATGCGAGCAGAGCTTCTGGCATTGGTCAGTAGCATCAAAGCCAGTGCCGCTTCGATTTCAGGATCATTCGGGCGAAGCTGATTGAGCAGTCTGGCCAAAAAGATGCCCTCTTGGCATAACGAACGCGGGCAGTCCGTTTCCATCAGGTAACCTGTGGTAAATATCAAATAAATCGTGGTTAATACGGTGTCCAGTCTGTCATGCCACCTCTCTTCATTGGGTACAGAGAAACTCACCCCTTTCGCTTTTAGCTTTACTCTGGCGCGATACAATCGTTGTCCCATTGTTTGTTCGTTATCCAAGAAGGCGGCGGCAATTTCCTTGGTGGTTAAATTGCAGACGGTGCGAAGGGTTAAGGCGATACGCGACTTTTCTTCCAAGGCAGGGTGACAACAGCTAAAGATAAGGCGTAAACGTTCATCTGGAATGGTGTCGTCTTGGTGATATGACTCATCAAAGGCGAGAAAATCGACCAGTTCCTCGGCTTTACGTTGCTCTCGTTTTGCTGTGCGAAAATGGTCGATGCCCTTGTTTAGACCGACTCTCAACAGCCAAGCAGTGGGATTGTGAGGTAGGCCGGATCGCGTCCAGTGCTTAAACGCTGCGATCGAGGCCTCCTGCAATGCATCCTCGGCCAATTGAAAGTCGTCAAGTCGAGAAATAAGCCCAGCCAAAAGCCGCCCTCTGTCTTTGTTTAACACATCATTAATCGCATGACTGACAGCGATGGCTTTTGAAGAGGCGTTATTCATCGGTTAACCTGCTTGGTCGTAATCCAACAATGGACGAACTTCAATGGTACCAAACTTAGCTATTGGAATGATTTCTGCGCAACGCAATGCAGCATCCAAATCGGGAACATCAACGATGTAGTATCCGCCCAAGTGTTCACGAGTTTCCGCAAAGGGGCCGTCCATCGTTTCCACCTTCCCGGATCTAACCCGAAGCGAAGTGGCCGTTTCAATGGTCTGCAACCCTTCACCGCCAACCAGTACGCCATCTTTTTCGAAAGTCTCTGTGGTCGCGGCAAAATCCTTCATCATCTGGTCGAATTCGGGGGTACCAAATGCTGGCTCTTGATCCGGTGCAGCGTAAAGCAAAAGCATGTATTTCATGGTCAGTTTCCTTCTGTTTTGTGGTTTCATAGTCAAGGACGTTTTTGCTTTGCCATTTTCGACATCAACGAAAAAAGTTTTTTGCCTTGCGAATCTACAATAGAACAGAGGATAAGCGCTTATCAATGATCAGATAGGTTTTAGGTGCTCGATAGCGGTATCGAGCACCTCAGTGATTATGATTGATATTGGTGAGTATTAAGGTCGATACATTGCTTTTCGCTACGTGTATCAAGGCGTCCACTTATTCTTGTCAGTACAAGCGCCACAATTACGATCAAGGCGCCTATCCATGGGGTATGCATCAAGCCCATTTGCGACACAATCATACCGCCGCCCCAAGATCCGAGAGCAATACCCACGTTAAACGCCGCAATATTTAGACCAGAGGCGACGTCTACCGCATCGGGGGTGAACTTTTCAGCGAGATTGACCACGTAGACTTGCAATCCAGGCACGTTGCCGAATGCAAAAGCGCCCCAAACCAAGATGGTCAACACCGCTGCGATGGGGTTAACCGCTGTAAAGTTAAACACAACCAAAATGGTAGCAAGTCCGGCAAAAATAATCGTTAGCGCTTTTATCGGCCCCATCGTATCAGCCATCTTTCCGCCCCAAATATTACCAATGGCTACAGAGACACCATATACCAGCATGATTAGGCTGATAGCATTGGCGTTAAATCCAGTCTCTTGTTGCAAAATGGGTGCGAGGAAAGTGAACGCAGTAAAGGTACCGCCGTAGCCGAGCGCAGTGATTGCATAAACTAACAGTAATCTAGGTTGAGTGAGCACTTTTAGCTGCGATGAAAGCTTAGCCGCGGCGGGTTGTTTTAGGTTGCTTGGCACTAAGAAGGCGCTGCCAATCAACGCAATGAGCCCCAACAAAGCAACAACGAGAAACGTTGATTGCCAGCCAAAGGTTTGGCCGATATAAGTGCCAAGCGGCACGCCGGTGACGAGTGCCACGGTTAATCCAGTGAACATAATCGCAATTGCGCTTGCGGCTTTCTCTTTGGTAACCAGGCCAGTGGCAATGGTCGAGCCGATAGAGAAAAACACACCATGGGCCAAACCAGTCAGAATTCGAGCAACAACAAGGGTGTTGTAACCTGGTGCTTGCCATGCCAGTAAGTTACCTACCACAAATAGCGACATAACCGTAATGAGAACGTGTTTACGGTTCCATTTTCCTGTTAGTGCGGTTAACACAGGTGCGCCGACGGCAACACCAAGGGCGTACAGGCTCACCAATAATCCAGCTGATGGTAGTGAGACGTTTAGGTCCGAAGCCATGGTCGGGATCAATCCCACGATCACAAACTCTGTGGTTCCAATAGCAAAGGCGCTGAGCGTCAATGCGAGAAGTGCTAGTGGCATATCATGTACTCTCTTTTGTTAGGTTCTAGTCCACAGCGGCGAATGTGTTGGTTAAATAGTCGCGCCGCTGTGAGTTGATGCGGGGATTTTGCGTGTAAATTCTGTTGCAAAAAATAGGTTATTTAACAAATGATATTTGTTATAAATGCAATAATTGAGGCGGGCAGTGAAGTAAGCGGTAGGTGAAAATGCGGACGAAATCGGATGATCTAGAAATTCTACTGGCTGTGGTCGATTGTGGCGGTTTTACGGCCGCGGCAGAGAACTTAGATCTACAGGTGGCGCGAGTGTCACGGGCAGTGAGCAAGGTGGAAAGCCAGCTTGGGGTGACGATATTAAACCGCACCACGCGACGAATCGAACTGACCGATGAGGGCCGACAATTTGTTGAGTCGGTTCGAATTGGCTTGATGCAGCTACAGCAAGCCGAAGATGACATTATCTCTCGCGGCGAACTACCTAAAGGGCGTTTGCGCGTAGATGCCGCTAGTCCATTTGTGTTTCATCAGCTCGTCCCGCTCGTGCAGCCGTTTAATCAAGCGTATCCGGATATTGAGTTGGAGTTAACCTCCAATGAAGGTTATGTCGATTTGCTAGAGAAGAAGACCGATATCGCAATTCGAATTGGCACATTAAATGATTCAACCTTGCATGCAAGGCCGCTCGGCAGAAGCTTGCTATACATTGTGGCTTCACCTGACTATCTCGCAAAGCGTGGCTTTCCAAATAAAAGCAGTGATCTCGCTCATCACGATACGATCGGATTTTCAATGCCAAAGACACTCAACGAGTGGCCTCTCAGGGGATTTGAACGCCTGACACCAACGCTGGTCTCAAGTAATGGCGAGACGGTGCGACAACTCGCACTGATGGGCAATGGGATAGCCTGTTTATCCGGGTTTATGGTGAAGAAAGACATAGCTGAGGGCAGATTAATTGCGTTGCTTGAAAGCGAAAAGATCAGCCCCTCCAACCGAGAGCAAATCAATGCGGTCTACTACAAGTCCTCTACTGTTGCCATGAGAATTTCGGCCTTCATCGACTTCATTCAACCGAAATTAGACCTGTAAATCATTAAAAGCGAGGCCCTACTGACCTCGCTTATAAGATTTCTACTCGATGTTTGGACAAACCGATGAATGTCATTGATAAAACGACATTCAAAGCACCTGAGAGGTTTTGTTTTTAGGTCAAGTTCTATGACTTGTTATTTATCGTCATTTCCATGCTCTACTCGAGTAACCAGTAATTGGTCCACCTTGTAGTCATCGATGTCAACCACCTCAAATTTGTAGCCAGAAAAGGTGACCGAGTCAGTGCGACGCGGGATTTTTTTCAACATAAACATCATAAAACCGGCTATGGTTTCGTAGTTTTGTGAGTGCGGTAACTCGTCTATTTGAAGCGTTCGCATCACATCGGTGATCGGTGTGACGCCATCGACCAACCAAGAGTGTTCATCACGGGCGACAATTTGCTCTTCACCTTCAGCCAACACCCAACTACCCATCACGGCGCTTTGTAAATCATTAAATGTGACAACGCCAAGCACGAGCGCATATTCGTTCATCACCACTGCGAAGTCGACTCGCTGGGTTTTAAAGTAGTCCAAGGCTTCGGATAAGCTCAAAGTGTCCGGGATGATCGGGCAAGTTTGCACCACACTGCTGCTTTTTAGATCCAGCGTCTGTTCATTGATTAACCGGATCAAGAGCTCGGTTGAATTGACATAGCCTTTTATCGCATCGAGTTGTCCATCGCACACGAGAAACTTGTGATGCGGGTTGTCGGCGATTTTACGTTTGAGCATGGTTTCATCGTCGCTAAGTGAAAGAAAGGCGATGTCTTCACGTGGCGTCATCGCGGAAGTCACAGGGATGGATTGCATTTGAAACACGCTTTCCATCATTTGCTGCTCGTTGGAATCGAGAACGCCAGCTTCTGCGCCGGCATCCATCACCGCGTAGATATCATCACTGGTAATGTCATCATTTCGCTCTGCTGGAACGCGCAATAGGCGGAAAATCAGTGTCGCCAAGCCGTTAAAGACCAGTACGATCGGCTTGAGAACCAAAATGCACACCAATAGCGGCTTAACCAGAGTTAAAGCAACGGTTTCTGGCATTGCCATCGCAATACGTTTCGGCATCAGGTCTGCAAACAGAATAAACAAGCTGGTGACTAAGGTAAAAGAGAGCACGAAGCTCGTCTGTGCAATCCACGTGGCTGGTAGCCAGTGGCTCAGTATGGCCGCAATATAAGGGGTAAATGCAGACTCCCCGACAATACCGCCCATGATAGCTACGGCGTTGAGACCGATTTGCACCACGGTAAAGAAGTTGCCTGGGTGGGTTTGTAGGCCAAGTACTAAAGTGGCTCGGTGATCGCCATCGTCTGCAAGTTGACGCAAACGAATCTTTCTCGCAGCGGCTAAAGAGATTTCTGACATCGAAAAAAAGCAACTGATTAAGATCAGCGCCATAATCACGGAAAGGTTTTCAAGTAGACTCATCGAGGCTATCCGAATAGAAAAGTTGCGCCATTCTAGCCACAACTGAGCATGAGGTTAGCAAAACTTCCACGAAATCATTTTGTCGTGACGATAAGCCCTCTAGCGCGTTGTTTGTTCGGTCTTTTTCCGATTTTCTGATCCATTAGTGGTCGATGACTCAATCCGGTGTGTTGCATTGTGTTTAATTTGGTTTGTCGCTTGTGTTTTCCCGGTTGCAAAGCTGTTATCGCCCGCGACTTTATGCAGCTATCTGGGTTTAACAAGCACGTAGTTTGAGTTGTTAGCTTCGTAATCGGCTCGTTACTGTGAGCGCATTATCAAATCTCGACAAAAGCATCTGGATTTACTGCTTGTTGCCGCGACATTAAATTCACTCGGCTTGGATGAATATGAGAGTGAACGATTTTCGGTGCGACTTGCTGCTTGGTTAAGGCAGATAATTAGTCGCTAACTGACTAAATATCCTTACTTTTATCACAAGTGGTAACGGAGCGAATTAGAGCTCTGTCACACTCGTTATCTAAGCTATCTCTTACTATCTCGCCACTCATCCAATAACCCGACCAAGACCTATCCGGCGTGTTAGCGCGTCTGGCGTCTTACAGAGAAACAAAAGGATAACTATTACAATGACTGGCGAAATCATCAAAGTATCGAGAAACACAGAGCTGGCGCCTATCTGCGCACAATCAACGCAAACAGTCGCATTTTCTCACTACAATAACTTTTCGGCGCAACTGCCCATCGACCCGAAAACCGGGGCGCTTGTGGTGGGCGACATTCAGGATCAAGCAAGACAATGTTTAACCAATATCAAAGCGATCGTCGAAAGTATTGACCATGTGATGGATGATGTGGTCAAGGTGACGATTTTTCTTAAAAACCTTGACCATTTAGCACAGGTTGACGAGGTCTATGCCAGTTTCTTTGATAACTTGTTACCCACTCGCACTGTGATTGAGGTTGCGGCGCTACCACACGGTGATGCGTTGGTGCAGATGGATGCACTGATCTCTAACGGCGAGGGCACTTACCCTCAGGCGCCCTGTGAACTTGTGAAGCTGTCACGAAACACCGAGCGAGCGCCTATTAGCGAACTGGCGACTCAAACGGTCGCGTTTTCTCACTACAATAACATTGGCGCCCAACTACCGGTTTGCCCAGAAAAAGGCGCAGTGGTAGATGGGGGCATTAAGGCGCAAACAGCGCAGTGTCTGCGTAACATCAAACAGATCATGGAAAGTATCGATGTGCCGTTTGACGATATTGTGAAAGCCAATGTCTATGTGACCGATTTGGCCCACATGGACGCGGTTAATGAGGTCTACACCACTTTCTTCCCTGACTCGTCAATTGCTCGCACTGTAGGATACATGCCTGCGCGCTCTGTGATTCAGGTGTCACGTCTGCCAATGGGTGCGCTAGTGCAAATCGATGTCTCTATCTCACACGGAGATGGCACACCGCCGCAAGAAGTGGAAGATCGCCATGGCATTGTGATTCGCGCCAACAACACCGACCAAGCGCCAGTTTGTCCACTGTCGACCCAAACCGTGGCCTTCTCTCACTACAATCACCTGACCGGTCAGCTACCGAGAGTGGCCAATAGCGATCAAGTCGTTGAGGGCGGCGTGGCAGAGCAAGCGACGCAGTGTTTGAGCAATATTAAAGCCATCATCGAAAGTATCGGCCATAAGATGGATGACATTGTTAAAGTAAATATCCAGTTGGTTGATATGGCCGATCTTGCGGCAGTGGAGCAAGTGTATCCTGAGTTCTTTAACCATGAACTTCCAGCGCGCACTGTGATTGGTGTAAGCCAAATTGCTTTGGGTGCGAAGGTGCAAATGGATGCGGTGCTTTCTAACGCCGAGGGCACGCCGCCGCAGCGTTAATCACTGTACATCTAGACGTGAAAAGGGAGCCGTGCAGGCTCCCTTGTTGTTTATTGCCGAATGGTCTCGAAACTAAAGCGCGGTTTGCTTGGCTTGTTCAACCCAAGAGTCAAACAGATCTTGGTTGGCTTTGATCCAACCGTTAACATGCGCTTCAATATCGGCTGAGCTATTTTTGCCTTCGCTCATCATCATATTTTGTGCACTGACGTCATTGATGTTGACTTTAATGATTTCAAACAGCTTGGCCGCTGCAGGGTTGTTCTCAGCAAACTCTTTGTTAGCCACAATGCGCATCGAGTTCATTTCGAAACCGTAGTTTTTGCCGTTAGACAACGTGGTATCAACGTTTTTACGTTCGCCCGGTAGCGCAGAGAATGGCACCTCTAGCCAAACCACGTCCTCACCCGGAACCAGTACGCCACTTACCCAGTACGGAGTCCAAGTGTAATACAAGATAGACTCGCCTTTGTTGTAGCGAGAAATCGTATCGGCGATGATCGCAGCGTAGTTACCTTGGTTATGGCTGACTGTGTCGCGCAGTTGGTATGCGTCGAGCTGTTCTTCAATCACTAATTCACAACCCCAGCCTGGGTTACAACCCGTCAGATCCGCTTTGCCATCATCATTGGCGTCGAACAGTTTCGCCAGTTTAGGATCTTTAAGCTGACCGATATTAGTGATGCCATACTTCTCAGCGGTTTTCTTATCGATCAAATAACCTTGTGCGGCACCTGAGATATACTGACCTTGGCGGAAAAATTTATCATCGCCGCCTGCCATGGTGTACTTATCGGCATGAAGCGGGAACCAACCAACCGCAAGGAACGTGGCATCCCCTTTGGCAATCGAAGTATAGCCGACGTTGTAGTCGACCTCTTTCGTAGGTTGAACCTCATAGCCAAGCTCTTCAAGAGCGCGATTCACGATCAGAGTCTGGAATGTCTCTTCAGCCACAGTGGACTGAACCGGTTGCACCGTAACACCTTCACCAGGAAGCTTAGATGCAGATACGCTTGCGGAAAGGGCGAGGGTTGAAAGGGCACTTAATGTCAGTGATTTCTTCCATGAGTTGTTCATTTAAGGTTCTCCTTAAGAGTTACTTGAGGTTTGTTCTGCTTAGCAAATTGTTTGGTGATAAGAGAAATAGGGCCTGTTTGATACCAACGCAGTTTGGTGTTACCTGCATTGGCTCCGAGCTCTTGGGTAATGCGATCAAGCAGTATGGCAAGGATAACGATACCCAAACCGCCGACCGCGGCGAGCCCCATATCTAGACGTCCGATACCACGCAACACCATTTGCCCTAAGCCGCCGACGGCGATCATCGAGGCAATCACTACCATAGAGAGTGACAGCATCAGGGTTTGGTTTACCCCAGCCATAATGGTTGGCAGCGCAAGTGGAAGCTGAATGCGGTACAACATCTGTTTACTGCTTGCGCCAAACGAATGGCCTGCTTCAATCAGCTCTTCTGGCACTTGCTGAATGCCCAAGATCGTCAAACGAACCACAGGCGGTAAGGCGAAGATAATGGTGACCACGACACCAGGGACGTTACCGATACCAAACAGCATCACAATGGGGACCAAATAGACAAATGCCGGTGTCGTCTGCATCGCATCTAAGATTGGCCGAACAAATTTTGCGGCGGTATTGCTGCGAGCAAGCCAGATACCAAGCGGTAGTCCAATCAGCAAGCAGAAAAATACCGATGTCATCACCAGTGCTAAGGTGGTCATTGCTTGTGACCAAGCACCAATGAGACCAATGAAGGTCAGTGACAGCACGGTAGCAACGCCAAGGCGTAAACTAGAGAACTGCCAAGCCAATAAGAATAGTAATACCAGCATCAAAGGAGCTGGAGTCGAGACTAGCGCCGTCTCGAACGAGGTGAGAATAAAATCGATTGGAACACGAATCGCCTGAAACACAGGACGCCCATGTTCGACTAACCAGTTAAGCCCTGATTCTACCCAAGTATCCAGCGGTAACACTGCATCTTGGAAAGGGTTCATGATATCGAATGGCGCTTGCTCGACAGACTCACTGGTCAGCCAATCGTTAGCCGAAGCACTGCTGTCAGTCGTTTGGCCCCAGGGATCAGTTTGTTGTGTGGTGGTCTGAGACCACGGATCGCTATTGGTTTGCTCTGATGACATAGTGCTATTCCTTATCTAAGGTTTGCAGTAATCGAGATTTGGTGACGACACCAAAGTAATTACCCTGTTGATCGACCACAGGGACCGAGTAGGGAACGTTGGCCACGGCGCCTAAAATATCGTTGATGGGCTGATCGGGCTCTAAGGTGATGCCATCTGCGAGTAAAGCACTGGTTAAGGAGCGATTTTCTTTGTGAGCGGCACGCAGAGAATCGACAGAAACGATACCGGAATAACGGCTGCTGCGATCAATGACGATGCCATATTCGCGGTCGTTATCCATAAGGATCTGCATCGCAGAGGCAGGACCGTCGTGCTCAGACTTCTTGAAGACTGCGGCAGGTTTCTTGCGTGCAATATCTTTCGCGGTCAAAACACTGGCGACGTTGACGCCTCGGAAGAAAGCGGCCACATAGTCGTTGGCGGGTTTGTGCAAGATTTCATCTGGTGTGCCAACTTGGACAACGGCGCCGTTTTGCATAATGGCAATTCGATCGCCAATGCGCATCGCCTCATCAAGATCGTGTGAGATAAACACAATGGTTCGCTTATCATCGTTTTGCAGCCGAATCAGCTCGTCTTGCATTTCAGTGCGGATCAATGGATCCAGTGCCGAAAAGGCTTCGTCCATTAGCAAAATATCTGGGTCACAAGCCAGCGCTCGAGCCAGACCAACCCGCTGTTTCATACCACCCGAAAGCTCGTCAGGAAAGGAGTCGCAATATGCCTCTAAGCCGACTCGTTCGAGCGCGTCAAAGGCAGCTTTGCGACGGGCGTCCGGGTCGATGCCTGCAAGCTCAAGCCCAAATGAGGCATTTTCAATCACTGTCATATGCGGCATCAGCGCGAAATTTTGAAACACCATAGAGATGTTGTTGCGGCGAACTTCTCGTAGCTCTTGGTCAGTGATGTGGGCGATATCTTTGCCCTTAAGAAACACGTTACCTTTGGTGGGCTCGATGAGGCGATTGAGTAGGCGAACAAGAGTGGATTTTCCTGAGCCAGAAAGGCCCATGATGACGAATATCTCACCTTCATTGATGCTTAGAGAGACATCATTAACACCTATGGTGAGTCCGGTTTTTTCAAAAACGGCGTCTTTGTCAGCGCCTTTTTCTATCATCTCAAAAGCGCGGTCAGTGTCGTCTCCAAACACCTTATACAGTCCCTTAACTTCCAGTATGGGATCCATGTTTTTTCCTTTTTTAGAGAGTGATTATCTTAAATATTGTTTAGAACTCTAATTAAATTTCAAGAATAGATCAAGGCATGGATATCTATGTGACGGCATATGCAAGGTATGACAGGAACCATGATTGTACCTTAAGGTGCTGATTTTATTTGCTTTTTGTGTTCTTAAAAAGGGGCGGCAAATGAGTTGCACCTGCAACTGAAAACTCGCTGGATGGGTTGTGAAGAGGGGGTTTTGCTTATGGTTTAAAAATTCGTATTCGAAGTATTTTCAGCGAGGTCAGAAGCCTCGCTGAGGCGGGGTTAGTACAAGGCTGATTAGTGTTTACGTTTTGGACCATGGCGAACAAGATCTTGACCGGTCTGAAACACCTCTTCGGTCACCCAGCGACCGAGTATCAGCTGATTATTGTCGTCCAGTACGGCGACAAATCGGCGCCCGTCGGAGTTGCTGGTCGCGAGTACTACCCCTGCGGCGTTATTGAGGCCTAATGCGCCGCTTTCAACCGCGACAAGAAAGGCTTCGAGTTCTTGTAAATCGGCAATGATTCTATCGTCATTAATCATAATTTCTCTCTAACAGTGGCGTTTGCTCGAATCAATATTATTCAGAGCGATAAATTTAGCGCTACTTTACCCAGCATAGTGAATAATTGCCACCAGTGTCGGAGTGAGATGGATATCCCTTAACCATTCACGCTCGAAATTGACCATTGACGCCAGATAACGACCTTTGGTCGCAAACTTCAGCGCAGGAATTTTGCTTTAAGTAATCTTTGCTTGTTCAATCAAGCAAGGGAATTACATGATGAAAAAGCCATGGTTAGCTTCACTGATTTGTCTCTCTGCACTTAGCGCAGGTCCACTCTTCGCAGCCCCTAGTGAGGCGTTGATCGCCGACTATAATCTCGCGGCACAAGGCGATGCAGACAAAGTCACCCAAGTCTATCAACAGTTAACAGCGCAAATTGAAGCGCAAGGCACAGACGCCCTCAGTCTGGTTTATCTAGGCAGCACCCAAACGTTAATGGGTCGTGATGCTTGGATGCCTTGGAACAAAATGAAATACACTGAACAAGGGTTGGCCACCATTAGCAAAGGGTTGGATCTCCTTGCCTCTCAACCGATTGCACTGGAGAAGCAAGCGAGAATTCAAGGGTTGCCAGAGTCACTGTTAGCTCGTTCGATTGCCGCCTCTACTTTTACTTCTCTGCCAGACATGTTCAATCATTTTGAGCGCGGGTATGACCTATTCCTTGATCTACTCCATGAGCCAAGTTTTACCCAGCAACCGATTGAAGCCACCTCATGGGTCTATCTCTACGCAGTTAAAGCGGCGCTTAAGGCGGGAGATAAGGCGCAAGGCGAAGCTTGGGTCGAGCATCTACAGCGCTTGTATCCACAGCATACGGTCGTTGCTCAAGCGCAAGCCTTGTTGCGCGATGCGGCTTAGGAGTCCGTTATGATCGAATTTAATCACATCAGTAAGACCTATCGCTTAGGTGAGCAAAGGGTTAATGCCCTCACTGAAGTGGGCGGCGCGATTGAGAAAGGGGAGATGGTCGCTTTGTGTGGTCCTTCTGGCTCAGGCAAGAGTACGTTGCTCAACATCTTAGGTCTGCTTGATATGGAGTATCAAGGCAGCATCAGTTTAGCCGGTCAGGCATATCCAAAACAGGCTTTGCAGGCGGCCAAAATGCGCCGTCATCAACTTGGGTTTGTTTTTCAGAGATTTAACCTGATTCCTGTGATGACAGCCTGGGAGAATGTCGCTTATCCGTTGATGTTAAACGGTTATTCGCTGGCGGATCAAAAGCGCATGGCGCTCGATATCCTTGATAATGTCGGCTTGGCTGACTTGGCGTTTCACCGACCTGACAATCTATCCGGTGGCCAACAGCAGCGAGTTGCTATTGCAAGAGCGCTAGTACACAAGCCGCAATTAGTGATTGCTGATGAGCCGACGGCGAGTCTCGACAGCCATACCGCGTCGATTGTTATCGATATGATGAAGCAGCTAGGGCATCAATTAAACACCACGTTTATTGTTGCCACCCACGATCCGCGCATGGCGCTGCAATGTGACCGCTCGGTCGAACTGTGCGATGGTCAAATCAATCAGGAGGCAGTGAAATGGGCAAGTTGATTCCGCTGACAATACGTGTCGCGTACTTAAATCTGCATCGAAATCGCCGCCGCAGTTTGCTGTCGATATTGATTATCGCCATCGCGATATTTGCGCTTACCTCCGCTGGTGGTTTCGGTCTCTATACCTACCAATCGCTCAAAGAATCAACGGCGCGTGATACTGGCCATTTAACCATTAGCCAGCCAGGCTTTTTTGAGCAAGATGAGGAGATGCCACTGGCCAATGGATTGGCAGATGCCCCAGCCATCGTTAAGCAGTTGCTCGCCAATGAGGCGGTGCGAGGGGTTCAGCCGAGAATTGATTTCACCGGGCTGGTTTCAAATGGCAATAAATCAACGATTTTCGTCGGTATTGGGGTCAATGAGCGCGAATTTGATATGAAAGGGCCGTTTCTTGATGTTCGCCAAGGAAAGACGCTATCCAGCATCCACTCTTCGCGTTACGACCCAGCGGAGCCAGAAGTGGTGTTAGGCGTTGATCTGGCGCGAAATCTCAATGTGCAGCCAGGCGATTGGGTGACCTTACTCGCAACAACAAGCGACGGCGCACTGAACGCTTATGACTACAAAGTTCGCGGCATCTATTCGACTGGCGTCCCAGAGCTCGACAAACGTCAGTTGTATCTGCATATCGATTCGGCGCAGCAACTGCTGTCGAGTAATAAAGTCAGCACCCTGTCGGTATTTCTATTTGATACCGAACAAACGGAGCGCATGCAGCGCTGGGTAGAAGCGCAGTTGAACCAACTGACATTGGCACAAGATGTTGAGGTGACGCCATGGCAGGAAAGAGCCTTTTTCTACAATAAGGTCAAAGACTTATACGATCGAATTTTTGGCATAATGGGCGCGGTGATGGCTTTGGTGGTGTTTGTTGCGCTGTTTAATACTATGACCATGTCGGTGACTGAACGAACCCGGGAAATCGGCACCTTGTCGGCGCTGGGAACCTATCCTAGTGAAATCGTTGCCAGTTTTGTGCGTGAATCTGCGTTGCTGGCGTTGATTGGGGCGGCGTTGGGCGGTCTGCTTAGCTTAGCGACCAGCTTGCTGTTAATGGTGGTTGAGATTGAAATGCCACCACCGCCTGGAAGAACCGAGGGGTACCCGCTCAATATTTACTTCTCTCCCGAACTCCTATTAGTCACCACGCTGGGCGTGATGGCGATTTGTGTCGTTGCGGCTTGGCTATCGGCATCAAAAGGAGTGAAGAAACCCATCACGGAGGCACTGATCTATGTTTAACAAACTGTTTGCGGTACTGATTTCTTATATGGCAATGACCTCAATCGTCGCGGCGCAAGATGTCACCACTATGGTCAAAAATGCCGATCAATTTCGTCTAGATAGCCAGTCTGCCAAGGTAGTCTCTTTAGTTCGTTTGTTTGAGAACGATCAACTCGACAAAACACGCCAATACAACGTTTATACCCGTGAGAATCGCGAATCTTTGGTGATCTTCAAATCGCCAGTGGAGGCCGGGCAGAAGATGCTCATGTTGGGCGACAACTATTGGTTAGTAATGCCGAAGAGTCGTCGTCCGATACGGATTACGCCGATGCAGAAATTGCTCGGCGAGGCCTCAGTGGGCGATATCTCTACGTTAACTTGGAGCGAGGATTATCAAGCAAGCTGGGTATCGAACGAGACCATTGAGTCTGACTTGCAATCGGTAAACACCAACCGACTGCGTTTGAGTGCGAATACATCGGGTGCAAGTTACGAAGCGATAGATTTATGGTTGGACGCCAAGGATGACTTTCCGATCAAAGCCGATCTCTATTTGCGCTCTGGTAAACTCGCCAAACAGGCTTGGTTTACCCGCGGCGAGCGAGACGGACAAGCCCGCGTGACCGAAATGACCTTGTTAGATCAGATCCAACCGGCGAAAAAAACCGTGATTGAGTATCAGGCGATCACGCCACAAGCCCTCGATGACAAATACTACAACCCCGCTTACTTAGTGCGAAATGCACTTTCGGAGTTATAAATGAGTTGGCGTGCTTTGGGATTATTGGCCTTGCTGGTGAGTTGCTTTTCTCATGCCGAACTGAGCTTTGATTGGGACTACACGATAAGTTCTCAAGCGCAGGCTCATCGCGATTCGCAGTTGCTTGGGCCCAAGGCTCGCTCAAGTACTGAGCAAGTTGACGCCCTCCTCGATGTTGAAGTACAAGGCTATGATCTGACGGGGTTGTTCGCCGCTAAGGGCAATCGAATCTATAGCTCTGATTCCAGTCAATCGTTCGATGCTGAACTGATTGTTCAGGAGCTGTTTTGGCAGTCGAGTCAGCAAGTCGGCGATATGCCGATTGACCTGACGCTCGGCAAGGTGAGGTTGGATTGGGGAGTCGGTTATGGTTACCGACCGTTAGACTTATTTAAACCTTATCGTCGCAATCCGGTCGGAATTCAAGTGGAAGAGGGCGTAGGCAGCGCGATGGCGTCTTACTTTGACTCGGCTGGTGAGTGGGGCCTAGTTTACACTGATTCGAGTTGGAGCCAACAAAGCGCGACCACCCTCGAGCAGGCAGCGCAGCAGCAAGGGGTCGGCTTGCGCCGATATTGGATGCAAGGCGACAATGAATGGCAAGGCATCGCTTACTATGATGATGTGCGCCATGGTTTACTTGGCGGTTCACTAGTCACGGTAGTTGACTCAGCTTGGGCGTGGCACGCTTCCGCTGTCTATCAGCGCCGATACTTAACCTTTGTCCAGTCATCAGCGGCGCCGACCGAGTTAACCAGTGCCACATCGGGCTTTCAGGCGCTACTCGGACTAAACTGGGCCAATGCGATGGGCAACAACATTATTGTCGAGTATTGGTATGACAACCGCAGTTGGAGTAAGCAACAGTGGGATTTTGCGTTTCAACAACGCACTAAATTATCTTCAAACCCGGGCACAGCGCCAATGGCAGCTAGCTATGCTAATGGCCTAACCCACGCCAACCTCGTCCAACACAATTTGATGTTTCACTGGTCGCTGGATTCGAGTAGTTGGAGTCAGTGGTCGTGGTCGCAAAATATGCTGTGGCTCAATGACTTTTCACCGACGATTGACCTACTGTACGCACCTGAGGACAACGGCGTGATAGCGACGCAGTGGCTCAAGTACACACTGCACGACAGTGGCAAAGTGTCCTTCCTAGCAGAACTTGCGGCGCGTTTTATGACGGGAAGCAAACAGTCGCTATATGCAAACTTACCTGATAAGCGTATGATTTTTCTTAATCTAAGAGGAAAGTTTTGATGAGTGAATACGCCCCAACATGGAAAACGACGACGAAAAGTTTAGCCTACACGACGCTGTTTTGTATTGTCATCGCGTTTGTTACTCAGAGTATTTGGCCGGATCCCTATCTAGAACATTTGGTCATTAGCTTAGGCTATGGCTACAGTTCCGTGCTTTGCTCGGTCGTGATCTGCTTTTTTAATCCAACAATGCCAAGGCGTTTGACCAACATCTTTTCTGTGTTGGGTGCAATGGTGTTTGGCTCGATCAATGCCTATTATTGGCTGCGCAGTTACGATCATTTTGACGATTGGAACCACATGAAGCCAGTTATTGCACTTGGTTTTGTGTTTACCGTTACCTGTTTTTACTACTTCTATACTCATGAACAGAAGTTACTTGCACAACAAGAGCTCGAGAAGTCAAAACGCATTCAATCCGAGCAGGAAAAGACGCTATTAACTAGCCAACTTCGTCAGTTGCAAAGCCAAATTGAACCCCATTTCCTATTTAACACACTGGCTAATGTCAATGCCTTGATTGGCCAAGATCCGCAAGCGGCACAGCGTATGCTTGAAAAGCTCACCGAGCTGCTTAGAGGGACGTTAAACAATAGTCGCCAAACAGAATCCACCCTGCAAGCAGAGCTAGACTTGGTTGATGCTTATCTGGCGATTCAGAAAATTCGCCTCGGCGATCGACTCAGTTACCAAATCGACAACACCGTTGAACATTCTGTCAGCTTTGCGCCCTTGTTGTTGCAACCTTTAGTGGAAAACGCCATCTTGCATGGGGTAGAGCCTAAAGTTGACGGTGCCGAGTTGACGATAAGGGTCGAACAACAACAAGACCAACTCTTAGTTGAAGTGAATGACACTGGAGTAGGGCTTAATTCAAACCAGCCCAAGAAAGGTAATGGCGTGGGCTTGAATAATGTACGACAGAGGCTAGAGGCTTTGTATGATGGCCATGCCAAGCTCTCAATCCAACAGAATAGCAGCGGCGGAGTATGTGCCTGCCTCACTATCCCGTTACAGCAACTCAACAGTTAAAAGGATATTGAATGTTGAAGCATGAGTGGAGCGCAGTGATTGCCGATGATGAGCCCCTGCTGCGTCACCATTTGAACAAACTCTTGGCCGACCATTGGCCAGAGCTTGAGATCAAAGGGCTGGCGAAAAATGGTCAAGAAGCTCTGCTCTTGATTGAGCAACATCAACCGGACGTGGTGTTTTTGGACATCAAAATGCCACTGTTGGATGGGATGTCGGTTGCTAAGGCCTTAACCAAGCAGGGCCGCAACCAGCAAATCGTGTTTGTGACCGCTTATGATGAATACGCGCTGCAAGCGTTTGAGGCCAATGCGGTGGATTATCTGCTTAAACCGATCAGTGATCATCGTTTAGCGCAGTGCATCGACAAGCTCAAAGCGCGGCTCAAGCCACAAGCTGATTCTCAGCCTGTGGATGTGGCGGCCTTGATGCAGCAGTTGCAGCAAATCCAACGTGAACCCACACCAAACTATCTAACATGGCTAAAGGCCGCCAAAGGAGAAGATATTCACCTCATCTCGGTAGATGATGTGCGCTACTTCAAAGCAGAAGATAAATACGTGTCGCTGTTTACGCTCGAACAGGGCAAAAAAGTTGAATATTTGCTGCGAACCTCGTTAAAAGAGCTGATGCAGCAACTGGATCCGAATCAGTTTTGGCAAATTCATCGTTCGACCATAGTCAACGTGGCGGCGATTGAAAAAGTGAACAAGATCATTACTGGCAAAATGGTGGTCGTGATTGGCAGTGACAAACTGCCGGTAAGCCGAGCAATGCAAAGCCAGTTTACTAACCTGTGGTAAGGTGAAATGCGTAGGTGCCAACAATATGACCAGCTATAGGGCAATTGAAACCCATCGCAACAAATGGAGTGAGTAAGCCGCATGTCTATTCATCAAACCAATACGCTTTACTATGTGTACGATCCTATGTGCTCTTGGTGCTGGGGGTATAAGCCCGTTTGGCAGCAAATACACGACGCATTAAGTGATAAAATCGAGATTCAGTATCTGCTTGGAGGTTTAGCCCCCGACTCAGATGTGCCAATGCCAGAGTCAATGCAACAGCAAATCGCCGCTTACTGGAAGAAGATAGAAGCGTATCTCGGTACTTCGTTCAATTATGATTTTTGGACACAAAACACACCGCGAAGATCAACCTATCCCGCCTGTCGCGCCATTCTTGCCGCACGTAAACAAGGCGCAGAGAAGATGATGCTCGATGCGATTCAGCAGGCATACTACCTGCAAGCGCGCAACCCGAGCGATGCCGAGGTATTGCTCGATTTGGCCAAGCAACTCGGGATCAACTTTGAGCAGTTTGCTGAGGATTTCTCATCGCCCGAGCTCAACCAAGCGTTGCTAGAAGAAATCGAATTTGCTCGACGCATTGGAGGTAACAGCTTTCCATCTCTGTTTGTGCAAACGCCGCAAGGTTTGGTCGAACTACCTATCGATTATCAGTCGGCACAACGCACGATTAATCAGGTTGAAGCCTTGATTGCCAGATGAATGCAGTGGCCGAGGCGAAACAGCATCGCTCGGCCACACTGTTAGCGTTTTAAAGAGAGGAATCGACACGCCAGCGGTGGCAAGTCGAGAGTCATGCTTCCTTGTTGCTCGTTGACCACTAGCGTGACGGTTTGCTCGCTAAGTCTATCAGTTAAAGTATAGTGACCAGAGCTAAGCGTCCAATGGCTGATAAGCGTCTCGGGAATGGTCAAAGACACCGTTTTCCCCAATTCACTACTGAAATTGGTCGCGATAAGCACAATCTCATCTTTATCTGAACGAGCAAAAGCGTACAACTTGTGCTGTAGCTCGGCGAAATTTGCATAGTTGGCCGCGTAGAGGTCGTGGTATTCACCCGTCAGGGCTGAACTGTTTAACGTCGCATTAAGCAGCTTTTTATAGAAGCGTCGAAGTTGCTGCTCTTGCTCGCTCAAAAGTCCGCCATCGTAATGGCCATGATTGACCCAGCGTTGGTGCGCAGGCACGCCAATGTAATCAAAAATAGAGGTTCGGCTCGGCTGACCAAAACCGGCCATCTCACATGCTGCCTCGCCGACCTCTTGGCCAAAATAGATCATGGTGGGCGAGCTCGACAAACACGCCGATACAAGCATAGCAGGCAACGCTTTTTCTGCGCAGCCAGCGAACTCAGGGCTGGCAATCCGTTGCTCGTCATGATTTTCTAAAAAGTGCAGCAGGTGATGTTCAATATCTCGTCGCTGATACTCAATACGACCAATGTCGCTGGTTGAGCCTTGTCCACGAATCACCGCCTTGAGATGGTCATAAAGGTCCACTTTGTCATACAGATAGTTCATCTTCCCCAACTGAATATAGTCGCGGTAAAGTTCGGGCTGATAAACCTCTGCAATCAAGATAGCCTCAGGGTTGGCGTGCTTGATTGACGAGTTTAAATAGCTCCAAAACTCCACCGGCACCATCTCGGCCATATCAAAACGAAAACCGTCGACACCAAGCTGTAACCAATACTGCGCAATATCGCGAAATTTTAGCCACGAGTTGGGCACGCGTTTATCTTGCCAAAACTGATAATGTTCAGCGGCGCTGCGCTCACGGTAGTGCTCTGGTAGTGAGTCAAAATCTTTACTGCCGTCGGGGCGAATGCCGTAATTGATCTTAACGGTTTCGTACCAATCATCGTGATTGGGTTTGGCTAATCGTGAGCCGTTGCCCGTCCATTTGGCGGGAAACTCTTGATACGGGACTGCCAAGTCAGGATGCTGTTCTCCGCCAAGTGGAGGGTTGCTGCTGAGCGCGTCTGGAAGCGCGAACTCTTGGCCTGGGATATAGTAGAAGTTGTTGTCTCTGTGATACTCAACGCTGCAATCGTCATCGCAACCAAAATCACGTACTCCCGGCGGGTTGTTCAGCCCTTTATAAACGCGAGCAACGTGGTTAGGCACAATATCAATGATGACCTTCATACCCGCTTTATGAGTGCGTTTAACAAGCGCCTCAAACTCTTGATTGCGCTTGGCGGGATCGTCAGCAAGATCGGGGTTAACCGAATAATAGTCTTTGACTGCGTAGGGCGAGCCAGCTCGTCCTTTGACCACACTGGGGTGGTCGTTATCAATCCCATATTGGCGGTAATCGCCGACCAACGCATGGTGTGGAACGCCGGTGTACCAAATACAGGTAATGCCTAACTGGCGGATTTGCGCCAAGGCTTGATCGGTAAAGTCACTAAACTTTCCGACCCCGTTTTGCTCGATGGTTCCCCAAGGTATTTGGGCTTGTTGAGTATTGCCAAATAACCGAGTAAAAACCTGATAAATATTCTCTTTCTTCATTAACTAGCACCACTAGAAACCTTGAACAATAGCCTAGACCATGCGGGGATTAAGCAACTCATCCCCTACTGATCAGAGTAGGGGCGTAGAGAGTAAATTTGTGAAACGCTGCATAAACCCAATCACACTGGTCAATCAAGCTCATTGAGTGGTTGCCAGTTAAAGGGAGAAAAATGTTCGTAGCAGTTCACAAAACTTAACTTTCTGGAGCGGCTTGCATTCGTCATCTTGAGGCTAAATCGTATGTATTTTCATAGAGTTGTCATCACGCTGTCACAATAACTCGGCTTGGCGCAAAGTTTGACAGAGAGCCTGCGTTTTCTACGCTTAGTAGTGAGTAAACGTCAGATGAAAAGGAGAACAGAATGGCGAAATTCCAACAAGACATTCCAAATCGCGTGACCGTCTATCATGACGATATTGACCAGGAGAAAGCGCTGAAAAATGCCATGTTGCCGGAGAAGCCGCGTTATTTTAATGGCTCTCCCACTTACGAGGCAAACAGCGTCGATGAGTTTAAAGATAAACTGAGTCAAATTGGCATGTCATTGGATAACTAACCAACCCTAGTCAACAGCAAAGGCAGCGAAAACGCTGCCTTTATTGTATTTGGTGACCGATAGAGTAGGGT
This sequence comes from Vibrio sinaloensis, assembly GCF_023195835.1. NCBI lineage: Bacteria > Pseudomonadati > Pseudomonadota > Gammaproteobacteria > Vibrionales > Vibrionaceae > Vibrio > Vibrio sinaloensis. The sequence goes on along the minus strand of NZ_CP096200.1, from coordinate 364,789 downwards.
TGCATTGAGAATGACCGAGCCTTATTTTGGCTTCTTGTCTAACGCCGCACGGCGAATTTCTTCAACCAACACTTGAACTGCGTCATTTGATGTCTGCTGTTTTGCACACATAAGTCTTAATGAACACGTCAGAGTCGGCGACACCGGTTGGCGACTCACCAGCTGTTGCCAATCGTCAGGGAAGGCCAGTCCCGGGACAAGCGAATCACCATAGCCTGAAGCTACAACAGAAAATAGCGCGGCAGAGTCCGATACCGTGGTTTTAACTACCAGTTGCTGATCGTATTGGTCAAACAGGTCACGGATAAACAGTTCGCATCCCGAGGATAGAGCAATGATTGGCTTGTTATTCAGATGAGTTAACGCCACGTGCGTATCTTTCGAGTGTCGATAGCGAGTGATGTAATAGAACTCATCATCAAATAGCAGCTCGCTGGCCGATGGTTCCATATTGTAGGCGATGCCGATGTCTGCGAGCCCGATATTGACCCAATTCTCAACTTCTTGATCTGTACCTACCAGTAGATTTATCTCTATTTTCGGGTGGGCTTTTTGTACCGAGGCCAAGACCGGAGCGAGAATCTGCTTCGAAACACAATTGATGGCGGCAATCGTCACAGTTCCGGTTAATGCCGAGGATGAAAGCTTCAAGATATTGTCTATGGCTTCCAGAGCAATTATCGCAGATTCACTGGCAGCCATACCGATGTCAGTGAGGGATATCCCCCTTGGCAGCCTGACGACAACTGGCGCCTCTAGTGTTCTCTCCAAGGCTTTAACGGTATGACTGACCGCTGATTGTGTAACGTGCAACTGCTCTGCGGTACGGCTAATACTGCCTGTCTCGCGCAGTGACTTGAGCGTTTTGAGCATCATCACATTGATATTAGCAGTATTCATGTTGCTATGAACTTATATCATTTTATTCATATCTCAATGCTAATTACTCTAATCACAAATAGAAAGCGCCAACCTCAAAAAAGGCAATATCAAAGTCGTTGCCGTTTGTATTGAGCAGAAAAGAGTATCGAATAAGGAAGAAGATAAATGTTGAAAACCATATTGATTACAGGTGCAAATGGAAGAATAGGGCAAGCGTTGGTGAAGTATCTCGACGCGAATCGTCCGGACTATCGGCTAGTACTCGCAGACCTAACCGTGACAGAAACGCGAGGCGTTAAACTTGATGTCAGCGACTTAGCTGCGACTCGTTCGTTGTTCAAACAAAAGCAGATTGATGTTGTTGTTCACTTAGCCGGACTGGCGTGCCCAGATACGCCGTTTGAGTCTTTGCTGCCGACCAACATTGTAGGCACATACAATGTTTTTCAAAGCGCGTACGAAAGTGGCGTTGAACGAGTCGTGTTCGCCAGTAGCGCCCAAACCATAGAGGGCTACGAACTTGATGTACAGGTAAAAGAGGATATGCCGACACGTCCGAAAAACCTGTATGGGGTCAGCAAAGTGTTTGGTGAAGCTCTGGGGGCATATTATGCATACCAAAAACAGCTGGAAGTGATTGCAGTAAGAATCGGTGCGTTCGAGTATCAGCAAGATTGGCAGCGTTTGAGCGCAAGGGATTTAAGTGCATGGAGTGAACCACAAGATCTATGCTCACTGCTGGTTAACGGTTTGGAGTCGGAGTTAAAAGACGACCCATTTGTTATTGCCCACGGAATTTCCAACAATCGATTTAAGAGACTTGCGCTCAATCACACCAAGAGCGTGTTAGGTTACGACCCTAAAGCCGACGCATTCGACGTTTGGCACGCTGGCTTGACCGACACCAGTGAGGCTAAGCAATGAACTTAGGCATGATTCTGTCTCATCGTTACGAAGAGCAAGCATCGACATCAGGACGGAGAAGAAATACGCAGCATTCTCACTTTTGCTACAGCAGTTGCACACAGCTAATGTGAGATTACTCAACTAGGTGATGTTAAACGTAATGCATTTTATGGTTAGTATGATGTTACAAGGAAGGTCGCGTGGTTATCTGTCCATCTTACTTAGATAAACGACGTAACCGCACATTAAACACAGGGGTTACGACTAAGAGACTATGTTAGAAAAACAGGACAACGACAGGCTGTATCGCTTTAGCGATTTGATTGAGTTGCTTTACTTAGCACCAACTCATTCTCAAGGTTTTCAACCTTTTTTGGAGCTTTTAGTTCATGAGTTCCAACTTTGTGATGCGGTACTGCATATTCAGAATACGATGAACAAGATCACCGAGGGGGCCTGGCTCGCTGGTCCTAAGAGCGATGCACTAATCCACAGTGTTGAGAACAATATAGAAAAGGGCAATTATATTTATGACTATCTTGTTCAGGCGCCTCCTCGCCGTTTTTATACCCTATTGAACGATATTGGTCGTCGCGATCCAGAGCAGCTCTCAGAGCATGAGCTAATGGTCGAGCAATGGTTTGAACAACATGGATTTTTGGACGCGTCGTCGGCCATAATTGGTCGGCTTGAGAATCGTATCGCCATGCTTACAGTACATCGTGATAAGCACCAGCGTGTGTTCTCTGCTGATGATGTGATGATTCTTAACGAGCTTGTGCCGCATGTTCAGCGAGCTTTCACTCTCTATCAACAGTTCAAAGACGTGCGTAATGAAACGTCCAACTTAAACAGTTTGGTCGCTCAACTGCCCCATGGAGCACTACTTTATGACAGTAAAGGTGAAGTCATCTGTGTCAATCAAAAGGCGATTGAACTTGGTGAGCTCCATTCTGAATTAGAGGTGTCGCCTAAGCGTTTTTCGATTAAAAACATTTCGGTCAAACGGGATTTCATTTCGAATTTGTATAAAATGATAGAACGCGACCACACAAGCAATGAAACGTGTCGGGTTACGCACTTGAACAACAAACAGTCTCAGCTGACCATTCTTCTTGCTCCAATTGGTATTAAAAGTAACGGGCCGTTTAACGAGCATCTCAAAGAGTATGAAGTAGGAGTGATCGTTTACCTCTATGATCGGCAACATCCCATCTATGTAAACCCTGACTTTCTCAAAGCGATCTTTGGTTTAACTGAGACAGAAGGAAAAATCTGTGAGTTACTGGTCGCCGGCTACAATCGAAATGAAATTGCCACGATCTTGGAGCGGTCAGAGTACACCATCAAGGACCACTTAAAGTCTATTTTTGTCAAGACAGGTTGTCACTCGCAGACAGACTTGATTGCGACCTTACTGTCGAGCCCGATTTACTGTGCTCTCTAACGTAGACAATGCAAGCCTTGCGACTTGCATTGTTTGGCGTTCTTGATGGTTGCTTAAGGAGTTGAGCTCACTACTTGTGTATCAAACTCGATATCAACGACTTCAAATCGGTTGTCGATCGTATAGCTCTTAGCGCTGTCAAATATCGAGACATCAACGAGAATGTCAACGATGTTTACATCGCGATCGCGCTCAAACTGTTCGACTTTATCGATCAAGGTTTGCGTTCTAAGTAGAGCCGTTGGCTCTCTTGATCTCTCTAAGTCGAATAGAAAGTTGTCTTGAAGTTCGTCATCTGCCCAATACCTTACATTGAACTGAAACTCATAGACAAAGGATCCATCGTCTCCGTCGGCTGAATCGATAGAGAGTTGAAGCCAGTTCTCGTTAAGCCGTTCGACAGAGAAACTCTCACTCGTAAGTGACGGAAAGTCGACCCGTTCACCACCGAAATAGTCATAGACGTAAGAGGTCTCATCATCTGTGTTCGTCACCGAATAACGATAAGTACCTATTTTCATTTCAGCGTTCGCGCTATCGCCTTGAAAAAAGGCATCAAGAAAGATGAAACCATCTTCACTGTCGAGCTGGTGGTCGAGGTTATAGCCTTGTTGAGGAGCAAGTTCAGCATCTTTGCCAAGCTCGGTAAAGATGGAGTCGTCGACCGTGACATCCAATACCGATTCATAGCTTGCTGAATCTGGATCAAAGTATTCAATCGCAACGGATTTTATCGACTGAATCAGTTCGTCGCCTTGCTTTATTGCAGCAGGTATCGCATTAAATTGAAAGGTAAAACGGCTTTTGTCCTCACCGTCACTGGCGTAGTGCGTATTGCGCAAGTAAGTGCGAACAAAATCAATATGTTCATCGGTTGCTGAAGCGCTTATGCGCGTTTTAAATAGCTCTCTAATGTAGTTGCTATCTCGATGATTGACGCCATCTGACTCTTTCACTAGCAAAGTATCGGCCGATTCGGCTCTGGCAATACTTGGGACCCAAGCGATATTTCTACCTTTCTCGATACGTCCTGTGTAGAGCAGAGTCTCTTGAATGTCGAACAACTGAGCTTGGTAATAGAGCTCATCATCCTCCACCGGGAAGGAGAGCAAAGCTTCGTCGTCCGGTTTCTCAAACCAAGTGATTCCAGCCGAGAGCAAGGCGTCTGGGTAGGGTTGCAAACCCGTCACGACTTGATAGTCATCCACAAACAGCACCACACTCTTATCACCTTTAGTGATGGAGTAAGTGTAACGACCATCAACCAAGGATCCTTGTGGTAATTCCTTGGCAAACGCTACTTGTCCATCAAAGTCGAGATCGAGTTCGGTTCGGTCTTCGGCAGTAAAGGTAAACACGTCGCCATTGCTGTGTGACACCGAGATAGTCTGCTGGCTGTCGAAGTTGGCTTGATCAACGTCAAGTTTAACGGTGAGATGCTCGGTAATATTGCCGTCGATATCCTGATACTGATAAACACCACCGCTTAATGCTTTGTTAAACGCCAGCGCTGAGCGGATTTGTTCGACCCTTTCTGAGGGAGTGATGTCCTTCACTTCGTTTTGCCATTCCGTTGACTTGGACTGCGCGATTGCGTCGGCGTCAAAACCTTCTAACTCAGCCAGACTCGCGAGCTCTGAAATCGAGTCAATAACAGAGTGTGTTGCCACGATCAGTTCTGATTGGTCGATATCGCCACTTTGGTTACCGCTATTAAATGTCGTGAGGTGTTGACCAAGTTTGCGTGCCACCAACTGGGCGGTGTTGTGGACTTTCTCATAACTGGCGGTATCTTGAGACCCACTTTGTGCAGCGATAAAATCAGCATATAAATCAACATTATCAGATACACCCAGTTGCATGCGAAGTGTTCTTGCACTCGTTGCCAATGACTCATTCGAATAGTCTTTTGCTTGCAACGCGAGTAGGGTGGTAATAGGGCTAATGAAATCGTATTTGCCCGGAGGTGACACCAAGGTGTAAGCGTCAGTTACATAGTCATTGGTATCTAAATCATAGACATCAGGTGTGACGATGGCGATGATCGGGTATTGGTTCGCGATTTCGTCAGAGACATCTAACGAGAACTCACCATCACGTGTTGATATTGTTGATGGCTCGTTGGCATCGCACACCATGTTTGCGTTGATATCCAAACAAATCGTTGCCCCAGATAGATAGCCATCCGCAACGCGCCCTGTTAACGGAGCAGATTGGTCTTGATTACTTGGTGGTGTGCTAGAAGACTGGCCACTGCCGTCGTTACAGCCCGATAGCACCAATAAAGCCAGTGTGGTTAGTGTGAGCTTGTGCATCATTCATTCCTTTGAAGGTATTGTTCTAATGTTGATTGAGCAACGCCCAGCAGTTGAGTGAGTCAGTCTGTTGGGCATAGCTCGCATATCAGCTTATCTATCAACAAAGGTTTTTCATCCCCCACATTTGGGGGATATACAGGGCATCTAAGTTTGTTTACAACGGCAGTGTATTGGAGTCGATGTGACTAGGCATTCTTCAAAGGCGACAAGCTTTTGAACAAAGAAAAGCCCGGAGAATATCCGGGCTCAATAAGACGATGTCGTTGAATCTGAGGGTGTTGCCAGCTTAATGAGCAATATTCATCGTTAGGTTAAGGTCGAGCGACAACTTAGAGAGTTTGTCTTTGAGAATTCGGCGCGTTTTCTCAAGCTCGGCCACTTTTAACTGTTGATCGATTGGGCGCACGTCGAGTTTAACGCGCAGCTCACGTCCTACTTTGGTGACCCCTGCCAGCTCAAGCTGCGGTGATACCTGCTCAGCCAGCGCTGACACTTCTTTATCCACCGCTCGGCATATATCTTCGGCTGGCTTCATCATCAATAACTCGCGTAGGGCATCGCGCAGCATCTCAAAAGGCACCTTGATAAAGTAGAACGACATGGCGATCATCATCATTGGGTCGGCGTACACCGAGTAATGTGCCAATGGAGACAGAGTCAGCAACCATGCCGCGATAAAACCGAGAGTGACCGCAACGCTTAATAGGGTGTCCATTTGCCACTGTTTGGCTTCAGCTTCGATCAGACCAGATGAAAAACGTTTAGACTTATTAGCAATATGCCACCAAGCGTAACCACAACCCAATACATTAATCACGCCGAACAGTGTCGCGATACTGGCGTCTACTTCACGGCCGCCATTGAACACAGCAATAACCGCTGAATGCAGTGAATAGCCCACAATGGCGAGGATCACAGCCCCTTTAATCACGATAACAATTGGCTCAAGAACGGATTTACCAAAAGGAAACTCACGGCGAGAAGGGCGTTCGATAAACTTTGATACCGCGAGCGACAATAATGTTAACAGCAAACTGACTAATGAGTAGACGCCATCAAACACAATCACTAGTGAGCCAACGAGCATACCTAGAATCAAACCACCGCCAGCAAAGCCAGATGCCAGCAAAGCTGAGAAGGTTAGAATACGTTTTTCGTTTAGGCTTGTCCTAGCACACATGATGAAATCTCTACAAGAAACACCCTTATAGTGTTCTCAAAATCGGCTAATTAAACAAACACTATTGGTATGGGAAACGGGTTCAATCTGACCTTATCTATTTATTTTTATTATTTATCAATGGTTTAATGATTAATTCTGGTGTCATTTATCTTGACACTGAGTGACGCGTGGTGAAAAACAAGCCGGATTTTAGTTAGAAGTCGAAAAGATATTCGTTGAGTTTATCTGCAAGCCACGACATGCCCGGGTGCTCAGACATACCCGCGGCGGTGAACATACAGTAATCTTCTTGAGTCAAACCATAGGTATGTTTGATCACTGCCAGATCTTGTTTGCGCAGTAGGTGGCGAATCAGCGGTTCGGGTAGGACGCCCCACGCATCTTCGTTGAGAATGGTATTGAGCATGTAATCAAAGCTGGAAAATCCGATATAACGCAGTGAGAAGGGTTGCAGCTCTGGGTTGTCTTTCTCGTTAAGATAGACCATCACCGCTTGCATCGAATTACGTAAGTCATCGTCGGATACGCGGCGCAATTTGGCGAGGGGATTACTGGCACGACATACCGACATCATGCGAATTTTGCCGAGCGGCTGATAGGTGATGTGTGGATCGTCGATACGCTCATAGTCGACGCCAAAAGCGAAGTCGACTTGTGCTGTTGCCACTAAGTTGGCCAAATCCCCACTGGATGCCAACACAATATTAAACGATGTGGCTGGAAAGCGATTATTGAGTCGATGTGACAAATCTTGCCACAACTCATCTGGGAGAGAGTCGTCGCGAGCAATCCAGATTTCGGCGTTAAACTCACCCGAGACTTGGGCACAAGTTTGACGAATACGCGCGGCGGTCACCAGCAAATTTTGGCAATCTTTGTAGATGGCTTTGCCCGCTTCTGAAAGCATAAGGTTATTGCCACTGCGCACGAACAGCTCAACCGCGAGGTCTTTTTCTAACGCTTTGATTGCCATACTTAATTTAGTACGGTTGCATTCTAATTGACGAGCTGCCTCTGAAACAGAGCCCAAGTCGGCGACAGTACAAAAGGCTTCAATTTGCGATAAGTTCATCTTTTAAACAATTGGCTGAGTCTTTGGCCGATATTATATCAATCTTAGGCGGTTGTCTGTTTTCCTCACTGAAATGCTATGAATTTCATGCAGTTTTGGTACTCTTGCTCAACGCCTAATGAATGTAGTTACAGGGAGATCATGATGGCTAATAGTTGGGACGATGTCGCGCAAAGCTGGGACTCGGAAGCCTCCACACATATATACGCGGACAAAGCCTTTGAATCCTTGCTAAAGTTCGTTGATGTGAAAGGAAAGCACATCTTAGATTTTGGTTGTGGAACGGGATTGCTCAGCCAGCGATTGTCACCCATGGTAAAAGATATTGTCGCCCTTGACAGCTCCGAAGCCATGATCGAACAGCTTGACATGAAAGAGCTACCCAATGTCGAGCCCGTCGTCGATATGCTCACACGAGGTTTGGTTGCGATGCATCCGGCATTTCGCGCTCAATTCGATGTGGTCGTCGCTTCATCCGTATGTAGCTTTGTCCCCAGTTATTCTGAGGTCGCCGATATCGTTTACAGTCTGCTTAATGAGGGTGGCTACTTCGTTCATTGGGACTGGTTATCCGATGTCGATGAGCCAGGCGGCATGACCATCGCTCATACCGAACAGGTACTGACCAGTGTCGGCTTTAGTCAGGTAGAGGTATTGACGCCTTTCGAGATAGACACGCCACATGGCTCGCTCACGGTACTCATGGCGCTGGCCAAAAAATAGAGAATCACACAACAGAAAGCCCGGTTTCAACACCGGGCTTTTTTTGCGATTGAGTTTAGTTGCAGCAGTAGTTAAACGCTGCTCTACGGTTAGGTAGTAGGACTGTCGATTATCTAAAACAGACGTCTGCCCAGCGGGCTAATCCCGCTGTAACCGAGCCAAAGTAGTTACCGCTAACCACATCAATGCTCGGCAGTATTTCTTGAACTGCGCCGCGCAGAATCGGTGAGCGTGCTGAACCGCCAGTCATGAAAATCGCGTCGGGTTTCACGCCGCCTTGCTCTACCGCTTCTTTGACCAATTCTGCCATTTTCTGTTTTGGTGTCTCTATCGCTTCGATCATGTCCTCAAAGCGGATATCCACTTCGAGCTGTTCAGACAGCAGTTGAATCACACCGTGATAGTGGGCGTGATCGGAAAGCGTAATCTTGGCTTGTTCTGCTTGACGTACAAGGCGGTAGCCTAGTGTCTCATGGAATACTTCCAATAGACGGGCGAGTTTTTCAGGCTCTTGCGCTTCCTTCTTGAGCTGTTTTAGCGTCGCCAAATTTGAACGAGAGTAAAAATCCGCTTGGGCATCGACACTGTTAATTGCAATCGGGTTCCAGAATTGGATGGTTGGCATAACGATATTTGCGGTGGTTTTACTGCCAAGACCAAATGGCGTCATCAGCTTTTTAAACGCGAGGGCGATATCGAGATCGTTGCCCCCAACACGCTGACCACTGTGCGCTAACAAACTTTGTGTTCTGTCTGCTTTACCACGCCAGCTTGGTCCCATTTCGATCAGTGAGCAGTCTGTGGTACCGCCGCCTATGTCGACCACCAGTACGGTTTTGTTGTCGTTTAACGAGGCTTCGTACTCAAGACCTGCAGCGACCGGTTCAAATTGAAACTCAACGTGTTTGAAGCCTGCGCGTGTTGCTGCCTTAAGCAAGATACTTTCGGCTTGTCGATTTGCGGCTTCGCTGTCGCGGCCATGGAAATTTACCGGTCGACCGATCACGGTCTCTGTGATGGTTTGCTGCGCATCCGCTTCGGCGTTTCGTTTGATGTTATCCATCATGGCGCAAACGAGATCTTCAAAGAAGCTGACTTGAACGTCACGCAGTCCAGAAGCCCCTAAGAACGACTTTGGCGACTTAACGTAGTAACTCTCGCTGGGATCTTGCAGGTAGTGATCCAGCGCAGCTTGGCCAAACGCGACCTCTTCGGCAATAAACTCTATGCCTTCTTCTCGGTTGATGTTGATCGCGCGTCGAAGCACCTGTTCACCCACATTGTCGATGGGTTTAATATTGCGGTGTTTAAATAGATACTCAGCCACCGCTTCGCGGCCGGGCGCGGAGAGGGTAGAAGGAATGTATACGCTGTCGCCCTCGAGTTTGAGCAGCTTTGGCTCTCCTTGCTCCATCATTGCAACTGAGCAATTTGCCGTCCCGTAGTCAAAGCCAATAAACATTCGTACCTCCCACCATTGAAAAAAGGTCGGCAATGCTAACTTAATGCAAAAATGAATGCTACTTTTTGGCTTGCACTATTCAAAATCAGTCGGATAGTGTCAAAAGGCAAGACCCGGCTCATATCTGTTTCCTCTCCAGTCTTCCCGCTTTTATCCCCAAAAACTGTCCGTATTTGTCGTGGGTACTCTTCGCTATACTTCGCGCAATTTTACAAAAAGCTCTGGATTTACGCTCCAGTTCGCTAAAAGGAAAAAACATGACAGATTACGTAGTATGCGCACTGTACAAGTTTGTGCGTCTTGAAGATTATGTTGAACTTCGTGAGCCGCTCAAGGCCTTGATGGAGAAGCATGAGGTCCGTGGTACGCTCTTGCTAGCCAATGAAGGGATCAACGGTACCGTCGCCGCTCGCCGCGAAGGCATTGATGCGCTTCTTGCCTGGTTTAAACAAGACCCTCGCCTTGCAGACATTGTGTACAAAGAGTCGTTCGATGCAAACCAACCCTTTAACCGCACTAAAGTTAAGCTCAAGAAAGAGATTGTAACCTTAGGTGTGGAGGGGATTGACCCGCGTCACGTGGTCGGCACATATGTAAAGCCGACTGAGTGGAACGAGCTTATTTCTGATCCTGAAGTGTTCGTGGTCGATACACGCAATGATTATGAAATCGAAATTGGGACATTCAAAAACGCCGTTAACCCAAAAACTGAGACTTTTCGTGAGTTCCCAGAGTACGTTGCGGAAAACATGGATCCTACCAAGCACAAAAAAGTGGCGATGTTCTGCACCGGCGGGATCCGCTGTGAAAAGTCTACCGCGTATATGAAGGAACAGGGCTTTGAAGAGGTGTATCACCTAGAGGGCGGCATTCTTAAATACCTTGAAGAAGTGCCTGAAGAAGAGAGTTTGTGGCAAGGCGATTGCTATGTCTTTGATGGTCGTGTGGCGGTCAACCATCAGCTAGAAAAAAGCGGCTACGAGATGTGTAATGCCTGCCGCCTGCCGATCACTGAAGAAGACATGGCGTCAGACGCGTATGAAAAAGGCGTCAGCTGCCCTAAATGTATAGACAAGCATACCGATGAACAAAAAGCTCGCTTTCGTGAGCGTGAAAAGCAAGTCCAGCTTGCGAAGCAACGAGGTGAGACCCATGTCGGTGGTGAAGCGGATCAAGTTATCGCTCAGCGCAGACAAGAAAAGCTTGCCCGAAAAGAGCAGCAAAGAAAGTCAAAATAGTTTCGCACCGTTTTGTCGTCAATAGATACAAAGAAATGCAGTTGAAGGCTAGTTTGGATTGATATATCAAACTAGCTTCAAACTGCATCTCTCACTTGCTTATAGACAGCTTAGATGTTTAGTCAGTGAGCGCATCAAATACGATAGCGTCTTCTACCACTTCACTTTCGTACTCATCTTCGATAGCGTCTACAACAATTGCGTCGCCGATCGCTTCGTCACATTCAGCATCTTGATAAGCGCCGTCAATCACAGCGGCACCAGAGCCGATTGCTGCACCTGTTTGTGCGTCACCAGCAATCGCGCCAACAACGCCACCCACAACCGCGCCTTCTACAGCATCAGTAATGGCGTTACCCGACTCACAAAGCGCATAAGCGTTGGCGGACAAGATAACTGCGGAACAGATCAGTATTTTTTTCAACATCTTCAGCTACCTTAATTAGAAGTTTAATACTACGCCGACTTTGCCGTAAGTGTTACGCTTGTCATTCTGGTGGCTACCTTCATTACCCGCTTCAAAGTAAGGAACAAAGCCGCCTGCGATGTTGTTAAATGTTAAACGTGCTTCTACGTTGTAGACTGTGTCTTTACCGCCTTTAGCTGTGTCGACACTGTTGGCATCATTTTCATGCATACCAACTAGCTTAGTGTTGAAGTATACGTTCTCAAACTGTTTGCCTGCTGCTAGGTCAAAGCGCGTGATGTCACTTTTCTTACCACCCATCTCTTTCGCCGCTAGGTCTTTACGTAGACGCAATGAAGTATCAAACATATCCATTACGTTAGTACCTGCGGTGATACCAAACTTGTTGACATCAGAACCCATGTCGCTAACGCCGTTAGCATCAACGCGAGAGCGGTTATCAACATACTCGTACTCACCTTTTACAAAGAAGTTTTCGAAGTTGTGTGTGTAGTTAAGGTTGTACTCTTTAACTTTAGTGTCATTACGCTTAGCCGATACGCCGAAGCCCTCGTAACCAGCAAATAGTTTCACGCCAGTACCTTTGTCCTCAACCTGATCTGCTGAGAACTTGTTATCGATTTCTAGGCCGCCTGTTAGCTCAGTCGCCTGAACTGAAGCAACAGCAAAGATAGAAGATAGTGCAAGTAGAGTGATTTTCTTGTTCATTTCAATATACCTATTTCAATTGTGTCAGCGGGGGTGCTTGACTGTGGTACGAACTTTAACAACTAAAAAAACAGTGTTGAAAATAGGTAGTATTTGAATTTTTAATAGGTCAGGGCGTTTTGTCAGGGGAATGACAAATATGTCTAAAAAACGCAGTGTTATGTCACCTTGAGGTAAAAACACCCAGCATCCTATATGGGAAAAAAGATTTGAATGTGGCCGAGTACCAACAATGTTTGTTGGTTTAGATAACCAAAGCGGGAAAAACAATGGAGGCAGGTGATTTAACTTTGTTTGCAGACAAAAGAGAGCCAGCCATTACGCATAGAGTATGCGGGAGAGTACAAGCGGGCTTTCAACTCCAGAAAGCCCACAAATGATGGCTATCTAACTGACAGGTAGCTGATGATACTGAGCGATCTCATTGAGTGCTTGCGGATTGGCAATCGCGCCTAAGTTTTGCACCTCCTGACCATGTAGCACTTGTTTTGCTGCGAGTTCGACTAACTTACCTGACTTAGTCTTGGGAATGTCACTGATCGCGTAGATCTCAGCCGGAACGTGGCGAGGTGAGCATTGCTGGCGAAGTGTTTGGCGAATGGTTTGCTTAAGCTCATCATCTAGAATGTGATTGGCGGCCAACTGGACAAACAGCACCACTTTTTCATCCCCTTCAACCCGACGAGCGACGGCAATCGAGTCTTGAATCGGATTCAATCGGTTCACCTGCTGATAGATTTCCGCAGTGCCGATACGAACGCCGCCCGGGTTTAGTGTCGCATCGCTACGCCCGTAGAAGACCATACCACCGCGCGAGGTTAACTCAACGTCGTCACCATGGTGCCAAGCATTTGGGTATCTATCCCAGTAGGCGTTGTGATAGCGTTCGCCGTCATCGTGCCAAAAGCCAAGCGGCTGATTGGGGAAACTGTTGCGACAAACCAGCTCACCACGCTGATTAACAACCTCCTGACCACTGGCATCAAACACCGCGACGTCCATGCCCAGTCCCGCCCCTTGGCATTCTCCGCGATACACGGGTGAGATAGGATTGCCAATCACAAAGCAGCCACAGATGTCGGTGCCACCAGAGATCGAGGCGAGATGCACGTCGACTTTGATTGATGAATAAACAAAATCGTACTGCTCAGGATAGAGCACTGAGCCGGTAGAGCAGAGGGTTCTTAGGCTGTGCAATGAGTAGCAACTGCTTGGATTAAACTCGCTCTTTTGCAGCGCTTCAAGATACTTGGCCGAGGTGCCAAACAGGGTAACATTTGCCTCCTGCGCCAACTGCCATAGCGCATTTGGATTTGGGTACATTGGGCTGCCATCAAAAATCACTAGGGTCGCGCCGCTGGCCAGTGCTGACACGTGCCAATTCCACATCATCCAGCCACAGGTGGTGTAATAGAAGACGCGGTCTTTGGGCTGAATATCGCAGTGAAGCTGATGCTCTTTAAGATGGTTTAATACCGTACCGCCAACGGAGTGAACGATACATTTTGGCTTGCCTGTGGTCCCAGAGGAATAGAGGACAAACAGAGGATCGTTAAAGCCAATACGCTCAAAGTTGATGCCTCGAGGTAAGAAACTGGCGAGAATTGACTCCCAATCCGAGAAGGCTTCACTGTGATCTTCATGCGATAAACTCGATTGTAGATAGTTGATTTGACAGGTATTGACTAGGCTTGGCAGCGCATCGGAGATCTGACGATTTTTCTCCTCCATGTGGAAGGTTTTGCCATTAAAGTCGTAACCATTACAGCAAAACAACACTTTGGGGTGAACCTGTCCAAAGCGCTCGATGACACTTTCTACGCCAAAGTCGGGTGACGTGGAGGTCCATATCGCGCCCAAGCTGGTGGCCGCGAGCATCGCGATAACGGTTTCTGGCATATGCGGTAGGTAACCCGCGACCACATCCCCTTTCTCTACCCCGTTGTGTTTTAACCACTGCTGCATAATTGACACTTGGTCACACAAGTCTTGCCAAGAGAGCTGACGATTTTGTCCGCGCTCATTCTTGAACCAGATGGCGATGTCATCCGGGGCCTGAAACGAGTATGCGAGCAGGTTTTCAGCGTAGTTGAGCTGAGATTGAGGGAACCAGATAGTGTCTCGGCTCGGATTGAACGTGCCCCACTTGGCCAAGCCCTCGCCTAAGATGCAGTCGCCTTTGTAGCCGATGACGTCACAAAATTGCCAGATTTCTAGCCAAAAATCCTTTTTATAATCGATAGACCAGCGGTGCAAGTCCGCATAGGTTTCGATTACATCACCCTGAATATTAATGTGTTTTATGAATTGGCTTAGGTTTGATGACTCAATTCTCTCACTACTTGGCACCCAAATCGGGGCGGAGGAATTTGGCTCTGGGTTGGTCATGACATCCTCGTCTTATCATTCTCCGTTATAGCAATAAGCTTTGATGAAATAGTGGTCAAAGTCAAACTTATCCAGTGACAACAGATGGCTGAAAAATAAGAGAAAAGCTGTCAAATGTAAAAAAAATGTTACACCAAGACAAGGGGGCGGAGTGCGTCGGTTAAATTGTCAGCACTATCACATGGCGATAGGCTAAATGTGAAGGAATTGTTAACGGAGCTAGGTATGGCGCAATATCATTCAAAACCCGTCAATGAACAAGGACTGGTTGACTGGAGTGTCGAGGAAGATCGAGTATGGCGCGATTTGGTCAAACGGCAGTTGAGCCTAGTTGAAAAACGCGCGTGTAAAGAGTATCTCGCAGGTTTACGAATGCTTGATTTGCCGCTTGAGCGCGCCCCGCAAATTGTCGATATCAACAAAGTGCTGGCAAGCGCGACGGGGTGGCAGGTCGAGCCTGTGCCTGCGCTGATCAACTTTGATCGATTTTTCGCTTTGTTAGCGGAGAAAAAGTTTCCCGTGGCAACGTTTTTGCGCAGTCGCGAAGAGTTCGATTATCTCCAGGAGCCGGATTTTTTCCATGAGATTTTTGGTCACTGTGCCATGCTGACTAATCCAGAGTTTGCCAAGTTTACCCAGACGTACGGTCAACTAGGACGAGAGGCCAGCGACAAAGAGCGTGTGTATTTGGCGCGTCTTTACTGGTTTACGGTCGAGTTTGGCTTAGTCAAAGAGGGCGATGAAACCAAAATTTATGGCGGTGGGATCCTCTCTTCACCAGGAGAAACGCTTTACGCACTTGACGACCCAGCAGCAAAGCGCGAGGTGTTTGATATTCACACCGTGTTAAGAACCCCGTATCGCATTGATATTATGCAGCCAGAGTATTTCGTGCTTGATGATATTCAGCAGTTGTACAAACTCAGCCAAATGGACTTAATGTTCCATGTTAAACAGGCGATGAAAGCTGGCCTGCTACCCCCATTATTTGAACCAAAGGAAGTGACTCATGCTTGATGAATTACGCTGTGAAGCTTGTACTAGCAGTGCGGTAGCGTTAGGTGCCGAAGAGAGACGATTACTGCTCACCGAACTTGATGGATGGCAGCTACTTGAACGCGATGGTATACCGCAACTGGAAAAGGTGTATACATTTAAAAACTATAAGTTGGCTTGGGCGTTTGCTAACAAAGTGTCGCAATTGGCAGAAGATGAGTTTCACCACCCATCAATCTTGCTTGAGTGGGGCAAAGTCACCGTGACTTGGTGGAGTCATTCGATTAAAGGCCTGCATCAAAATGACTTCATTTGCGCAGCCAAGTGTGACCGGCTCGATTAAGCTAAATACTCTGTTTTTTTCTAAAGCCTGTCGATGACAGGCTTTTTTACGCGCTTTGTCGATGAGGGACAGTGTTAAGTAACTGCTCGATTTGACACACGGTGACGGGCTTAGATTTAAGGTAGCCTTGAACGTAGTTGCAATGATGATGGGTGAGAAAAGCAAGCTGCTCGGGCGTTTCGACGCCTTCTGCAACCACAGCGCGGTCGATGGTATGTGCCATATTAATGATCGCTTGGCAAAGGTTATCGGCATTGCGCTGGCCAAGGGCGATACGACTGACGAAACTTCGGTCTACTTTGATCACGTCTACAGGGTAGTCATTGAGCACCGACAGTGATGAAAACCCAGTGCCGAAGTCATCCATATACAAGGTTACGCCGAGCGCTTTGATTCTGGCTAACTGCTGAGCGCTGCATTCATCGCTGAGTAGCATCGACTCTGTGATTTCTACGCCGATTAAGTGAGCAGGAAAGTCGTAATGATCGAGCAGCGACTGCAGTGTCAGATAGATGTGCTCAGATTCAAACTGCTTGGCTGACACATTGATGTTAAAACGCGGCACGCCATGACCTTGGCGTGTGTGCCAAAGTCGTTGCAGTGTTTTACAGCACTCATTCGCTACCCAGTCGCCAATCGCAATGATCAAGCCGGTCTCCTCGGCAATCGGGATGAAGTCTTGTGGTGAGATGGGCCCTAATTTGGGGTGCTTCCAACGAATCAGAGACTCAAACCCGACCACTTGATCACTTTGGCAATGATAAATGGGCTGATAGACCAAGGACAGTTGCTTGAGCGCCATGGCACTGGCGAGCTCTTGTTCTAAGGTGAAACGTCGTTTGGCCTGATGAAACATTTTCTCATGAAAAAAGGCCACTTTATCGTGGGTTGAACTTTTGGCTTGATACATGGCGGTATCGGCTTCGCGCAATATTTGAGTCAGGCTTTGATTGGCATTGGTGACTATCGTCACGCCGATACTGGCCCCAACATGGCACTGTTGATTGTTCACCAGGTACGGTTGGCTCAGCACGTGAGAATAGCGTTGGCAAATTGCCTCAAGCGCACTGTTTGAAATCAGGTTGGGCAGGCAGATCACAAATTCATCGCCGCCAAAACGAAAACTGAGGTCGTTGTCGCGGCAGTGATCGCTGATCCGCTGTGCGACTTGCTTGAGCAGCGTGTCACCATGAAGGTGGCCCATGGAATCATTGATCACTTTGAATCGGTCAAGGTCAATAAACATCACCGAAAAACCGATAGAACGCCCCAGTTTTAACTGTTGAAGCTGGTGGTCCACCGCTTGGCTTAGTGCTGTGCGATTATTGAGATCAGTCAGGTCGTCTTTGATCGCTTGCTGCGCTAAGCTACGCGTTTTCTCTTCTATTACCTGGTCGGAAACTTTCAGTCGCAACGAATAAAAATTGGCAGCCATGGTGGCAAAAATGGTGAGCAGTAGAATTAGCATCACCGACGCGCTGCCGTAGATGAGCGTACTGCCGGTGCGGTCGACAGTGGTAATGGTCACTTGCCATTGTTGATTAAACAGCGGCACGTTAAATGTTCGGCTGGCACTCAGTTGCCGTTCGGTGATGGGGGTATGGGTGAGTTGTGTATTGAGGTGAGAGCCAAAAATTAACTGGTTGTATGGCCGAGTAAACACCTCAATTCGCGTAGAGTCGGAGTTGATCTCTTGCTGCCAGATTTGGCCAAGCAAAGGTTCGAGTTTGAGTTTGGCAGCCACTACGCCATCGAACTGTCCGTCAAGATTGAACTTACTCAGCACCAACATGACTTCGCTGCTTGACTGGGCATTGAGTTTAGCAACCTCCACCTGTTGGCTGCTGAGCGCTCGAGATAGGGCATTGACGATGTGGGCGTTGCTCTCAAGTCTAAGCCCTAGCATATCGCTACCTTCAAACGGGGACGAGAGATAGAGCACCGGCAAAGTATGAGTGGGCAAAAACCATGGCCGAGCAGAGCGTTGGTCAATGGGAGGCATCACTTGATAGCCCAATAAGCCCTGCTGCTTGGCTTGATACTCAAACGCGCTTAACTGGTTGAGCTCAACCTTTGGCGCCCATAGTACCGATGGAATCGCGTGGTCATAACTGACTTGCTCACTGAAATAGGCTTCAAACTGGTTTTGGCTTGGGCGGTTTGCATTATCGAGATAAGCACGAGTCGCGTAAAGCAAGCGCTCGATACTGGTTAACGTTTGAAACAGCTTCTGTACTTGATTGTTAAGCTGGCTATGTAAATGGCCTTCAAGTTTTTGCGTCTCGTAGTGGTGGACGGTGATGTAGCTGGTCGCCGCCAGACTTAAGCCAATGAACCAAATTAAAAAAGTATGCGGAAGTGAAAGCGCGAGTTTCAATGTGTAAACAGTTAATAGTGACCAATGATGAACTCATCGTAATGATAATTGCTTTAATTGCAAATGATAATTGATATCAATTTGTTTCTATTGTCGGCGAGCGTTTTCTAGAGCGCGGACTTCATTTTGATAGCGCTGCTGTAAAGTGGTCAGCTTTTCGTCCAGTTGGTGAATCTGCTCAATCAGCGCCTTGTTGTTCTGAGCGTAGTTCCAACTGGTGATGGTATTACTTTGATTATCTATTTTTTTACAGTGCTGAGATATCTGCAGCCAGCGCTGCTGTAAACTTACAGCACGCCCGAGCAGCGGGTTGAGCTGCGCTCGTTCTTGCGCGATGTTTTGCACTACCGCTTGTGAGGCTGCAATTTGACCTTGCAGACTTTTCAGCAACGTCTGTTTGTTACTTTGCCAGAAACTGCGTATCTCATTTGGACTAAACTCTTGATAAAGGAAAGGCTGGGCTTGATGAAAGCTGAGCAGTTGATTAAAGCGCTCCGCATGTTGGTTGTATTGCGTATCGAGTGATTGCTGAAGTGTGAGCGCACGGTTCCACGTTTTGGCGTCGCAGTGTGCCGCGCCGGATGGAAAAGGTAAAGTGATCAGAACTGCTGCCGTTATAGTATGAAGAACTCTGTGCCATTTCATTACGGTGGTTGTCTCGCTTGTCACTGTTTAAGTATAGGAAAAGATTCAGACAAATATGAAAAAGGTCATTATGGCAGTGTTACTGTTACTCGGTATAGCCTGTGCCGGTGGCGGTTATTACATCTTTTACTACAAGCCTCAACAAGACGCCTTAGCGATGCAACAAGCCGAGGAAGAAGAGCCCGTGGTCCCTTTACCCATTGTCAAAGATGAGCCAGAGCCCGCTCCTGAGCCACCGAAAACCGACTACTACGTCAACCCAGATAAGCTGGGCGTGCGCGAGGCTCCTGATTACGATGCCTTTATTGAGAGCGTGGTTTACCGAGGCGACAAGCTGCATATTCTTGAAAAGAAAGACGGTTGGGGACGAATTTCTGCTTACTTTGTTTACGAAGAGGGCGGACCCGAAGTCGCTGAGTGGGTGCCAATGGACGCCTTGCTCGAAGTGCCGCCAACTATCACCAAAGAAGAGCGGGTGGAGACCCTGAGTGAATACATTGAAAGCTCGGATGACTTCAAGCAGCACTTTGAGATGTTTATTAAGACCACCGACCAACTGCTCAAAGACGGCACCTGTACGCCGCTGGATTTTGAAGAAACCAAAGGTTGGATTCGCTCGGTCACTTTCAGTGAGCAAGATGCGTATTTTGTCTATTGTGGTGGATTGAAGCAGGCCAATAAAATTTATCTTGATGTGCGCACCGGCCAGGTGTTTTACCGTTAAGCCGAAGCCCACCAAAGCTGCAATATAAGCTTTTAGAAGTTTTTAGTTGTTTGCCTACATGCTTAGATCTACTATCGCGAAGACTTCTCGTATTTGGCTGAACAATGTTTCAACGGCTTACTTCATCACTATGGCTTTTTTTGTTTGTGCTGGCTTTGCCAGTGCAGGCTTTTGGCTATTTGTTGCAGGCCGAAACTCAAGCCTCAGCGCGATTACAGCTTGATCTCGAAACGCTTCCTGCATACTCGCAGCACGATAGCGACCTGTTGTTTGAGCAGATCAAGCAGACAACCAAACCTAATCCCAGTACCCACTCACACAACGTTCAAGATTGGCTCGCCAACCTTCATAGTTATCGTTGGTTAAACACGACCCGTTTCGCCGATGAGGGCGAGTCGAACTCGAGTCTCGACTTACCTCAGGTTGAACCGACGGCACTGCCACTTTTTCGCCTGTATCAACCTGCGGCGCAGCCAAGTGGCGCTCACTTTTCTCAACGTTTTTCTTCTCATCGCATTGCTGGCTGGAAAGAGTCGAATGCGCTCTATGTTGCTTTAAATAGTCAGTTCCATCTTGTTTCTTAACCGAATTTACTTTGGCTAAGGCCATCTTTTGATCTCTTAAGCGAGATGACTCTCGCTGAGCACAGTTAATGAATATGATGAACAAAAAACCGATAAAACGGGCGGCATCAGCGCGCCTGATGAACCACTATTCTGCTTGGAAGTACGTGGTCTTGATTGCAACAGTGGTCATGCTGACACTCAGCGCCGTTCCAACCTGGTACGGAGAAAAACCTTCTATCCAAGTGACGTTGTCACAAGGCCAGGCAAATCCTGTCCTATCACATCCTGGGGAGCTCCATCGCTATCTGTCTCAACGTGGCATTAGCGCAACCCAGATTGACCAAGTTGGTGCGCAGACGACCTTAGTGTTTGACGATGAAACTGAGCAAACCAAGGCGAGACAAGCGCTAGATACACTGCTTGGAAAACAAGACACCATTAACTTCTCCTACGTTTCAGTCTCACCTAACTGGTTGTCTGAACTAGGATTTAGTCCAATAAAACTCGGGCTAGATTTACGTGGCGGGGTGCAGTTCTTGCTCAACGTTGATATTGACAAGGCGTTTGAAGATCAGCGCAACAGCTTAATTGAAGAGACTCGCGATTATCTAAGGCAAGAGCGAGTCAGGGGCGTTCAGGTTTCGACATCGGGTAGTGAAGCGTTTGAAGTTAAGGCCAATAACGGCGAGATACTGAATCAGGTTAATCAATATCTGGGACAAAACTATCCTGGATGGGAAGTCAAACGTCACTCAGACTTCTTAGCCGTCAAGCCTACTGCGGAGAATAAGAGTGAGTTCCAGCGCGTCACGCTGCAGCAAAACCTTAAAATCATGCGCGATCGAATCGAGGAGCTTGGGATTACCGAAGCCTTGGTGCAAAGACAAGGCGAGCACAGCATTCGCATTGAGCTGCCAGGGGTGCAAGATCCTTCGCTGGCGAAGAATGTCATCGGTGCGACAGCAAGTCTGGCATTTCATCAAGCTCGCACGGCATCTGATGCCGCCGCCTATGGCGATGTGGTACTGAAAAACAATGACGGAATGGATGTGACGCTCGCTAAGCGCCCGGTCCTTACCGGTGAGCACATTATCAATGCCCGCGCGGGCATCGATAAGATGGGCTTGTCTGAGGTCAATATCTCGCTCGACCATGCTGGTGGCAAGATCATGAGTGAGTTCTCGGCAAGCCACATTGGCAAGCCGATGGCGACGGTTTATCGCGAGTATACAACTAATTCAATGGGCGAGACCGAGCGTAGCGAACGAGTGATCAGTGTCGCCACCATTCAGTCGCAGTTAGGCAGCCAATTTCGCATTACTGGCGCAGGTTCAATGGAAGAGGCTCAGAATCTGGCGCTGCTGCTGCGAGCGGGTTCGCTAACCGCGCCAGTGACCATTGTTGAAGAGCGCACCATCGGGGCTTCCTTAGGGGCGGAGAATATCGAAAACGGCTTTGCCGCATTGGCTTTAGGCATGGCATTGACTCTAACATTTATGGCGCTCTGGTACCGCAGATTAGGATGGGTCGCCAACACGGCTCTATTGATCAACATGGCCTGTTTACTCGGCTTAATCGCATTGCTTCCTGGTGCCGTGCTCACTTTGCCTGGTATTGCAGGCTTGGTGTTAACGGTGGGGATGGCGGTCGACACCAATGTTCTCATATTTGAACGAATTAAAGACAAACTAGCGGAAGGGCGCACCTTCGCTCAGGCTATTGATTTGGGCTTTAACAGTGCGCTTAGCACCATTTTGGATGCCAACATTACCACGATGATCACCGCCGTGGTGCTCTATTCGATCGGTAATGGTCCGATTCAAGGCTTTGCTCTCACACTGGGTTTGGGTTTGTTAACCAGTATGTTCAGCGGAGTCTTCGCATCACGCGCGATGATCAACTTAATTTGGGGACGCGATGCGCGTCGCGATGTAAGGGTTTAGGTTATGGTTGAGTTCTTTAAACAACGTATTCGACGTATTCGCTATGTCACCAGTTTTGTGTCTTTGGCGCTCATGCTGATCTCTCTGTTGGCAATGAGTGTCAACGGGCTTAATCTTGGCCTCGATTTTACAGGGGGCATGGTCTCTGAGGTGGCCGTTGACCCATCGCTGACTCATTCACAACTGCTCGACACACTTGAACCACAACTGGGTGAGTTTACCAATGTGACTCACTCAGATCAGCAAGGGCGCTGGGTTATTCGTTATCCGGTGCCGCAATCAAGTGATGACATTGTCGATCTTAAGCCACTACTTTCGCCAATATCCCATCAGGTTGATGTGATCAGCAGTAGTATGGTGGGATCTCAGGTGGGACAAGACTTAGTCGACCAAGGTGGCCTGGCGCTCATGGTTTCGATGTTGTCGATTTTGGCCTATCTCTGCGTGCGCTTTGAATGGCGTTTGGCTAGCGGCTCATTGCTGGCCTTGATCCATGATGTGGTATTAGTTCTTGGCTTTTTTGCCGCGACGCAGATGGAGTTCAACCTGACTGTGTTTGCTGCCATACTTGCGATTCTTGGTTATTCGCTCAACGACTCGATCATTATTGCCGATAGAATTCGAGAGCTGCTTATCGCAAAACAATCATTAACCACTGAAGAGATTGACGATCAAGCGGTGATAGCCACATTTTCGCGCACTATGGTCACCTCTGGTACAACTTTGATGACGGTCTCTGCATTGTGGATTCTCGGAGGAAGTGCGTTGCAAGGGTTTGCGGTGGCGATGTTTATCGGCATCTTGTCCGGCACTTGGTCATCGATTTCAATTGGTACTGTGTTGCCAGAGTGGCTAAAACTCGAACCTAAACACTATTTACCCGTTGAGATAGACGACGCGCCATAACAAAAGCAAACAGTATAAATATCTGAACGCTCAATTATCGCGATGAGTATTAACAGAAAAGCCCCAAACATGTCTGTTTGGGGCTTGAATTACACTGTGAACTTACATGGTGGTTGCTTGTAGGAACTGACCAAAACTATTCCATGATTTTTTATCCGCGTCTTCACGGTAGCGGTCACTTCCGAACACGGTAAACGCGTGCGGAGCACCACTGTAAGTGATCATTTCATGGGATACGCCAGCCGCTTCAAGCTGTTCAGCCAAGGAGGCAAACTCAGACATTGGAATAGCACTATCCGCTGTGCCATGCAGTACCATAATCGGTGCTTTGGTCATACTGTAGTCCTGGCCTTCTGGGGTACCTAAGCCACCGTGGAAAGTGACAAAGCCTTTTGCCTGCATGCCTGCGCGGGCAGATTCAAGGACCGCGGCACCGCCAAAGCAGTAACCCATCACCACGGCATTGTCAGCTTTTCCGCCCAAACTGGCCGCAAAATCTAAACTTCCTTGCATCAATGCGCGCAGTTTCTCGCGGTCTTTGTAAAGCTCCCCGGTGTGTTGGCGTTTGTCCTTGACCTCGGTGGGGCGAATGCCTTTGCCGAACAAATCGGCAGCAAACACGTTGTAGCCCATGTCGTTGAGCATTTGCGCTCGCTTCATCTCATAATCGGTTAAACCGTCCCAGTCGTGAACCAATAATACCAGTGGGGCATCATCGCTCACTTTGGCCCAGTAGCCCTCGTATTCACTACCATTTACATTGTAAACTCGATTCTCGCCAGCCGTCGCCATTGACGCACATGTCAGTAAGACCAACCCAATTGTTGTTTTCATAGAACACCTCCGTTTGTTGTTGAAGTGTAGTACGGATTTTTGCTGTCAATGGGACAAAAAAGCCTCCCGAAGGAGGCTAAAACTGCAAGAAAGTTAGATAATACCAAACGGGATAAATAGGTGATCAGATAATTGCGCAGGAAAAATCGCTGAGAGCAAGGCATAGATTGCAGCTAGCTAGTTGACCTACCTACAAAATCTATAACGACGCTATCAACGATTTTAACCAGCAAGAATGACCAGATATTTATGCTGTTTGGTATAAATTACATCGCGGCTTGGAAAATCGCCGAGATTTCGTCGTGAGTCGCCTGTTTAGGATTGGTAAAACCACACGCATCTTTTAGTGCGTTGTCTGCGAGCGTTGGAATGTCTTCAAGCTTAGCACCAAGCTGCTCAATACCCGTTGGAATGCCGACATCTTTTGCCAGGGCGACAATCGCATCAATGGCGGCTTCTGCCCCTTGCTCTGCTGTCATCTCTGAGACGTCCACACCCATTGCTTTGGCAACGTCACGTAGGCGCTCAGGGCAAACCTGCGCGTTGTAGCGCTGAACGTGTGGAAGCAAAATAGCGTTACACACACCGTGTGGTAAGTCATAGAATCCGCCAAGCTGATGCGCCATGGCATGCACATAGCCAAGCGAGGCATTGTTGAATGCCATACCAGCCATAAATTGGGCGTAGGCCATTTGTTCGCGCGCTTCAATATCGTCACCATTGGCCACCGCGGTGCGAAGGTGTGCTTGAATCAATTCAATTGCTTTGATAGCAACAGCATCGGTAATTGGGGTGGCCGCAATCGATACATAAGCTTCGACTGCGTGTGTCAAAGCATCCATACCGGTTGCCGCTGTCAACGAAGCGGGTTTAGCCAGCATCAACTCAGGGTCGTTCACTGAAATCAAAGGTGTCGTGTGTTTGTCGACAATGGCCATTTTGATATGACGCTCTTCATCGGTGATGATACAAAAGCGCGTCATCTCAGAAGCGGTACCTGCGGTGGTGTTAATCGCAATCAGTGGCAGCATAGGTTTTGCAGATTGATCGACCCCTTCGTAGTCACCGATCTTACCGCCGTTGGCTGCCACCAGAGCGATGCCTTTGGCACAATCGTGTGGCGAGCCGCCGCCTAGAGAGATCACAAAGTCACATTGGTTGCTTTGCAATAGATCGAGGCCAGCATTGACGTTGCCAATCGTTGGGTTAGGTTGCGTTCCATCAAACACAACAGTCGCGACCTCACGTTCACTGAGTAGATCTTGAACTTGCTTAACCACACCGATCTGATTAAGTACCTTGTCGGTAACGATTAAGCCTTTTTTGAAGCCTTGCGCCTGAATAGCATCAGTGGCGTCTTTTAGGCAACCAGCGCCCATCAGGTTTACAGTAGGGATGAAAAATGCACTTGTCATTGGACTGCTCCGTTATTGTTATCATTCGTTTCTGCAATTAGATTCGCATAAAAATCCGTGCGACAAATTTGATCTCCGACAAGTATCATCGGCAAAAAGTGAGTAGATGAAGCGGAAGTGTGATCCTCATTCGTACGGTTAGTTTCAATAGATAAACTTGTTAATAATTAGTGGGTTACGGCAATCGTTTTTCCAACATATTTAGGTAGATAGGCGTTGATGGCGATGGTTTCGGGGCCAGAAAAAAGTAAGCCCTCTGCTCGGTTTACCAAGCAAAGGGCGTTAGGGAATGCATAAAATATCCGCTGATTTATTTCGGCTCAATCAGGCACCGGGTCACTGGCGTCTTACCATCAAGCTTCTTGTTGGCCACGGACCGGTTGGTTATCGTCACTGCCTGAGAGCTCGTGCTCATTTTGCGTCTGCACTGGTTCTGATTGATCGATGTCGGCGAGATCTTGCTGATAGTGTTTTACCAAGAATGGCGTGAGCATGACACTGGATGGGAAAAAGCGTTTCATCGTGACTGTCTCCTAGAGCGATCGATTTGAGCACTATTTTCCATGTCTATTTCGAGATGCGTTTTGTCTTAGGTCATAGAATATGAGAGCCCGCGTCATCTTGAGTCATTTATGAGCCCAGTATCACTTTAAGTGAGCTCAATAGGGAGCGTCGCTGCTCAACAAAGTCAATAAATACTGGCACATAGAGTGGCCTATGCTTGTGCGGAGGACATACCCTGTATACCGCCTGTTCAAAACACGATTAATCTGTACAATGGCGTCGTAATCTTGAGGAGAGAAAAATGAAGTACGACTGGATCTTGTTTGACGCTGACGAAACCTTATTTCACTTTGACGCTTTTAAAGGTATGCAGTTGATGTTTTCACGCAAGGGTGTGGAGTTTACTCAGCAAGATTTTGACCACTACCAAACGGTAAACAAACCGCTGTGGGTGGACTATCAAGATGGAAAAATTACTGCCGAGCAGATCAAGCATCGCCGTTTTCATGAGTGGGCGCAGCGCCTGCAAACGACAACCACTGAGCTCAACCTAGCCTTTTTAGAAGCGATGGCCGATATTTGTACCCTGTTACCCGGTGCAAAAGAGCTCATGGAGGCGTTACACGGCAAAGCAAAGCTTGGGATTATTACTAACGGCTTTACCGAGCTGCAAGCCATTCGTCTCGATCGCACCGAGATGGCGCACTACTTTGAACACGTGATTATCTCTGAGCAAGTCGGGGTCGCGAAGCCAGACCAGGCGATTTTCAACCATGCGCTGGAAAAAATGGGTTGGCCCTGTAAGAGTAAGGTTTTGATGGTGGGCGACAATCAGCACTCAGATATATTAGGTGGAATCAATTTCGGAATCGAAACTTGTTGGCTCAATCATCAGGGTAACGAGCGTGATCACAGCATAGAGCCTAACTATACAGTGAGTTCACTCCACGAACTGAGAAATATATTAATTGCTTAAAAAATGCTCAGTCGAGTGATCCAATTGGCCCAGATGTGAGTAAGCAGAGAAACAACAGCTGCAAGCGTAGGGGGCAACATGGCAGTGTTAGGAAGAATCGTCGACTGGGACGAAAAACACGGTTACGGGTTTATTGAAGAGCAAGACCATTGCCAAAAAGTTTTTTTTCATGTTCGAGACATGAGAGACACTCAAGCCGGCCCGCATCTCAATGAAATGGTTGAGTTCGATGTGATTTCCGATCTCAACGGATGCCACCTTGCGCTCAACATATCGCCGACGTTGATGAAGTAATTCAGTTACTTTTCAGGTGCTGTGATTTTGATGTAATGCTCGAGGCTCTTGCTGGAGTGAGTCTCGATTCCTCTTTTCAGTATTGTTAGGTACGCCTTTTCTACCTGCGCTGATATGACTCGTCATGTAGCTGGTGCGCATCGAACTCATCTCTACACGAGTCAGAACTTGCGTCGGCGTGATTGTCGACCAATTCCTCAGTTGTTTCCTGTCTTTCCCTTACCAACCCGCTTACCATTTCTTCTCTGTGTCCTCTCAATGTCTAGAGGTTTTCTGACGTCGCTTTAACTCGAGAGTGCGCGAGTTCAAAAAAATGGCCATTTTATGAGCGTAGTGGAATATGTGTGCTATGAATTACTAATAATTAATAAATAGCTTGAAAAAAGCACTTGGCTAGGAAAGGAAACCAGTATGTCGATTCAAGGAACGATTGCGCAGTGGGATCAAAGTAAAGGGCATGGTTACATCGCAGTAGATAACCAAGAGACCAAAGTGTTTTTCCATATCAGCGCTCTTGAAAATGCTTCCCAAGAGCCTTTTGTTAGCGAGCCGGTGGTATTTCGCCTAGGCTGCGATGATGAGGGAGCAATGCAGGCCATTCATGTTGAACGGCCGCTAGTATTTAATTTCTCCTTGGCCATTGCGGTTTGGTTTTGCAGCGCGCTATTGGGCAGTGTGGTTCTGTTAGACTTTCCTCTTATAGCTTGTTTGTTCTATTTCGCTATCAGTATTGTTACCTATACGGTGTATGCCTTTGATAAACAAGCGATGCTCACTCAAGGCGCAAGGGTACCGGAAATCGTGTTTCACTTGCTGAACATCTTGGGTGGCTGGATTGGCGCTCTGTTTGCTCAAACGTTTATGCATCATAAATATCATGATCTCGGGTTTAAGTTTCTTTTTTGGACTACGTTAGCGTTTAACATCATGTTGTATTGCTGGCTTTTGACCGACCATGGCGCTGAATATCTCACCAGTCTGATCGCTTCGATTACTGTCTAATCCTTTACCATTCGTTTGAGCGGGCCCACTGGGCCCGTTTCGCTTTATTGCACTGACAAATCTCAATACTCTCAATGACATTGATGGCGTTTCAGTTTAAGGTAGTGGCAGTTTCTGAAGCGGTTCGATGTGATGCCTGTCGGGATAAATAGGTGTTCAGATATTTATTCTAATAGGTCGTCAATGCGCGAAAAAAATAGAGCAAATTGGGAGTGGGAACGCAGTGCAATATGTCATGATTAAACAGGCTATTGAGGAGCAGATCGAGTCGGGATTATTGGCCCCAAGACAAAAGCTCCCAGCGGAACGAAAGCTCGCTGAGTCGTTTAATACCACACGCGTGACTTTGCGTGAGGCGCTGTCGCTGCTTGAAGCGGATGGTTGTATCTATCGTGAAGACCGCCGTGGTTGGTTCATATCGCCACCTGCACTGAAGTATGATTTGTCGCAAACACGTAGCTTCAATGAGTGGGTAAGCATGCAATATCGTACTGCTCAGACTGAGCTGTTATCAGCACGAAGCATCGTCGCCAACAAACAAGCCTCTCATTTGCTCAAGCTTCAACCTTTCTCCGATGTCTATCAGCTAAACAGGGTGCGTTATTTAGAGCAACGGCCAGTGGCTTATGTGACCAATTATGCGTGCCCACAACCATTTGTTGGCTTGTTAGAACACGAGCTAAATCAATCTTTAACCGAACTATACCGTCAGCACTATGGGATCGATTTTGAGCGAGTGGATTGCCGAGTGAGCACACGTGCACTCATGGGCGATGTTGCGCTGGCGTTGAGAGCGACGGTGGGAACCCCAGCGATTGTGGTTGAAAAGGTTCACTTCAATGCTCAAGGAGAACCCATCGAGGGCAGCGTCGAGTTTTGGCGCCATGACGCAATTCAGATTGTTTCTCAGGTGACGTTGTAATCTTACGTTCAGCATCAACAAATTAGTGCTGAAGGTTGCCCTTGTCGGTCGATGTCATAGCGCTCTGCTTTATGTTAGCCTCTTGCCTGTCAGTCTAAAAATATATAAGGAATAAATCGACATGAAGATATTCAGTAACTTTGATAGCGGTAATATTGAAGTTGTTAGTATTGCGGATAAAGACAACATTCAGTTGAAAATTCCTAATGATAATCAATCGGAATTCTATCAATGGTTTCACTTTCGGTTAGAAACCCAAACCGAACAAGCGCATACTCTGAACATTCTCGATTTGAAAGGATCGGCCTACCCTGAAGGGTGGAAAGGCTACGACGTCGTGGCCTCCTATGATCGTGAGGAATGGTTCCGCATTCCTGCTGAATTTGATGGTGACACACTGACCTTTACGGTTATTCCGGAGCGCCCGTCAATCTACTTCGCTTACTTTGCTCCTTACAGCTATGATCGCCACTTAGACCTGCTGCATTTGGCGCAAAGCGCTCACCACTGTCAGTTAGAGACATTGGGCCAAACTCTAGATGGCAACGATATGTCGTTACTCACCTTTGGTGAGGCTGAAGAGGGGAAAAAGAAAATCTGGTTGATTGCTCGTCAGCACCCAGGAGAAACCATGGCAGAGTGGTTTATGGAAGGTTTTATTCAACGCCTGTTAGACGAAGACGATACCAGTGCTCGAGCGCTGCTCGAAAAAGCGGTGCTTTATATCGTGCCAAACATGAACCCTGATGGGGCGATTCGAGGGCATCTGCGCTGCAATGCCAAAGGGGTCAATCTCAATCGAGAATGGCAGTCACCATCAATGGAAAACAGCCCCGAGGTGTTTTTAGTACGTGAGCGGATGCTTGAAACTGGCGTCGATATGTTTCTGGATATTCACGGCGATGAAGCTATTCCATACAACTTTGTCGCGGGCTCCGAAGGCATTCCTTCCTACGACGAGCGCCTGGCGGGTTTAGAAGCCGCGTTCAAGCAAGCCTTGTTCGTTGCAACACCTGAGTTCCAAGATCAACACGGTTACGATAAAGATGAGCCTGGTAAAGCGAATTTAACCGTTGGTTCGAACTGGGTGGGTGAGCAGTTTAAATGTTTGTCGTACACCATAGAGATGCCGTTTAAAGATAACAATGAGTATCCTGATCCCTTGTACGGTTGGTCTCCTGAGCGCAGTGTTAAGTTTGGCCAAGATGTACTTACCGCAACCTTAGCCGTGACAGATAAGGTGTAGTTAATTAAAAAATGGCGCAGTGAAAACTGCGCCTTTTTTTTATTCACACGGTGGAGCCATATGGATAACGGCCAGACCACCCAACGACGTCTCGCGATACTTCTTATTCATATCCTTGCCAGTTTGATACATGGTCGCAATAACCTTATCTAAAGAGATCAAACATTTACTGGTGCGTTTTAACGCCATTCTTGACGCATTGATCGCTTTCATCGCTCCCATGGCATTGCGTTCGATACATGGCACTTGCACTAAGCCGCCAATCGGGTCGCAGGTCATTCCGAGTGAATGCTCCATAGCGATTTCTGCGGCGATGCAGATTTGCTCGTTACTGCCCCCGCGCAGGGCGGTAAGCCCAGCCGCTGCCATTGAGGAGGAGACGCCAACTTCACCCTGACAGCCCACCTCGGCACCTGAGATAGAGGCATTGGTCTTGTACAAAATGCCAATCGCACCTGCCACTGCGAGAAAGTCTTTCAACTGCTTGGTGTCGAGCTCTTTGATAAAACGGTGGTAGTACATTAATACGGCTGGAATGACACCCGCCGCTCCATTGGTTGGAGAAGTCACGACCTGACCACCAGCAGCGTTTTCTTCACTTACCGCGAAAGCGAAAAGGTTGATCCAATCCATAATCTCCATTGGATCGTTTTCAATAGCAGCGTTCGCTTCTAACTTTTTCAACAGGTTAGGAGCGCGGCGTGTGACGTTCAAACCGCCTTCCAGAATGCCTTCCGTATCGAATCCACGCTGCATACACAGCGACATCACTTTCCAGATTTGCTCGGCCTTTCGGGTGATTTCGTCTTCACTGTGGAACTGATTTTCATTGCGTAAAATCATTCCACCTAAGCTCAGCCCATTTTCTTCGGCCATAGCGAGCATTTCATCGGCGCTAGTAAATGGATATGGCACAGCGATTTCTTCATCATCGCTACCATGCTCGAGTTGTTTGGCTGTGGCAATAAAGCCGCCTCCGATGGAATAGTAAGTCTCAAACGCCAATTGCGTTCCGTTAGCATCGAACGCTGAAATAGTCATGCCATTTTCGTGCAGCGGCAGATTATCTTGATGAAACAGAATGTCTCTGTCGTAATCAAAGTGAAGCGTGTTAGCGCCAGCAAGTTGTAAGGTCTTGTCATCAATGGCTTGCGTTAGGGCTTGTTTGGCACTCGACATCTTGATGGTATCGGGCTTATTGCCCAGCAAACCAAGAATGACAGCTCTGTCGGTATGGTGACCTTTTCCGGTGAGAGAAAGTGAGCCGTACAGATCGACTTTCACCCGATCGACTTTGTCGAGGTTGCTAGTCAGCAATTGAGTAAAGTGATAGCCTGCCAGCATTGGGCCGTTGGTGTGTGAGCTGGATGGGCCAACACCCACTTTGAAGATATCAAATATAGACAGCATAAACTTACTTCCTATGGTAACGGCCAATGACGTTGGCTCTTATCAATGGGGTGGTAACAGTGCATGAGTTAGCACTGTCATTAACAAAATTTTAACCTCGCTTACGCTATCGGTAAAGTCGATACTTGTACAGTTTCTGCTTATCTTAGTAGGAATAATTGAGACATGAGTAATTAATGAACATAAATAGTGTGGTTTTACTGCTAGGGAAACGCTTGGTCAATGGGCAGCTTACTGCAGAGGGACGGTCGCGTGTTGAGTTGCTGGCGCGTCATTTACCCAACATCGATGCTAAACAAACCTTGATTGTGATGTGCGGCGGTATAACTGATAGCCAGTCAGTCTCAGAAGCTCAAGCGATGATGGACTACTTAACTCTGTTGTTGCCTGACCACGAGTTGGCGCGCTACTCAATCCTGCTTGAGCAAGAGTCGCAAAACACGATTGAAAACCTTGGCAACGCAGCAATGAAGCTGACACAACTCCCTGACCAATGTGTATCTGTTACCTTACTGTCAAACGATTACCACCTGATGCGTATCGTAGAAATTGAACAACTAATGCCTGAGCAGGGGCTGATAAGCAAAATGATCAACAAGTGTAAGCAGTGGGGAATGGATATTTGCATCGATGCCCAGTTGCAGCATCATCTTATCGCCCCTTACCCACATCAAGGTGAGCGCGCGCGAGCGTTTCTGCTCTGTGACCAGTTGACCACCTACCGAGTCTACCTTGAAGGCAGAACAGCACGGGTTTTCGAGCGCCCTTTGAGTGAGGTCAGAACAACCCCATTTCAGCTGGCTAGACAGGCAATAGAGGAATTGAAGCGTTTGCCACTTAACTCGCAACAGCATGCTTGGGTCATGGATATTGAGTCTTCAGTGGAAGCTACTCATGAGCAGGCCAGTGACCAGGTTTGTATCGATTCGCTACAGCGGTTGAATAGTTGTTTGACAAAGCTCAATCGACAACTCGATCCAGAGGCCAAGACGTGAGGGTACGAATGTTTGGTTGCTGCGGTTCCATCGGCCAGATCAAGAAAATGGAGCGATTTTTCCGGCTAGGGTTTGTGAAAATATTAGTGCTGTCTAAACTTAAAAAGAGTTATAGGACAAAGTGATACCGAGAGTGTTACTTTGATTAAATGATAGCCCCCAATAGTTATCAATAAATTCAATAATAAGCCGAAGCATAGGAAGTGCCAATGTCGAACCAAAAACATCGACTCGTCACCCGCAGTGACTTTGACGGCCTAGTTTGCGCAGTATTGCTCAAGCAACTAGAGCTAATTGACGATATAAAGTTTGTTCACCCAAAAGATATGCAAGATGGCGTGGTCGAGATTACCTCCAACGATATCGTGACCAACTTGCCGTATGTCGAGCAAGCCCATCTTGTTTTTGACCATCACCTATCTGAAGTCATACGTAATCAAGGCGAACGACCTAATCATATTATCGACCCCAATGCGCCTTCTGCTGCTAGAGTCGTTTGGGAGCACTATGGCGGGGAGAGCACTTTTCCGTCGCAGTGGTTAGATATGATGGAAGCGGTCGATAAAGGAGACTCGGCTCAATTTACCCGAGATGAAGTCTTGGACTCGACCGGCTGGAACCTGCTTAACTTTTTGATGGACGCACGTACTGGCTTAGGCCGCTTTAGAGAGTTTCGTATTTCCAATTACAGCTTGATGATGGACTTAATTGAATACTGCAAAAATCATACGATTGATCAAATATTGGCTTTGCCTGATGTACGTGAACGTATCGAGTTGTATCGAGAGCATGAAAACCTATTTAAACAGCAGATCCAACGCTGTGCCACGGTGCACAATAACCTAGTTTTTCTCGATCTAACTGGGGAGGAGGTGATTTATGCAGGTAACCGCTTTGTGATTTATGCGCTCTACCCACAGTGTAATATCTCGATTCACAAAATGTGGGGCTTTAAGAAACAGAACACTGTCTTTGCGACCGGGAAGTCGATTTTTGATCGCAGTTCAAAAACCAATGTCGGCGAGCTGATGCTTAAGTATGGGGGCGGTGGACATAAAGCCGCAGGAACCTGCCAAATCGACAACGATAAAGCCGATCAAGTTCAACAAGAGTTGATCGCCGCCATTACCAGAGATGGTTAAACAGCAAAAAGCCCCAAGTTTGGGGCTTTTCTAATTTCGTAACAGTTGAATGCTTTATATCGGCATGACGCGATTTCGCCCGAGCTGCTTCGCTTCATAAAGCAGTTTATCGGCGCGTTCAATTAACGACTCGGCCGACTCACCCGGTTCAAGCTCTGCCACGCCAAGAGAGATGGTAATGTTACCCACTTGCTCTGAGGTACGTCTGTCTTTCACGGTTAGTTT
The DNA here is from genome assembly GCF_023195835.1 of Vibrio sinaloensis. Classification (NCBI taxonomy): domain Bacteria; kingdom Pseudomonadati; phylum Pseudomonadota; class Gammaproteobacteria; order Vibrionales; family Vibrionaceae; genus Vibrio; species Vibrio sinaloensis. The sequence goes on along the minus strand of NZ_CP096200.1, from coordinate 330,570 downwards.
TTCAATCGAACGGCGTAAGGTTTCGCCAAACTGTCGCGCAATGCGCAACGACTTGTTGGGAACGATCAATGCAAACTCTTCACCACCAAAGCGATAAGCGTGAATGCCTTCTCGACAACTCAGTTGCAAACGTCTGGCGATACCCTTAATGACGGTATCCCCGAACAGGTGTCCGTATGAGTCGTTAAACGTTTTAAAGTGGTCGATATCCGCGAGAATAAGGCTCATTTTCTGCTCAGCTCGACAAAGTGTGCTGATATCGCTATCAAAAGCTCGGCGGTTGTACAGGCTGGTCAAAGAATCAAACAGGGCGTCTTGTTGCACCTCGGCTAACTGGGTTTTGAGCTGATTGATCTCTTTAGCGGCGTTCTCAAGCTGGTTGTTTAGAAAACGGGTTGAGTGGCGAATTTCGGTCGACTCAGACACCAGTTGGCGCACGACAGTCATCACCTCTTCCATAGACATGGTTTCGTTTTCGACGCGCTTAAGGTTGTCAAAGCTCTTGTCAATCATGTCGGAAAACTGTGATGTGTCTGAAAGGGTATCGGCCATTGAGCTCGATACTTCACTGACCAAAATTTCGATGTTAGCACGCAAATCGCGCATGTCAGTTTCAGTGCGGCTAGCCACGTAGTTTTGATAGAGGTGCTCGCCTGCCGCTGGAGGGCAGATACCATAGCTGTCTAGTACGCTATCCAGCTCACGATTGAGTTGCGGGATCGCATTATCCACATAGGTGTACCAAAGCGCATAGTTGGCAGGAGTTGCAGCTACGTGGTTCTTCATCATTAGTGGGACAGCTTTTCTTAGATTCGCTGTCGACTTTTTAAAATCGTCGGTCATTTCCTATGAACATTTCTGCAAAAGACACTCTATTGCTAAGGTTAACTGATTTAGCGGGCGAATGTTTGATTTAAATTCATTTTGCACATACTAACTGCTCGACATTTTGCGCTTGTGCACAACTAAAGGTTAGAACTTGTCGATTAGATGAGCAAACTTATCTAGGGCTTTCGTTTAGGTTTCGTCGACGATGATCTCTTGTCGCACGTTGCCTTGTTCTAATTTGCTCGCACCGCGCAACATAGCTTGGATGAGGTCGGCGGCATTAAATTTTTCTAACGCTTCATGGGCGCCAACTTGCTGAGCGCGCTCGACACAGATTTCACTCGAGAGCGAGGTGTGCAGAATCACATAACTGTTGCTGAGCTCTCGTTCGTTTTGCGTCTCGAAAGCAAGCTCATACCCATCAAGGCCGGGCATCTCAATATCACTCACCAATAAATCGATAGGCTCGCCTTTGGCCGCACACCCGCGCATCAGTGCCAACGCATCAAGGCCGTTATTGCAAATCTGATAAGGTATATTGATGCTGTCTAGCGCATCTGCCAGTTGCTTACGTGCGATCGATGAGTCGTCGACCAGTAAGATACGCAGCGCTTTGAGACGCTCTCTCTCGATGTCAGTCAGCATTGGAATGTTGGTTGACTCGTACTGTGGATAGATTTTCGAAAGCAATAACTCCACATCCAGCATTTGTACAATTTTGTCGTCAAAGCGCGTGATACCGGTGACGAACACGTTGCTCCCTGCCGTTTTGGGGGCTGATTCAATCGACTTCCAGTCACACTCAATAATCTTTTCTATAGAGCGGACCATAAACGCTACGACCGTTCTCAGGCAATCCGTGACGATAAGGTAGCATGACTTATACTCTTCAGGCTGAATCGGACGAAAGCCAATCGCCGCAGGCATATTAATGACAGGGATAGTTTTGTTGCGGATGGTTACCGTACCAATCACATGGTGGTGTGAGTACGGGATCTGGGTCGTTGGCTGGAAAGGCACGATTTCACGCACTTTTAGCGTACCGATAGCAAAGAGCTGCTTGCTACCGGTTAAGGTAAACATGAGCATGCCTTGAGATTGGTTTGCTTTACTGACTGTTTTCGCCATGGAAGTACTCGTTATTCCGCTTCGTTAGTTAAATGGTAACGGATTTAGGTCGATGATCAATCGACTGACATCAAATTTGTCCCTGACTATAACCTAGATAATGAAATCTGTGCAATTGGCGTACGGTTTAAGTGAACAAAGCGTTCAGAATCGGGTACAATCCGCGCCACGAGTGACTTTATCAAGAGAGAGTTATGGCAAACACCGCAGCAGCCCTGCATATTCTGGTTAAACACAAAGAGCAGGCCGAAGACATCATCAAGCAGCTTAAAAAGGGCGCAAAGTTCCAAACCCTGGCAAAAAAGTACTCCACTTGCCCATCTGGCAAGCGCGGCGGTGACTTAGGTGAGTTTCGCCGTGGCCAAATGGTCCCTCAGTTCGACAAAGTCTGTTTCTCGGGTGAAACCTTAGTTCCCCACCTAGTGAAAACCAAGTTTGGTTGGCATGTGGTCAAGGTTCTGTATCGGACGTAGCTATCATCGTTCACTCTCGTAGCTAGAATCAAAGAACATAACAAAACGGGCAGCTATCTTTTGATACCTGCCCGTTTTTATCGAGTCATTGATTGCCACTATGAGTAAGCTCTACTGCTGAGCGAAATAAGCAGCCACGTCTTTTAAGTCTTGGTCATCCAATCGCGACAGCTGTGCCGTCATCATTTCTGCCAGTGGCCCAACGCGCTCGCCATTTTGATAAGCCTTCATCGACTGATAGAGATACTGCACATCTTGGCCATTGAGGTTAGGATAAGTTGGATTGGTGGCAACGCCGTCGGCGCCGTGACAGAACACACAGCTAGGCGCTTTGATTTTGCCAAGTTGAGGGTCACCAAAGTTTGAATTTGCTTGGCTAAGCATAGGTAAACAAAGCAGTAAGATGGTAAGGCTTCGAGTCATTGTCTGTTCTCATTCAACCGTCATAGCCCAAGCATAAAGCTTCCCCTAAGGGGAAGCTCAATAAGTGGATAGCGCCATTATTTGCTGTAGTCCGCAAGTTTGGCTAAAAGCCGATCAATATCGTCGCGTGTGATGTCTTTATGGGTCACAAAGCGTATTGGGTTGCCTGGTGATATGCGAATCTCATCTTGCTTAAGACGTTCAGCAATTTGGTCAATATCAATATGGCTATCGAGTTTGGCAAACACTATGTTGGTTTGCACCAGATCTGGATTGACCTTAAACCCGTCAATCTTTTGCAAGCCGATTGCTAGGTGTTTGGCATTATCATGATCGAGCTTGAGCTGTTCCACTTGTTCAGTTAACGCCAGTTTCCCGGCGGCAGCAAGAATACCCGCTTGGCGCATGCCTCCACCCACCATTTTGCGTAAGCGACGTGCTTTAGCGATAAATGCTTTGCTGCCGAGCAGCAGTGAGCCGATAGGGGCAGCAAGGCCTTTCGATAGACATACCGTCATTGAGTCAAAGTATTGCGCAATTTCTTTTACATCGACATTGAGAGCGACAGCCGCGTTATAGACCCTAGCGCCATCAAGATGCAGCGATAGTTGATGTTGGTCGACGAACTGACGTGCCTCAGCCAGGTAGTTGAGTGGGAGAACTTTGCCGTTGATGGTGTTTTCCAAGCTTAGTAATTTAGTGCGGGCGAAGTGGCAATCGTCGGGTTTTATCGCTGCCTTTAACTTGGCAAAATCTAGGGTGCCATCGGGGTTGTTTTCAATCGGCTGGGGTTGAATCGAGCCCAAAACCGCAGCGCCGCCTGCTTCATATTTGTAGTTGTGTGCTTGCTGGCCACACAAGTATTCATCACCACGCTCACAATGTGCCATTAGCCCTAGTAGATTGGCTTGAGTGCCAGAGGTAGTGAACAGTGCAGCTTCAAAGCCGTGGCGCTGCGCTGCCCATTGCTCTAATTCATTGACGGTCGGGTCATCGCCGTACACATCATCGCCGACACTGGCATTGGCCATGGCTTCACGCATGGCTTGGGTAGGTTGGGTGACTGTGTCTGAACGAAAATCCATATCTCTTCTTCTCCTAAAGGTAACCACACAATTTGGCTTTACTTAAACAGGCGATGGTTTTGGCATCTGTGATGTCACCGCTAATAATCATGCTCTCGAGCTCAGAAATGGCAAAGGCCTTCACCTCGATCACTTCATCTTCGTCACAGCTGTAGCGCTGGGTTCGAGTCAACTGCTTAGCGACAAACAGGTGTTGTATTTCGTCACAAAAGCCTGCCATGGGTGTCACTTGACCAAGAGGTAACAGTTGCTGTGCGCTGTAGCCTGTCTCTTCTTCGAGCTCTCTTAACGCGCACGCTTCAATCGGCTCATCTTTTTCTAACGTGCCTGCGGGTAACTCTATCAGCCATTTTTTTAAAGAAGGACGAAATTGATTGACCATGATAATCCGACCATCGTCGTCAATCGGCAAGATGACAGCCGCTCCGGGGTGAGAAATCGTGGTGTGCATAATGATATGACCATTAGGCAGAGCGACTTGCTCTTCGATAAGGGCGATACGTTTCCACTGATGGAGGGTGTGTTTGCAGGTTTCCATGGGATCTAATTTGTGTCCTTGCTCTAGCCGAGCTTAACCATAGCGCTTCAATGCTTGGAGATAAAGTCCAATTATGACTTCAGCTTACTTTGCCTTGCAGTCATTAGTGATAAGGATCTCAAAAGTGGAAACAAAGGTTTCAATAAGTTATCGAAAAACCGCTTCTGCTATAAAGACTGACCAGTCTGCTAAAATTGCACTTGTAACAAAGTGATAACAAATGTATAAAATCATAAGTTCAACCCAGTTTTATGATGTTAGGAGAGCACAGTTATGATGAGCACTAGTCGAGTCTCCCACTCGCAAAAAGCCTTGCTCTCTGAACGTATTAATAAGCTTGCAAAAGCCTTGTCAGATGGGGTTTATGAGCGCGAAGAGACAATCAAGCTTTGTCTGCTGGCTGCGCTTGCAGGCGAAAGTGTATTTCTACTCGGTCCTCCTGGTATCGCCAAAAGCTTAATCGCGAAACGATTGATTCAAGCATTTGATAACTCTTCCTACTTTGAATATTTAATGACGCGTTTCTCTACCCCAGAGGAAGTGTTTGGTCCGTTGAGTATTCAAGAGCTAAAAGACAACGGGCGCTATGTGCGTTTGACTGACGGCTATCTTCCTAATGCGCAAGTTGTTTTCCTTGACGAAATCTGGAAGGCCGGTCCTGCGATTCTTAATACGCTATTGACTGTGGTCAACGAAAAGACATTTAAAAACGGCAGCGAAATTCAACGCGTACCAATGCGTTTGTTGGTTTCGGCCTCGAATGAGCTACCAGATGAAGACAGTGGCCTTGAAGCACTATATGACCGAATGCTAGTGCGTGTGTTTGTCAACCGCATTCAAAATAAACAAAACTTTAAATCAATGCTGACCGTCGGTACTCCGCAAGAAGCGGAGATTCCTCAGGGCTTAGCCATCACCGACCAAGAATATCATCAGTGGCAGTCTGAACTTGAGCAACTTGCGCTTACTGACGACGTGTTTGAAAAGCTGTTTGAGCTTAAGAGTCTGTTAGAGAGCGCAGCAAGCAAAGCGACAGGCGTCGACATCGCAGAAACCGACATGTATGTGTCGGATCGCCGCTGGAAAAAAGCCGTCAAACTGCTGAAAGCCAGCGCCTATTTTAACGGGCGTGATGCGATCAATCCGCTCGATTTATTGCTACTTCAAGATTGCTTGTGGAACAGCCCAGAATCGCGCGATGTCGTGCGCAGTGTGATTCGTGAATTTGCGTTGCACCACGCCTTCGACCAACAAGAAGTAGAGCAACAAATCTCTTTATGCCGTGAAGAGTTGGCCGATGTTCAAGAAGAACTTGAGTCAGAATTTGGCATTATGGTGTCGATGGAGTCAACCACCGGTCTGCTTAAAAAACAGGTACACAGCTATGACATCTCGGACGCAAAACGTTGTCAGGTCGGTAGCACCTTCGATTTAGTTAAGCTGGTTTTGCTCCAGAGTAATATGTCTGTTTCTGAGTCTGAAAAGGGTGATAGCCGCTGGGTTTACATCCCCAAGACGGATCTGGAACGAGTGATTAAGGAAGGCCAAGGTGACGTGTATGGCTACGTTAACCAAAACACCAACCTTTGCCGCTTACGCTTTGAACTCGATGGCGCCAGTAACCTAGTGATTAAGGACATTGCCAATCGCGCGGTATTGGTCGCTCTAGTGACCAATAGTGGGTTGGACGAATCGCTTTACCAGCAATGGCTGACCAAGAGCGAACAGGCGCTCGCACAACTTGAACATGCAGAGCATCATCTGCGTAAAGTCCGTTCTCAGTTCCATGGTGCTTTGCCACATAACTTCGTTGACCAAGAGCTACCACGAATGATGGAAGCGAGCTTGCAACAACTACAACAAGTGCTTGAAGCCACCAAGGTCGAGTGTGAACGCACAGTCTTCCGCTTCAAGAACTTAAACGAGTTCTTCTCATAAGGATCGCACCATGTTAGGAGCCGATGCACTCAACCTTGCCCTTGCGATAGCCGATTCAGGAATGATCGATAGTGCTGTCAATGAGTTAATGGCCCGCTCTCAGGTGATGGTGGTGGCCGAAAACCGTGGCGTGAAGTCATCGGTTAAAAACCACCTATTGAAGTGGCGAGGCAACGTGAAGAAGCGCATCACCAAGGTGTGTGAGACTGACCGTTTCCAGCAGGAGTTGGCGCTGTATCAAGAGGTGATTTACTGGAATGAGGCTCAGTTCTTTGAGCGCATCCCTGAAGTGCTTAAGAAGCTTGAGTGGCATTCTGCCTTTTATCTTAAAGCGAGAAAAATGCTCGAGAAGAACAAAGGGGTGAACAACCCTATGTTCCCGCATTACTTCTGCGATCAGTGGTATCAAAGCCTATCTGATGCCCTTCGCCAGGCCCAGTTGACAGAGCTTGAAGCAAACAAAGAGAAAGTGCTCAAAGATCTGTATCAGCGCATGGAAACCATGAAAAATATGGATAAAGTCGCGGAAGAGGGCGATGAGCATAGCGTCGGTAAACTGTGGGATATGGCTTCAGCCAAGCTGAGCAAAAATGATCTTACTGTGATGAAACGCCACGCTGAGTTTTTGAAAAAGAACAAAGGGCTGCAAGAGATCGCTGAACAATTGGGTCGAATGGCTGGGCAAGTCGACGACCCAGATCTGAATCGAGCTCCAACTGAAGAACTGCAGATGGTAGAAGAGAAGTCGGATGAAGCGACAGACGATATTGTCGGTGTTCATGAGAGCGACGATCTTAACAAACTGCTCCCTAACGAAACTATGTTTCTCGCTTATCCTGAGCTCGAGGTGCTGTTTTACAAACACCTTGTCGACAAACGTTTGATGAACTATCGCGTGCAAGGTAAGTCTCGAACCTTACGTAAAATCCGCGCTCAGCAACCAGAAAATCAGCAGGTCGATGTGGAGAAGGGGCCGTTTATCGTCTGTGTCGACGCCTCGGGCTCTATGAGCGGCTTCCCTGAACAGAGTGCTAAGGCGATGGCGTTCGCCTTAATGCAGGTCGCACTGGCAGAAGATAGGGATTGCTACGTGATTCTGTTCTCTACCGAGCAAATCACTTATGAGCTGACCAAGCAAGATGGCCTGCGTGAAGCCAGTGATTTTTTGAGTTACAGCTTCCACGGTGGCACGGATTTGGAGCCTGTATTATTAAAATCTATCGACCTCATGAGTAGCGGGAAGTACAAAAACGCGGACATGGTGGTGATTTCAGATTTCATCGCGCCAAAGCAGTCGCCTGAACTCGCTGAGAAAGTGGTGGAACTTAAGAAAGCGAAAAACCGTTTCCATGCCATTAGCCTATCTAGATTTGGTAATCCAGAGTTAATGACTATGTTTGACCACAATTGGGCCTACCATCCTAACTTGGTCGGACGATTGATGAAGAAATGGTAATGCAAAAAGGAGCTCAGTGAGCTCCTTTTTCATACTTATCCGGTCAAGTTAATTCTGTAAAAGGTTATTAAGCCATATTTAGGCCAAAGGCGTTTCAGATAAGCACTGACGGCAGAGACAGGCTTGTCCTTGCTTGAGGTGGCTAATGTCTCTTTTTTCTAAGTCGAAGCACCAACACGTCTGTTTGCCTTGGCTAAGATCGCATTGCGCAGGCGCATTGCATGATGGGCACTGATGAGTGGTTTGCATTCCCTGTATGTTCGCGATGATGGTATCGCGCTGCTGGTCGCTAAAATGACGCCATTGGATGATTTCATCCATCGTACGATGGCATCCGCTACAGATCCCATCGTTATTTTTACATGCCGCTATGCAGGGAGTATTCAATGTGAGTGCCCAACCAAGAAAGATTGCCCAGAACTATACCCATATTAGCCAGCAACATCAAAACGATTAACGTTTGAATGATGGCGGTTGATATTGCAGCGAGCGGTCACGTTTAAGAAAAATGTTGCTGGCAATCAAACTGCCACAGCAGACTAAACCAAGCGCAACCCAACCTGTGCTTGAAGGGTATTCAGAGAAGACAGCGATTGCTAGTAGTGTCGCAATGGCAGGGGTCGCAGCGCCAAAAGCAGCAGTGCGCTCTGCGCCCAGTATTGAAATGGCATGCAGGTAGGTAAATGCCGCAATTAGGCCAGCGCCCACCCCTTGCAACATGACATGCCCAAATAGCTCTTGCCACGGCCACTGCGCAATAGGGTGCTGAACGAGAAAGCTGTCAATGTGCCCTGTCGCAATGAACACCGCCAAACAGAGCGCAGATAGCAGAGAAACCAATCCCGATGCGACCAAAGGGTTTAGATTGGAGACACGTGCACATATAGTGAACATGGCCCACATTGCGCTGCCGAGCAGAAACAACACATGGCCTTGCAGCAACTCATTTTGCACACTGACCAAGCTTTGGGAGAGAAAGGTGGTGATCCCCAGTACCACAAGTCCCAGTCCAAAGACCCGATGAGCACTTAGCGGCTGTTTAAAGAGCAAGACCGCAATGGCTGACACAAACAGAGGAAGCGTACCAGGTATCAAGGCACTGCCGTCAGAGACTGGGGCGCTCTGCATGCCTGTACCGGCGATAAGCAGGTAAGGCAGGCCACTACCGATAAACATTCCCAAAAGATAGCGCTTTGGCACGGACCAAATTTGCTGGCGCGCTTTATAGACGATGGGCAGTAACACCAGACAAGGCACAATAAATCTCGCCAATGCAATGTCTCCGGTTAATAGCTCGGAGTGTGCGCCGCTGCGCAATGAGAGAAAAAAGCCTGACCAGAGCAAAAGTGTTGCCACCATTGCTAAATAACCTGAAGCCATAATATTCATCCGTGATCGCAATTAAGTTGTTAACATTATGCGGCGAAATCAATGCGCGTATCTGGCAATATTGGGCAAGAATGATAAATAGATTGCTGGTATATCGCGTATTATTGTTAATTGTTGATGGAAAAGAGCGTGACGATGGATAGGATTGATAAACATATCTTAAGGTTGCTGCAGCAAGATGCTCGTCAGGCAACCGCTGATATAGCGGATAAAGTCGGACTTTCTCCCTCGCCATGTGCAAGGCGGATAAAGCGTCTTGAGGAGACGGGCATTATTGCTAGCTACCGAGCATTTTTAAGCAAGGACAAGGTGGGGATTGGGATGACGGTCTTTGTTGAAGTGAGTTTAAGTAACCACCAGGCGTCGAGTATTGATGAGTTCGAACAGGCTATTCAGGATATGGACGAAGTTATCAGCTGCCACGTGGTGTCGGGTGCATACGATTATTTACTAGAGGTCGTGAGCCACGACTTGGCTGGGTATGAAGCCTTTACTCGCAAATTGCAGCGCTTAGATAACGTTAAAGACATTCACACCCATTTGGCCATTCGCCAAGTCAAAGGGGGAAGTGAACTGCCGATATTTAATCGGCCTTAACTTACTCGATGTTAGTGAGCACCATCGAACAATGGCGCTCAAAACTTCAGCCAGTGATATAGCTAAGATTGGGTTATTCGGTTTTAGTGATACTGCCTATTTCCAGAACGGGGGCGACGTCATAATCTTCGGCATTCATCATTGATGAAAGACGTTGCACTGACGAGAGCAGCAGCGATTGCTCCCATTCCTCCAAGCGCTGAAACTTGGTAATAAAGCTTTGCTGAAGAGGGGTTGGGGCTTGATTGAGCAAATCGTCCCCTTTCTCCGTTAGGTGGGCGTGGACTTTTCGCTTGTCTTTGCTGCTCCGAACCCGCTGAACTAAACCGTTGCGCTCCAAGCGGTCGAGAATGGTCGTCGCAGTGGCCTGACTCATATTGGTATGGTCAGATAGCTGACGAATGGTCACTTCACCCAACTCGCGAATTGAGCGCATTAATATCAACTGTGGTCCGGTTAGGCCAGACTCTTTACTCAGTTTTTTTGAGTGCAAATCGATCGCTCGAATGATTTGGCGAATCGATATCAGGACTTCTTCGTGTTTTTCCAATGCAAGACCTTAATTACTATCTTATTTGTAGTGCTAATAACCACGCAAAATACAGGAATCGGACGCTGAAAAAAAGTCTCATTTATCACAAATAGCCTTTGTTGATTCAAGCGCCATTCATATTTTGTTGTTCATGTTTAGTGTACTAAAATTTCTAACTCATTAAATACTACTATTATGGTTGAATATTGTACGTGCGGTACCCTTTTTAGTGCAATACTGGTTAAAAAATAGGGCATTACTGGAATTTTGTAGTCAGTTGAGTAAAATAATGAGAGGTGTGTCAGATTGTAGTTTCAAAATCATCATTTTAACTCTAATGATTTCTTCATTGGCAATCTGTTGTGCATTTGAAACGAGAAGTAGTGAGGAATAATGACTAAAGGCATAGATAAGTACAGTATCGACAGCACCGACTATACAGTTGGCCAAGATAATGTACAGAAATGGGGTTTCGATGTGCACAATCCAGTCTTCGGCTGGAGTGCAGGTCTTATCGCAGCGTTTTTAATCGCTGTATTAGTAATGGATGCCGAGTCTGCGAAAGCAACGTTGGATGGCATCAAGTGGCAAATCATCGGCAGTTTTGATTGGCTGTTCATCTGGTCTGGCAACATCTTTGTGATTTTCTGCTTGGCACTTGTCGTCTCACCGTTTGGTAAAATTCGTTTAGGCGGCTCTGATGCGACCGCTGACTTTTCATACCTCTCTTGGCTTTCAATGCTGTTTGCTGCGGGTATGGGTATCGGTCTGATGTTCTGGAGTGTCGCAGAGCCAGTGGCTTATTTTACTGGCTGGTATGAAACACCGCTCGGTGTCGAGGCGAATACGCCAGAAGCTGCTCGATTGGCGCTCGGTGCGACTATGTTCCACTGGGGTTTGCACCCGTGGGCAATTTACGGTGTGGTCGCTTTATCATTGGCGTTTTTTGCCTACAACAAAGGCTTACCGCTTTCGATCCGTTCTATCTTCTACCCAATTCTAGGCGACCGAGCTTGGGGCTGGGCAGGTCATATCGTTGATATCTTAGCTGTACTCGCTACGTTGTTCGGTTTGGCTACTTCACTGGGTCTTGGGGCTCAGCAAGCGGCCAGTGGTATCCACCATGTATTTGGCATCGAATCTGGCCTGACACTGCAAGTTATTGTGATTACTGTGGTCACTTTATTGGCGGTAGTGTCGGTTGTGCGTGGTATCGATGGTGGCGTGAAAGTGATCAGTAACATCAACATGGTTATTGCTTTCCTACTGTTGATTCTGGTTGCTCTGATCGGCTACGCAATTGTGCTAGGTAACATAGGCACCACCGTTATGGCGTATGTGGAAAACTTGATTCCACTAAGTAATCCGCATGGTCGTGAAGACGAAGCTTGGTTCCAAGGCTGGACAGTATTCTACTGGGCTTGGTGGATTTCATGGTCACCATTTGTGGGTATGTTTATCGCACGAGTATCGAAAGGTCGTACCGTACGTGAATTTATCACAGCGGTTCTTTTGGTCCCAACTGCGGTAACTGTGATCTGGATGTCTACGTTTGGTGGTCTGGCGATTGACCAAGTGGTCAACAACATCGGTGAGCTAGGTGGTCAGGGCCTCACGGACGTGTCACTGGCGATGTTCCAGATGTTTGACGTGTTGCCTTATGGGTCTGTTCTGTCTGTGATCGCGGTAGTCCTTGTGCTGGTGTTCTTTATCACCTCATCGGACTCAGGCTCACTGGTTATCGACAGCATCACTGCGGGTGGTAAAGTCGACGCGCCAGTTGTTCAGCGTGTGTTCTGGGCATTTATGGAAGGTGCGATTGCGGTTGCGCTACTTTGGATTGGTGGCTCTCAAGCGGTGCAAGCGCTGCAAGCGGGGGCTATCTCAACAGCGCTACCATTTACCTTTGTGCTACTGCTGATGTGTGTCAGTCTCATCATGGGTATGAGAACTGAACGCCAATAAACGTTTAGGTATTGAAAAGGGGCGCTGAGCGCCCCTTTCTTTTATCCAAAGTTACACCCAAAGCTTATTAATTGGGGTTTTACGGTCATAGTGATAGGCGATTTGCGCCTGCAAAAGCTCCGCTGTAGCTACTGCATCGGTGAGCGCGTGGTGAGGCGTGTATTGAGGTAACCCATAGCGAGTTCGGCTTGCTCCAAGTCGAACCGACTCGGGTTTACGTCCACGTATTTTGCTTAGAATCCCACCATTGCGTTTTTGCTGAACCTGGGTTTCGATTTGCATTGTATCGACGACGGGAAATTCAATCCCCTCATTGATTCGTGCCAGCAGGGCATTGGCAAAAAACTCGCGCTCAATGCGTTGATAATGCACCACAATAATACGCCCTGCCATTTGCGATAGAACATCTTGATAAACCCCCGCTAAGTCTGGCGCATCCAGAACATCGGTATGTGTAATACCATGTATAATCACCGACTCTTCTGCCAGTTGTTTGCGCGGTTTTACCGTCCAGTGCTTTGCTTGATTAACCAAAATACGATTAAGAGTAAAAGGGACAGTGCCAATGGTGATGATATCGTCCTGCATAGAGTCAAGACCCGTGGTTTCAAAATCCATGGCGAGGAAGGTCACTTCATCCAGCGGTGTATTGGGCTCTGGCATGCCTGCCGCGTAATAGTTGCGCAGTGATGGATCGATGACGACTTCAAGCTTGCGAGCAAATTTACTGGGCCAGTCTATCGAGGGAGGAGACATGAGTTTACTAATCATCATTGCCTCACTTCATCTTGTTACTGGCGGAGTAGCGAAACTTAAGGAAGTTCTGCGCGTTACTGAGGATTTGAAATGCATCTTTGAGATTACGTCGCTCGAAATCCGATAAGTGTTCTGGCTCGATATTGTTATCTGGTTCTATTTGATTTTGCACGTCGTAGGCTTGGTGACGGATTCGCACCATTGAAATAAACTCAAGGGCATCACTGAGATCGCGCGCTTTACCTTTGGGCAAAATACCCGCTTCATGAATATCATCAAGACGTTCGAACGAGTTCTTGGAGCGCGAACCCACCGCCAACGCATGAACGCGGATCAGGTCTGCCAGTGGCGCAGTACCACGACGCTTGAGGTTAATCGAATTTTTGTGCTGACCATCTTTTTCCATCACAAAGTCTTTAAAAAAGCCCAGCGGTGGGGTGCGATTCATCGCGTTTCGCGCCAAGCAGGCTAAGAAACGGTTGTTCTTGCGAGCGCGGCGCACAATGAAACCATTAAGTTGCTCTGCCCATTTCAAACGTCCGTAGACACCATCAAGATCAAAGAAAATCGATGCATTTAATAAGGCTTTAGGATTTGGGTCGTCAATCCAATCGGCGAAGCACTCTTCCCATTCGGTGCGTGTCATACGCCAATCGGGGTTGGTCGCCATGATATCACCGGTGCAGTAGCTATAGCCGCACTTATCTAAACCATCACAAACCCGTTTGGCGAGTTCAGCAAAATAGTGGTCGTGCTGCTCTTTGACAAAAGTGTTGTCCAAGATAATGGCATTATCTTGATCCGTCACCAACAGCTGTTCATCACGCCCCATTGAACCGAGGGCAACAAAACAATAGGGGATGGGAGGTTCTCCGAGTTCTTCTTCCGCCAGTTCAATGATTCGCTGTTTGAAACTGCGGCCGATGACCGACATCGCGCTGCCTACCATGTGTGAATTTGCATCTTCGTTGACCAAGCGAACGAAGCTGTCTTTCACTTGCTCGGATAGCGCGGCGAGTTCATCAACCGACTGCTGCTGGAAGATACTGCTAACCAAGAGTAGCGAGTTCTGCGACTCGTAACGGACGATGTCTGTCGCTTCAATGATACCAATTGGCTTTTTGTCTTTAAGCACGGGGAGGTGATGGACGTTGTAGCGCAGCATAGTCAACATCGCCTCGTAGACATAGGCGTTATGATCGAGCGAGATCACTTCTGTTGTCATGACACTGGCAACCTCGTCGTGCGGATCAAGCCCTTGAGCCAGCACTCGCGTGCAGAGATCTCGGTCGGTGATGATGCCGACAAGCGGGTTGATGTCCTCTTCGTTGTCCTGAGCGATATCTGGGTCGATGATCAACAAAGAGGAGACATTTTCATCCGCCATCTTGATCGCTGCGTTCTGAATCGACTCAGTTTTGTGCACAAATGGCGCTTCACCGCTCAACAATGTACGCAGTTTGGACGTGGTTAAATCGTTTTGTTCGCTGGTGTTGGAAACGGTGTTGCGTAAACGCGTGGTGTCTTCAACTTCGACGAAGTCAGCGAATGCCTCGTGGTTCTCATACAGTTCTTGGAACACACTCTCAGGAATACAGTACAGCAAGCTGTCTTTGATGGCTTTGGCGGGAAAACGCACTTTGTTGTGGGTTAACAGCCCCATTTGGCCAAACAGGGAACCTTCGTCTAAACGGTTGTACAGCTCACCTTTGCGGCGATAAATTTCGATAACGCCACTTCGCACAACATAGAGGTCATGAATCTCGTCACCAAAGTGAATGATGGGCGTGTCTTCGCGATAATAAGAGATCTCGACATTTTGAGTAATGTAATTGAGTACATCATCTTCAAGCTCATCAAAAGGGGGGTGTTGCGAGAGGAAGTTTTTGATTTCCAGCAGCTCTGCTTCCATAGAACGTCCGATATATTTTGGGGAGACTATGGACTAATGGTACAACATCTAACTACTCACTGCATGTTTGCTGGAGTATTTGTAGCAGGACTGGCGATCAATTAGATCGCCAGTTTTCAAGACGTTAGTTTAGCTCAGACCGATGATGTCACCGTTATCATCGATATCCAAATGCATAAAGGCGGGCTTTTCAGGTAAGCCAGGCATGGTCATCACATTGCCACACAGAGCGTAAACAAAGCCTGCTCCTGCGCAGAGCCTAAGCTCACGTACAGGTACATCAAAGCCGCTTGGCGCCCCTTTAAGCTCACCCATGGTGGAGATCGACATTGGAGTTTTAGCCAAACAGACCGCTAAATGATCAAAGCCGTGCTGTTTAAGTTCAGCTAACTGCTGCTTGGCCTTATCGCTCAGAGAAAGACTCGCCGCGCCATAGCCATGCTCAGCAACGGCCATCAGTTTTTCTTCCGTTGTTTGGTTAAAATGATAGAGCGGAGTAAAAGTACCAGATTGAGCACACTGCTGACGTACTTTGTTGGCTAACTCAAGCGTTCCTGACCCGCCAAGCGCGAAGCCTTCACTAATGGCCACCTCGACGTTGCCATCGAGCTGTTCAACCCACTGCTTGAGCAAGTTGAGCTCATGAGCACTATCCTGAGGGAATCGATTAATCGCTACTACCGCAGGAACCCCGTATTTGTTGACATTGTTGATATGCCATTTGAGGTTTTCAAATCCTGCCAGCAGTGCGTCGTAGTCGTTTTGATAGATAGTATTAGGTATGGCTTGCCCCGCAGCGAGAGCGTAGCGGCCCGAGTTGGCCTTGAGGCCACGTAAAGTCGCCACAATCACTGCGCAGTCTGGCGCTTTACCCGAGACTTGCGCTTTGATGTTACACGCTTTTTCAAACCCCATATCTGAGCCAAAGCCGCCTTCAGTCACGGTGTATTCGCACAGCTTAGTGGCGATGTTGTCGGCGATGATTGAAGAGTTGCCGTGGGCTATGTTGGCAAAAGGTCCAGCATGGATAAGCGTAGGCACGCCCTCTAATGTTTGCATCAGCGTCGGCTCAATCGCCTCTTTCATACTGACGGTCATGGCTCCAGCGACCTGTAAATCCTCGGTGGTCACGGGTTGTCCATCGAGATCATAGGCCAGAACTATCTGCCCGATGCGGGCGCGTAAATCTTTTAAATCATGGGCGAGAGCCAAAATTGCCATTAGTTCAGATGCGGCGGAGATGTCAAAGCCGTCTTGTCGCTCAATTCCATTTATGGTTTTGCCCGGTTCATTTTGTCCGACAGTGACCATACGTAGCGCACGGTCGTTGTGGTCCATCACCCGCTTCCATACCACGCGGTTTGGGTCGATGCGCAGCGCCTTCATGCCACTGCGCTGCGCAAAATCTTGATAGCCCAAGCGCTGTTCGTGATATATACGGGCATCAATCGCTGCTGCGGCAAGGTTGTGCGCGGCGGTTACCGCATGAATATCACCAGTGAGATGGAGGTTAAGCTCCTCCATCGGCGCCACTTGCGAGTAACCACCACCGGCTGCGCCACCTTTGACGCCGAAAATCGGTCCCATAGAGGGCTGACGAATACAAGCCATAACCGAACAATCTTGTTTGGCGAGCCCTTGCGCTAGTCCAATGGTGGTGACGGTTTTTCCTTCACCCAGCGGAGTAGGGGTAATGGCAGTGACCAGCACTAACTTACCGCTGGGCTTAGCGTGCAATCGCTTTAACGTGTTAAGGGCGACTTTTGCTTTGTATTTTCCTTGGCTGTGATATTCGCTTTCAAGTAATCCGGCGTGTGCCGCGATATCAGCAATGGGACGGAGATTGGTGTGACGACAAATTTGGATATCAGACAGCATAAAACCCTCAAAATAAACACACAAAAAGTGAGGCAATCGTTTGCGTGTAAATAATAGCGCCTAAACGTGCTTTGTAAAGCGACATTTATAGTATGGGTATGACTTTAACCTAAGTCTAACAGAGGGGGATTGATCACCGTCATTGGTCGTGGGACTGAAGCACACTAAAAGCGCAAGCATCTCTGGCCCCAATTGTGTATTGGATTGATAGTTGGGTTGACGAAAAGCATAACCCCCCATGTTAACGGGGGGCTATGATTTAATACCAGTCATCTTCCGGGAAGAGCTTACCCTCAGGTGCGTATGGATCATCATCAAAAGGGTGCTCAGATTTGTTGCGTAAGCTTTCCAGTTGATGCTCTAGCATGGTGACGGTGTCGTAATCACCTTCGGAACAGGCGACATAAATCTGTTGCTCCAGTGCTCTAATGCTATCGTTAATACCCATAGTGACCTCCATTTGCGTTGCTAGCGCAGTTGAACGGTTTTACCTATTCTCAAATCTATTGTAGTCAAGCAAACCAAATTCGATAGGTTGATTGTCTTGGTACCACTGATGCACCTTGTCGCTAAACGGCCAGAACTTGTCTGAGCTTCGACGAATCGCGAACGTATCCAGTAACTTAATGTAATCGTCTTCGCTTTCCATGGTGCGCAACATATTGACCAGTTGAGGAATCTGTTGCTCTTTGAGTGATAAATACGCAGCGGGATAGCTACCGATCACTCCACGAACAAGGGTTAAGTCATCACTATCAGGATCGCGGTTGCTCTCTTCGTCAAACAGACTCGAGATATTGGTGTGAGCATTATTGTGCAGTAGGGTAAACAACTGTTCGTCACCTCGTTGCGATTCAATCATCAACATCATGATCTGTGGCACAGGTGTAAGACCTCGTCCTTTAATGTCATCGATGGAGCGCAGCAATGCCTCGTTTTCTGGGCTAAAACCTGTTTGTTCAATCGCGTAGCGCTGGTTCAACACTGGAGCAAGCTGGGTTTTGAGAATGTCATACAGCTCTGCTTTGGGGTCGTCGGTTTGATAAGGCACTTGTGTCGGTTGATCGAAAGGCTCAACGTTGCGCAGCAAGAAGTCACTCAACTGAGGGCTCTGATCTTGATACCAGCTAGAGTGTTCTTGATGGCGCATCTCTCTTGGCAGCAACGCGATAAAGTTACTTTCTCCTTCTAAGCGCAAGAAATCCATAAACATTCTAGTCATTAGCTGGTGGCCGAAGTTGCCGTAGACATCAAAACCTGCCACCAACAAGTAATGAATTCGCTCAATCAGCGCATAATCAAGAATCCAAGCGGTTTTTGGCGCATCACCGACAAGGCCTTGCACCACCGATGCACTGTCGAAATGCCTAAACACAGTCAGTGCGGCATTCGGGTTAGTACCGTCGCCGGTC
This sequence comes from Vibrio sinaloensis, assembly GCF_023195835.1. NCBI lineage: Bacteria > Pseudomonadati > Pseudomonadota > Gammaproteobacteria > Vibrionales > Vibrionaceae > Vibrio > Vibrio sinaloensis. Next base: position 312,260 of record NZ_CP096200.1, on the reverse strand, counting down.
CAAATAATGTCGGTGGTGAGGTACTTGCCGTTTTCAAACCAGCCATTAATAAACTCAGATTTGGCCTCTAGATAACGAGCTTGCTGACGCGAGTAGGAGACCCAATTGGTGACCGGTAAGGTGTTACTCTCTAGTTCACCTGGGAGTTTCAAGTTTTCAGCTTGCGAGCGGTAAAACTCGTTAACTTCAGGGATGTCGGCTTTTTCAGGATCGAGAAAGAATACCCAGAATCTATCGTTGATTACATTAAGAGCCAGTTGACCGCGACAGACCGGACCTTTGATATAGGCATTAATGGTATTTTGAGCGTTATCGAGCATAAATTTGAAACGCGCTTTCACCGGCAAATCGATGAAAGCGGTCATCGGATTGGCGGCGATATCTGGCTGGTAACTCGGTAGCGTTTCGACCGTGTAGTCGGCGTCGATAAACCAGTTTTTCCAGTTAGTGATTCGCTCTTGATTGAGGGCGAACGGCATATGAGTCTTATCCACGATGGTGGATTGGATTGGAATCAATCGATAGTAGACGCGCTCTACACCCGGGTCATCATAGGGGCGACGCGTAGCAATACGTTGCACAGGTTGGCCTGGCGGGGTGGCTGAGCGCACCAAACGGAAGAATCGCGGTGTGACTTCGTTGAGGTCTGAAAAGTACAGATGGGACAAAAATAGGTGCTCATAGATATAGCGCGCGGTTAACTGCACTTTGCGCGGGCTTTTATTGAGCAAGGTTTCGTATTGATAAACCAGCTCTGCTTGTTCAGCCGTAAGCGCGATAGGCTGGTTCATCTTAGCACCGTTTTTAAGCCAAGTTATTAACGTTGAATACTCGTTGCTTGAGAGGTTTGGCATACCATAAGGCATGCCCCAGGTGGGGTAATCTTTTAGGTACTGATCGTACTCTTCAATTGTTGGACACACTTGGCTGCGGTCGATGGCAAAGTCGAAGCCCTCTAATTGTGTTTGCTCGGGTAGCGGGTGTGCTTCTTTTTGCTGCAACATACGAGCGATTAAGCCAGCTTCTAGGTTGGCGGTTGGATTTTGTGCACGCTCATTGAGGACGGGATGAAAGTTAAAGTCACGCCACTGCTGAGTGGTTTGCGCATCCTCGAAAAGACGGTGAGGTGTAGCAGCAATCAGGCGTGTTCCCTCGTAAACCAGTTCTTTGCTGGCGCCTCGGTCGATGCCTTGGGTTGATGAAAGCTTAAGCTGACAAGGCGCGTCGTAACAGGCGTGACAAACCACACAGCGGTTATCAATAATCGGCTTTACTTGGTCGAGGAAAAAGTCGCTGTCATAGCTTGCAGGCTCACTGTCACGCTGCTGGACCGCAGCGACGCCAAACAACTGGTCGTAGTTCAATCCTGCATAAGTCGCACAACCGGCGAAAGTCGTGACTAAAGCCAACATCAAAAAGGTTCTAAAATTCATACGCCTAGTTTCATTCTGCACACAATGGGCTAATTGCAGCAGAAGGTGCGAAGATGATCAAATAAAACCTTGTTAAAAAGAAGAAAGCCTTGTCCATTGGCTGTCGTTTACTCTGATGCTAATGATTGACGTAGGCGACAGAAAAAGGGATGTTGAGCTGTTTGAACTGCGCAAACCAGCGCCACTGGTTATCCTGAACCTTATCGCCAGGGCCTTTTACTTCCAGCCAGCGATAGTGGCCATCTTGGAACAATATCAGGTCTGGCATTCCGCTACGAAACAGTTTGATGTCGCTTAGTAATACTTTAAATAGGGCGAGGAGGTCGCTTATCGGTATGTGTTGCTCACATTGTTCGAGTAGATCAAGTTCAATCAATCCCCAATGGATGAAAGGATTGTTGATGCCTTGCTTTTCGCTATAGGTTTGTTTGAGTTGTGCATAGCCATGTCGAGCAAGGTGGGTTTCGATTTGCTCCAGCAGTGGTTGGCGCTTAGAGCAAAAGTCCGCATGATAGAGGTCGAGCGGGCGATATTGATATCGATTAAGGAAAGCGCCTTCGACAGGGGCGAAAATTGCCTGCCAATAGGCAAGGCCAAACAGCCCATTGAGTAATAGATTTTCTAGATAGTAGACCTGATAACCGAGTGATTCAAAGTGGCTTTTCACCGCCATTTCAACCCGCTGTTGAGTTAAATCCAGCTCCAGGTGCTGTGTCACAACTTGTGGTTTCTGCACTCTGGGTACGCGAATACCTTGCTTACGCCGCAGACGCTGATCAAGCTTGGCAGCGACTTCTTGCTCGGCGAGGTCATGTGGCTGAGTTGTCATGTTGGTGACAACGTCACTCATTAGCTCCAACTGATCAAGTGCATCGTAAATGCGCGCCTGGCGTTCACGCGAAGGCGGAAGCCTTGTCTGTTTAAACCAATGCAAACTTTGTTCATAGCACTTCAATCGCTCGAGATCGCGGGCCATATCGTTGATCAAGTGTTGTCGCTTTCGCTCGACATACGGGTGCTCAACCGCAGCAGGCATTTGGGCGAGCAGAGTATAGAGCGACTGAGCATCTTTACGGTCACTCTCTAGGTACAAGCTTTGCAGTTCAGACAGCTGTAACAGCTGATTGACCTGCTCTCGATCAGCAAAGAAGCGCCGAGCCTGACTGAGTTGGTATCGCTCAAATTGATGCAATCCAAGTTCGTCTAACACAAACTGGCTGAGGTCTTGATGAGTATTGGCGAAAAACAGTGCCAGCAGCAGCTTGATGACATGCGGGTGGAGCAGCTCTATCACATCAAACGGCAGTCGGTCGAAGTCAGCAAAAGCGGTGTCTGGTAACTGTTCGATGAGTTGATCTTTGCGCCACGACTTATGGCTAAGTTCAAACAGTGTCAGCAACTCTGGTTTGGTCAAAAGCTGCTGTGCCAGCAGGAGCGTGCTGATCGTCGGGTTAAGGGTGACCATCCCCTCCTGCTCTAGCTGTTCCAGCGCCGCTGCTAGTTGAGGGATTTCTTTATACTCAAGTTTGTCGGAGCGAAACCAGTGACCTTTGCGCGAAAGCAAACGTACCAACAAGCATTGGGCGGCGTGATTGAGTCCATTAAAACGCTCTAGCCAATCTTGCTCGTCGCTAGAGAGCAGATCGGAGTACCATTCTTCGGCGTGGTTGGTGAGCTTTTTAAAGTTGTTTAGATAGTAGTCGGCGGCGAGTTCGATTGGCTCAGACATAGTCACTAGATACAAAAAAGGCCTAACCTTAAGGTTAAGCCTTTATAGCATTAAATCAACAGATTAAGCATGCTTTAGCTGAGCAATCTTCGCTTCTGTCATCGGTTTGGTGATGAAAGCAAGAACAATACAAACCGCCATCATCGCCGCAGAGATAGTGTAAGCCAGCGTGTAGCCTTCGCCGTTAGTCATTGAGTAGCCAACAACCGCCGCACCAATTGCACCACCGATACCCCATGCTGTGTACAGCACGCCGTAGTTGGTGCCGTAGTTTTTCAAACCGTAGAACTCAGCGGTTAAGGTTGGGAATACCGCGAGCAATGTGCCGTAACCTACCGCTGCGATTGCTGTACCAATAATCAGCGTGAATTCAGTCTTAAACGTTGCGAACAGCACCATGTTGATGCCCTGTAGAACGAACGCCAGAAGAAGAGTACGTACGCCACCGATCTTGTCTGCAAGCATACCCGCAGCAACACGGCCACCAGAGTTAAATACCGCGAGGATAGACGCTAGATAAACCGCGTTTGGTAGGTTCGCTTGAACGCTGGCGATAGTGGTGATGTTACCGATGATCATAAGACCAACAGAAGCGGCGAACGCGTACATGATCCATAGAGAGTAGAACTGTGGCGTTTTAAGCATCGCTTTCCAAGTGAGGTCGTCAGACTTCTTTACAACCTTCGGTGCTTGACCTTGTTTTACTTTAGGTTCAGCTGGCGTGTAACCCGCAGGCGGGTTGCTGATGGTTGCTGCCAGAGGAACAGCGATAGCAAGAATAGCAACACCAAGCACTAGGAAGCTGGTTTGGATGCCCATGCTGTCGATCAGTGCAGAAGTCACAGGAGCTAAGTAAATCGCGGCTAGACCAAAACCTGCTGCGATAATGCCGTTAACCATGCCTTTTTTCGAGGCGTGGAACCATTTCATCGCCGAAGGCGAAAGACAGGCGTATCCAAAACCAATACCTGCACCAGTGATCACACCAAAGGTAATGTTTAGCATTAGTGGCGAGTTGACAAAACCAGAAGCAATCATCCCTAGGCCAGTTAGCACTGTACCCAAGATAAGGATTAGGCGTGGGCCCATGCGGTCTTGGAGGATACCGGCAACCAGAAGACAGATAGAGAAAGTAATAGTTGCAGTCGCATATGGCGCAGACGCTTCAGCAGCGCTCCAGCCAGACTCGGTGACTAATGCTTTGTTAAACACACTCCAAGCATACAGGATGCCAAGACAAAGGTTGATACAAAATCCTGCTAGCAGGATGCGCATTGCTTTATCAATCTTGCTCATTGTTCTTCTCGTTTTTCCCCGCTGGCGAGGATAGGTTAACTGGCGATTTCATCAAATTTAGTTTGCGTTTATCAACATTAAGCGCAATGGGCGCGAATTATAACCGAATAAAATGTGATTGGAATCTCTTTTTCAACTTAATTGAAACTAATTGAATCGATGTTAATAGCTTGTTGCTGGAATAGGTGTGGGTTATCGATTAGCTGGGAGAGCAGGTGAAGAAAATGGATGAGACAAATAGGGTGGTTTCGAACGAAAAATAAACAATAAAGAGGGGGAAGGGCACAGCCTTGCGCTGCGCCCAAATAGAGATTAGTGGCCGATCAGTGCGGGAATGCCCGGCAATTGACCCACCAATGCGAGTGAGCCTACACAAATGACGAATGCCAAACCTGGGATCAGGTATTTGTCTTTCGCTGAGAGCTCTTTAGCGCGTTCGTGGTCGCCAATTAGGCCCATGTTATCGAGCAGCATAGTGGTCGCCCAGCCGAATACTGGGTTGACAAACGCACAGGCGAAGATACAGATGCCCGCACTGAGAGAGTCCTTATGCTTGTGGATCATCTGCATACCGGCTTCAAGTAGCGGCAAGAACACACCGACAATCAACGCCACGCGCAGTACCGGTTCCCACATCGCTAAGTCCATCGGATAACCAATGACCGCAGCGGCAATACACATAATACCAGTGAGCAACGCGCCACCCGGAATAGGGCGTTTTGCAATCGCCGCAGGGATCATATAGGTCCCCCAAGAAGAAGCAAGGTTACCACCGCCAAGGAATGAGCCGATACCCTGACGAATCGAGGCCACCATCATGGTGTCATCCACGTCCATCAGAACGCCTTTGGCTTCTTTCGGGTAGTTCAACTCTTGGAACACACGGTGACCAAGGTAGTCTGGCGACCACATGGCGACCGCAAGTAACGCGAACGGTGTCACTGCGATAAAGTGCTCTAGATTTGGCCAGCCAAGTTGCCAACCTGTGTCTTCTCCCCACCAGTAGAATGGGCTGAAATGAGGTAGGCCGGGCTCAGTGGTAAAGGCGAACTCAGCACCCATGACATACGCGACAACACCTGCAATCAGTGAGCAAAGTGGAATCGCCAGCCAACGTTTATTGATTTTAGCCAGGTAGGCATACACAGCGACGGTGACACCAATGACCGCAAATGAGATATAGCCTTGATCGGTACTGGCAGCCCAAGCTTCGGTTTTGTTGATTTGGCTAATCAAACCAACCGCACCAAGGTAGATCAGCAAACCTCCGCGCACGCCAACACCGGTGAGCGTCATCAGTTTGGAGCCCCCTTTAGTGTACGCGAGCAGAAAACCGAACATACACACCATGATGCCGAGTGCCAGTGGGTGTCCACCTGCGGCGGCAATCAGCGGGATAAGCGGGATCATCGGGCCATGCGTACCGGCCAAGTTGGAGTTTGGATTTAAAATCGCAGAAAAAAGGATAACAAACAGCGCACCTGCGATCAGCAGTTCATAGCGAACGTTCTCTGCAACAAACTCTGGCGACAAGCCAAACTGCGCCGCAAACACCGCGACCATGGCGGTTACCATCACCACTTTACCTATGGTTGCGGCCAATGCAGGCACTAAGTCTTCAAGTTCGACACTGTAGTCGCGCGAAGGTAAATGAATCCCCCAGCGGCGAAAACTCATGATCTTTAAGTCGTGGTTAAGAAACTCTTCTCGGCTCTCAAATTCATGCGCTTTACGGCGCATGTCCCTGTAAAAGGTTTTACTTTTATTAGACATCTAATCGTCCTATGTTGTGTAGCGAAGTTGAACCATGTCAATGAGTGTTCCAATTACGCTTGGTATACTGACCTTCAGCCAATACGAGACGACATCCCAGACGTTACCAAACCACTTTATCGTACTGATAAAGAAGGAAAACATGGGTTTACTCCGTTGATGAAAACACAGGTGCATTGCAGCACATGTGTTGAAATTCAAAGCAATAACATTGGCGACATACTAGAAAAGCACTCGTGAGCAAATATTGACTTGAATTAATGAACGCGCCGATGCGATAGCCAAGCTGATTGCGTTTTAGCAAAATTGCAACGCACTGCACATTTTTGAGTGAAGTATCAATATGAGACTGGATTGACTAAAACTGAATGAAAATATCAGAGCACGCACAACGCACTCAGCAGCTGTATGGGATTCGCGCCGAAGAGATCCATCGTTGGATTGACGGCTTTTTTGACTATCAAGGCCAAGATCACGCGCAGACCATGAAGAGCAGTGTGGAGTATGACCCATACGACCATCGCCGATTTCGTCATTGCAAAGAAGCACTCGCCGAGGCGATCAAAGAGTTCGGCGACAAATACACCAGTCAGCAAATCAAAAATGTGTTTGAAACGCATGTGCGTGATGATTACCACGGCTACCTCCCAACGCGAGCCGATTTCGAAAACGGCAGTTTTACCGCCAAATATCACGATGCCAATCATCAACAAGACTTAAGCGAGGTTCTCGATGCCAATGAGTTGCACGACTACTTTGCTGGTTTACGTTCCGCTCCCGATGAGTCAAGTTCCTCTTTCAGTCAGTTTAGCTGGCGCTTAGTTGTGCCTACGGTGATGGCCATCATTCTATTTGTCACCACCATTATTTATCTGATATTGCCGCTGGTTGAGCAGTCGATGTTGGGGCAAAAAAGACAGATGCTCAAAGAGCTCACCTCGACCGCGGTCAGTATTGTCGACAGCTATGTTGCCTTAGAGCAGCGCGGTGTGATGAGTCTCGAAGCGGCGCAGCAAAAAGCGGCGATGGAAGTGAAAGCAATGCGCTATGGTGCGGAGAATAAAGACTATTTCTTTATCACCGACATGCAGCCGAAAATGATCATGCACCCTTATCGTCAAGATCTAACCAACCAAGACTTAACCGATTTCGTCGACAGTGAAAACAGTACTGGGTTTCCGATGTTTGTCGAAATCGTCAATTTGGTTAAAGCATCGCAGCAAGGTTACCTTGAGTATCAATGGCAGTGGAAAGACGATACCAACATTACCGCGCCCAAGCTAACCTATGTGGAAGGGGTCGATGAATGGCAGTGGATTGTCGGGACCGGCGTCTATATCGATGATGTGCAAAGGGAAGTGGATAAGCTCGAAGCGGTGCTATTTCGTGTTTTTGTCGGGATTACCTTAGGTTTAACCGCTGTCATGCTGTACGTGTTGGTGCAATCGAGAGCGATAGATCAGCGCAAAAAGCGCGCGGAAATGGCGCTGCATGAAGCGAAAAACCGCTATCGTGCCTTGGTTGAGTCGTCCAATGAAGGCTACATTCTCGAGGCAGATGGAAAAGTGGTGTTTTCCAACAGCCGCTTACACCAGTTGCTCGGATATACCGACACCGAACTCAAATCTGGCTCGATTTGGCAGCAGCTCTTTTCGGACTTACCGAGCAATAATCCAGTTTTGCAGCACTTGTTGCAGCTGTTTATGCATCAAACAGAGCCGGCTGAATTTGAAGCACAAATCGTCACCAAAAGTGGCCGCCCGATAGATATTATCCTGAGCACCTCGAGAATTTTCTTGTCGGAAAAACTTGGTCATGTGATCTCATTTCGCCCGATTGTGCGCAAGATATACAGTGGGGGTGGCGGCTCGGTCAACCCGACATTTGATTACCAAAAAAGTGGTACCAGTATCGTCGCCGATATTCAGCAAGGGGAGAGCCTAAGCCATGTGGTCGAGTCACTGAATCGCTTGACCGACTTGATTCGCGAGATGATCAGTGCCGGAACCAAACCCGATTATTTGCGCCGATTAATCGGCAGTACGTACGATGCGGCAATTTGTCGTTTCATTGAACTGACGATAGAAGAAATTGGTCCACCGCCAGTACCCTTCTCATTTGTGTCGTTTGGTAGCAATGCGCGTCACGATATGACTCTGTTTTCTGATCAAGACAATGCGATTGTATTTGAAACCCCGGATGAGCAAGATCTAAAGTCGATTCGTCGTTACTTTTTGCACCTCGCCGAGCGAGTATGTAAGCAGCTCAACCAAGCCGGTTACAGCTATTGTGAAGGCTTAATCATGGCCTCCAACCATCAGTGGTGCTTGAGTGAGAAAGAGTGGTGCGACAATTTTAGCCACTGGATTCAACAGGCGACGCCAGATTCGATCTTGGAGCTGAATGTGTTTTTCGATATCCGCTCGACCTATGGCGCGGCTAACCTAGTCGACAATATCCAGGCCCACATTCAACAGGTTTTACAAGCCAACCCGGAGTTTTTGACCACCTATGCCGAGCACTGTTTGACGTATTCGGTGCCGCTTACCGATGAAAAGCAGCTCGATACCGACCGTATCGACGGCCGGGCCTCACTGAATCTTAAAGAGTGCTTGCGGCCGATGGAGATTTTCTGTCGACTGTATGCGCTCAAACTCGACGTTCGTCACAGCAACACCATGGCCCGATTGCAGGCGATGCGAGAGCACAATGAACTCGATTCTCGTCAATACCGAGAGCTGGTGTATATTTTCGATCACATTTGGCATTTGCGCTTTATGAATCAAGTTATTGAGTATACCGATCTACGTAAAGTGAACGATCTGCTCGCGATTGCCGACCTCACCTTGTTAGAGCAGCAAAACTTGACCAATGTGTTAAAGCGGATGACCCTTTGTCAACGCAAGGTCGCGCAAGATTTTTTATCACGGCCGGTTCGGATCAGCGAAGATTACATTGATGAATAATTTGGGCCGCCGCCCTCTGGTGGCAACCAAGTTATGTTTTGCGAAGGGTCTTTGATATCGCACGCTTTGCAATGTAAACAGTTGGGTGCATTGATTTGCAGTTTGCGCTGACCGTCCACCTCGATAACTTCATACACCCCAGCAGGGCAGTATCGCTGGCTAGGTTCATTGAACATAGTCATATGGTGGGTGAGTGCAATGCGCTGGTTGGCAACTTGCAAGTGGCAGGGCTGGTTCTCTTCATGAAAGGTGCCTGAAAGATAGAGCGATGACGCTTTGTCGAAGCTCAACACCCCATCGGGCTTAGGGTAGTCAATCGGCGTGCAGCGAGACAACTCATGGAGTGCTGCATAGTCCGGTTGTGAGTTGATGATGTTCCAACGTGACTGGGTTCGGGTTAAGCGTTGCCACACATTTTGTTCAAATAGACTGATAGCACCGCCTAACACTGAGCCATATTGATGAATCGCGCCGGAGAAATTTCGGTGCTGGGCCAGCTCTTGATATAGCCAAGAGTTTATGAACAGTGGATGGTAGTTCGCTTCCGGCTTGCTGTTTAATAGTGCGTTAAACGTTGCCTCGGCAGCGAGTAACCCTGATTTCATAGCGCAGTGGCAGCCTTTGATTTTGGCCGCATTCAGCGTGCCAGCATCGCAGCCGATAAGCAGCCCACCGGGGAACTGCTGCTTGGGCAGTGAAAACAGCCCGCCTTTCGCCAGTGCCCTTGCCCCATATTCAATGCGTTCGGCGCCTTGTAAATAACGGCTAAATTGAGGGTGATGTTTGAGGCGTTGAAACTCGTCGAATGGGCTTAAATATGGGTTGCTGTAATTAAGATCAGTGATCAGGCCAACCGCGACCAGATGATCGTCAAAATGATAGAGAAAGCTTCCGCCTGTGGTCGCTGATTCTGTCAATGGCCAGCCGGTCGCATGCAGCACCAATCCGGGTTCAAATCGAGCATCCCCTTTTGGCAGTTGCCAGATTTCTTTGATTCCGAGTGCGTAATGCTGGGCATGGCAATCGGCGTCGAGATTGTACTTAGCGATGAGCTGCTTACCCAAGTGACCCCGAGCCCCCTCAGCGAACAGCGTTTGCTTGGCGTTAAGTTGCACACCAGGTTGAAAGTTGCCTTTTTTATCGCCGTGTTTATCCAGCCCCATATCCGCAGTGATAATCCCACACACCGAGCCGTTGCTGTCAAAATAAATCTCCCGCGCAGGAAAGCCCGCAAATACCTCCACACCCAGCGCTTCGGCTTGTTTTGCCAACCAGCGGCACAGCTGGCTTAGGCTAACGATGTATTGCTCATGGTTATTGCGTAGTGCAAGTGGGGTAAGAAACTCCGGTACCTTAATGTGCCGCTCTGCACTGGTCAGGTAGAGCAGTTTGTCTTGGCTGACTTGAGTGGTGACTGGCGCTCCCTGTTGTCGCCAACTGGGGAAGAGTTCATCCAGGGCTCTTGTCTCAAATACCGCACCAGACAGCGAGTGCGCACCGATTTCGGGGGCCTTCTCGACCACGCAAATCGACACCTCTTGTTCACGCTCTTGGCTGAGTTGCGCTAAGCGGCAAGCGGCGCTTAAGCCTGCTGGTCCAGCTCCGACGATGACGACATCGAAATCCATGCTTTCTCGTTCCATTCCGGTCACCTTTGAATGATCTCAGCACCATTTTGATAACTATAGTTACAGTTGACGTAAACGTAAACTTTACTAAGCTGAAAATATCAACGACTGGCGAGGAACAGGCAATGAAGATTTTGGTTGCGATCAAACGAGTGATTGACCCTTACAGCAAAGTTCGGGTCAAGTCTGATGGCAGCGGCGTCGAACAAGACAACGCGAAAATGGTCATTAACCCGTTTTGTGAAATTGCAGTAGAAGAGGCCGTACGGCTTAAAGAGGCAGGCCGTTGTCAAGAAGTGGTGGTGGTGTCGATTGGCGCTGCCAATTGTCAGGAGCAACTGCGCAATGCCCTCGCACTCGGCGCGGATCGCGCAATTCATGTTGACCACTGTCAACCGAGAACGCCTCTGGGCACGGCTAAACTGCTCGCGGCGATCATTAAACAAGAGCAGCCACAACTGGTGCTACTGGGGAAGCAGTCAATCGATAACGATAACAACCAAGTACCACAAATGTTGGCCGGTTTGATGAGTTGGCCACAAGCGACCTTTGCCTCCAGCCTAGTCGTAGAAGAGGACTCAGTGACTGTCACTCGAGAAATCGACGCTGGACTTGAAACCCTAGAGCTAAGATTGCCTGCTGTCGTCAGTACCGACCTGCGTCTTAACGAGCCGCGTTACGCCTCGCTACCCAATATTATGAAAGCAAAACGCAAGCCTTTAGAAGTGGTCGCCGCCGACACGCTGGTGGCAGACGTCGAGTCACGCCAGCAGGTGTTGAGTGTGTTCGCTCCAGAGCCGAGAAGTCGCGGTGTGCGAGTCGCGAGTGTCGCCGAGCTGATTGATAAGCTCAAAAACGAAGCCAAAGTGATTGAGTGAGGTGCGTAAGATGACCCAGTTGAACATACTGCTGCTGGCGCAGCACGATGGCGAGCAGATCCTTGCTCAGACCTATAGCGCTTTAACCGCGGCTTTTGAGCTTAAGCAGCAAAAAGGGGCAAATATCGACCTGTTATTGATCGGAGAAGAATGCGATTCAATGGCCCAAACCCTGCGCGGCTGCCCAGATATCGAGCGAGTGCTGGTGGTCAGTCATCCACTCTACCGAGATGGACTAGCGGAAAACCATGCGGAAGTGTTAATGGCGCTGTCCGGTCAGTATAGTCACGTTTTGACTGCCGCGACCAGTTACGGCAAAGATGTCATGCCAAGGTTTGCCGCCATGGCCGATGTCGACATGTTATCGGATGTGGTGGCGATTGAAACGCCCGATACCGTGATTCGTCCTATCTACGCGGGTAATGCACTTGCACGTGTACAAACCCATGATTCGCTGGTGGTGATGACCATACGTGCGACCGCGTTTGACAAAAGTATGCCTACATCAGACGGTTCAGCGCCTTGTGTATCGCTTGATTTAGAGCACTCAGCGCGTA